>VSIX01000072.1 GCA_008086245.1 Candidatus Mcinerneyibacterium aminivorans
ATGTTTTTCCCTTTGTGCATTGTACGCTGCTCCGATGTGCAATGTTTTTCCCTTTGTGCATTGTGCATTGCTCCGATGTTCGATGTTTATCGCTTTGTGCTCTGTGAGCTGCTCCGATTTGTGATGTTTTTCCCTTTTTTATAAGCAAAGAAACTCTGAATAGAAGCTGCAATAAAAAACATCATGGATACATAAAACATAGAATTTAACCCAAATAATTTTTTTATAAGCAATCCAAATAGAGGGGCAAGAACTCCACGAATACCTGTAAAAGTTACATGGATACTCTGATACATCGAAGAATCTTCATCTCCTGCAAAATAAACAGATCCCATATTCCAGGCAATACTGACTGTTGCTCTAGCAATACCAAAAACCAAAAATCCAAAAAACACAATATATACCTGAATACTGCTTCCCGAAAAGAAAGTGGAAATAATAAAAAATACTGGATACAGAATTAAAAGCCCAAATGAAAACACATTATACATATTTGGGTGCCATCTATCATGGAGCTTCCCCATAAATGGAGATAATAAAAAAACTCCAAACTGAGCTACAACAACTTTTGCCAGAAAACTAGTTGTATATGATAATTTTAATACATCAACCAGATATATGGGTACAGCTACCATCATCATTATAAATCCCATACCGTATAAAATAAAACTAAGCTCGAATCTTGCAAACTGCCAGTTTTTCTTTAAAATCTGGGCAGAACGTTTCAAAGGAGATATAAATATACTATGAAAACTTAATTTAGCCTTTTTATATAGCTTACTGTTATCCCTTATTCTAACAAAATATAACAAAAAGGAGTTAATAAACCCTAGAATTCCCACCGCAAATAGGAAATATTTAAAATAGTTTTCATTAAGATCCAGGAATCTTCCTGCAAAATAGGAGATTATCATAGAAATCAGTGTGGCTAAACTTAATGTAATACCAAATAATCTTCCCCTATTTTGCCTTCTGAAATTAGTCTGAAATAGACTATTCCTGGCAGGAATATAGGATGAATGGAAAAAGAAAATAATAAACAGTAGGATCAAAAATTGATTCATATTAGATATCCATAAACCTGCAATTAAAAGTAGCCTACCAAATATAGAAATATATAAGAAAAATTTAGATTTATTTCGGGTTGTTTCAAGAATTTTACCCCACCAAATGGAGATAAAATTGGTAACAGGGAAAATCATAACAAGGAGGGATAACTGCCAGTCAGTTGCAAGCAATGCTTTTCTTGCTATAATTGTTCTGGTTTTTATCATGCTAAGAAAAAACCCGTAAAAAAAAGTGGAGATTATGATGATTATAAAGGAGCGTTTTTCTCTTTTGTTTAAATTTAAAAACTTCATCGAAATTACTTTCCTTTTTTCGAAAACATAATATCATAAATTATTCAAAATACAAATTGTTTCTTATCACGAATTGTTTTTTCAATGTAATCAGCGGTATGTTTCAGGTTAGTTTGTACTTTTAAAATTAATAAAATAACAAACACATGTTATAAGTATTATCATAGATGAAACTCATAAAAGAAAAGATTAAAATATCTTAACCAGACATGATTAACATGATTACCATGATTTTTTTAACTTAACCCATCGATGCAACACCCCTGAAGAATATCCAGACAATGAGCTTATAAAATCAATCGGATAATTTTCTTTTATATAATTAGACAGGATTCTTCCCAAAGACTGTCATGAAGAGTCTTAATAATATACATCCATGTATAGCCGGATTGACAGGATTAACAGTAAAATTCTCCGTAAGTAGGAGGATGATTATTCAAACAAGTCTGTCCCCCGGGGACAAGGGATCTTTAGTCATCGATGCTACTCATAAAGGCTTTTAAAATAGAAAATTACTTAAAAATTTCATTCTATGAATTTATTTTTTCTACATGAATTTTTTTGAAAGAATCCTGTCTAATTAAAACTATCTCTTATGAGATGCTTCAATGATTATACTTAAAATCAGCGTTAATCTGCGTCTGAATTTTTGTTTTTTTGTATCTTTAGGTACAAACTACCCTGAAGTATTATGTCAGATTCTGTAATCTGGATTCTGTTTTCTGATCTTTTGAAAATATTATCCAGATGGCAGAATTCTGGTCACAAAATGCAAAATCAGAACGCTGGATAGATTCCACAAAATATGCTATAATAAATGTTAATTATGAAAAAAGCATATATTAGGTTCTATGCGGAATTAAATAATTTTATAAAAAGAGAAAATAGATATAAAGATATCAAATATAGATTTAATAGCGGGACTACAGTTAAACATGCAGTAGATACTTTTGGAATCCCCCAAACAGAAATTGATTTTGTTCTATCTAACAGGAAGTCTGTATCACTAAATTATAAAATTAGGAATAACGACAGGATAAGTATATATCCTGTATTTGAATCTTTTGATATAAAAAAAACTAGCAGGGTTAGAAATAATTCATTAAGGACTATAAAATTCATTGCAGATGTTCACCTTAAAAAATTAGCAAAATATTTAAGATTTCTTGGATTTGACACTTTATATTCAAACAGTTTTAGGGATAAAAAAATTGTAACCATATCAAATAATGAAAACAGAATAATATTAACATGTGATGTTGAATTATTAAATAGAAAAGAAGTAACTCATGGATATCTAGTAAAAAGCAGGAATAAATATATTCAGATAGAAGAAGTAATACACAGATTTCAGCTTGAAAATTCATTTAATATATTCTCAAGATGTCTTGAATGTAACAGTTCTTTAAAGAAGATATCAAGAGAAATTACTAAAGACAGAATCCCAGAATATATTTATAGAAATTTTGATAATTTTAAAATCTGTTCCAGCTGCAATAAAATATACTGGGAAGGATCTCATTTTGATAATTTACTGTCAAAACTAAAAAAAATATTGATAAATTAAGCAATTTATAAATTATCAAAAACCATCTGAGTTGAAATTTGGAAATCTCTTTTAAGATTTTTAGTGCCGAAATCTTCCAGCACTTTTTTTGATACTTTCTTAGAAGGATTAACAGTCAAACTATTTAATATTTTCTAATAAGTTTTTTTCTTTTGCTTTATTTTTAACTTAGGCTAAAAACCATATAATGATTTTAAAAACGAACACAAAAAACAAATAACTAAAAACTAATTACCAGATTACAACTTCTTTTTCTAAATCAATATCTTTCATTTCTTTTACTTTTTTTTGAATATATGAAATTAATTTCTGTATATCTTTTCCATTTGCCTCATTTTTGTTTATTATAAAATTACCATGTTTATCAAATATTTCAGCTGTTCCTATACTGGTTCCCTTGAGGTTTAAATTATCAATTAACTCACCTGCATAAATATCGTCCATGAGTGAATTTTTAAAGACAGAGCCGCATGAGGGATAATCAAAATGTCCCTTTTTAACTCTTTGTTTTAAGTTATAATCCATTTGCTTTAAAATATCCCCTTTATCCCCTTTTTTTAATTCAAATTCGGAGTCAATAATGATATAGTTTTTGTGTTGAAAAATAGAATCCTTATAGCCGAAATTCATATCTTTATTTTCTAATTCTTTTATTTCTCCACTGTAAGTAACAACCCGGGATTTTTTTAGAATATCTGAAATTGAATTTTCATATACTCTTGCATTCATATAGATTGCCCCTCCTATTTTACCGGGCAGTCCGTATAAAAACTCTGTTTTAGATAACCCATTTACATAGGCAAATATTGAAAATATAGAGGAATCAACTCCCGAAGAAACTCTAATTTTTTCATCATAGACTTCTATATCATCATTATTTACATATACTACTAGACCATCAATTTTATCTTTTGTTACTAAAATATTTGATCCGCCGCCTAAGATATAAACGTCTTCGTTACTTATTGAAGCCCATCTCAATATTTGTTGCAGCTCGGATATATTACCTTTAAATTCATAGAAATATTTAGCATTTGTCTTTATGAAATAAGCATTAAAAAATTTTAATGATTTGTTTTTTTCTATATTCAATTTTTTCATACAGTTATCATATAAAAATTATAAGAAACGGTCAAGCTGTAATTCAAGAGGATCTGTTGATAATTTTTTTATAAATTATTTCAATTTTCTCAGCTGGAGTTTTTTCACTCATTTTTTTCTCTTTCCATTTCCTGCAATTATTTTTTATTTTTTTATAGAGATTCTCATCATTTATTAATTTAATCACCCTCTCTGCTATAGCTTCAGCATCCCCTACTTCTATTAGAAATCCATTATATCCATCCTTAACAATTTCCGGTATTCCACCAACATTGGATGTTATAACAGGTATTTCATGAAATATCGATTCGGCAATACTCACCCCCGGGGATTCCATTTCAGAAGGCAGTACACTTATATCAGTATCTGCATAAACATTATCAACATCATTTCTAAATCCGGTAAAAATAACATACTCTTCTATGTCCAGCCTATGAGCCATTTCTTTCAACTTATGTAGATAGGGTCCATCTCCAACAATTAAAAATCTGATATTTTTTATTTTTTCGATAATAAGAGGAATAGCTTGAAAAAGATATTTATGACCTTTCCAGTCCACCAGCCGTGTAACCATAGAAACAATTATTTCACCTTTTAAATTAAGCTCTTTTCTTATCTGCCCCTTCTTGCCTTTTTTCTTCGGTGGGTTTATTGTAAGAATTGGATAAATTTTATCCCCAAAGTTAGGGATATCAGTAAAAGAAGCCAGTAAAGTATCTTTTATTGCTCTGCAGCTTGTAATGATACAGTCGGTGAGGGTACTGTACATCCATTTATTTATAAAATTATTTTTGATTTTAAAATCAACATGCCTTGTATGTACCAGTTTTACTGTTGGAAAAAGTTTTGAAACTATCCCTCCAATCCAGTGATCCTGATGTGAATGGGTATGTATAATATCGGGTTTTTCCCTTAAAATAATTTGAAATATTCTAAAAAAAGAAAAAACATCCAAGTCACCTAAAAAGGAAGATGAATAAACTTTACCGGGAAATATTTTATCAACTTCGGAATTTTTCCTTGAAACCAGTATTAATTCATGATTTTTAGCAGACAGCTGCTCTGCGATATTTGTATATCTTTTCTGCCCTCCACCAAAACCCGTAAATGCATCAAGATGAAGTATTTTCATCAAATTTCCTTAAGCGTTAAACTGCAAATCGTATAATTTCTGGTAAATTGGAGATCTCTCAAGCAGATCTTCGTGGCTTCCTATATTTACTATTTCCCCATTATCCATTACAACAATTCTGTCCGAATCAAGTATAGTAGATAGTCTATGGGCCACAATAAATGTAGTTCTATTTTTTACAAGATTATCGATTGCTTCCTGTACATATTTTTCGGATTCACTATCAAGAGAAGAAGTAGCCTCATCAAATAGTAGTATCTCGGGATCCACCAGTATTGCCCTGGCAATTGCCAATCTCTGTCTCTGACCCCCTGAAATTTTCACACCTCTTTCGGCTATATCCGTTTCATATCCGTTAGATAAATTCTTTATAAAGTTGTGAGCATAAGCTGCCTTTGCTGCTTCTATTACCTCTTCTTTGCTGGCTTCAGGTTTCCCGTACTTAATGTTTTCCTCAACAGAACCCGAAAATAGAAAATTTTCCTGACTGACAACAGAAATATGCTTTCTAAGATTAAAAACATCGTAATCTTTTATATCAACTCCATCTATGAGAAGCTGACCTTTATAGATCTCATGAAGCCTTGGTATTAAGTTCACAAGGGTTGTTTTACCGGCACCGCTTGCTCCCACAAAAGCTACTGTTTCTCCCGGTTTTACCTCAAGATTTATATCTTTTAGAATATCTTTTTCATCGTATTTGAAATAAAGATTTTTAAATTCCACATGCCCATCTAATTCATCTTTTCTGAAGGTCCCATTATTATCAAGAATTTCGTTATTTACTTCCATAATTTCAAAAACTCTTTTAGCAGATGCAGATGTTTCATTTATAAAAATATGAAGGTTGCTGATTCTTCTAACAGCATTAGATGCATTTCCGGCCAAAACAAAAAATGCCATAAAATCCTCAATAAGCATTTCTCCCTCAAGAATCTGTTTTCCGCTTATCCAGAATATTACAATTAATGCAATATATCCGAATAACTCAACTATGGGGAGGTTTATAGTTTTAACACGAATTGTTTTCATTGCAATATCCAGATAATTTTGATTTCTTCTTTCAAATTTATCATACTCTCTATCTTCAGCTGAGAAAAGCTTAACAACTTCAATTCCCTGGATAACTTCCTGAAGAGAGGAAACAGTTCTTGCAAGTTTACCCTGAGATTTCTCGATATATTTCTTCATAAATTTTCCAAGAAAATGCAAAATCACTACCATAAAAGGTACAGCTGCAAGAATTATCAAAAACAATTTATAATTAATTCGAATCATAGCATAAATTGCTACAGCAAGCATAGAAGTATTTTTTACCATGTCGGGAATACCGCGCTTGAAGAAATTTTGAATTTTATTAACATCATTTGTTAATCTTGATATAATTTCGCCACTCTCCATATTTTTAAAAAAAGTCATGGGGGATCTTACTATCTTCTTAAAGGAATCAAGTTTTAAATTCATTATTAATCTTTGACCTATATAAAATAGTGTATAATCCTGACCAAATTTTGAAAGTGAAAGAACTAAAACATTTATAATACCAAGCTTTATGACCATATACAGATAATCATAGCTTCCTTCACCGCTTATCCTAATCGATTTTATGAATTCTCTTACCACAAATGCCAGTCCATTTTGTGTCAATCCAAGTAAAACCATGAATATTATAGCAAAAGGATACAAATACCAGTATTCCTTGATATATTTAAAAAGCTTTTTGATTTGATCCATTATACCACCACTTCCAGACAAAATTATACATTGATAGATTTTTTTGTCAAGATAAGGAAGTATAAACAAACATAATTAACAAAATATCCAATTTTAGTTAAGATTTATAATTTTATCAAATATATTCTTATTCATCTTAATTTTTTTTGCATTTCCATATACCAGCACAAATGAATTTTCTATGAGCTGTTCTATCATTTTCCTATGATTCTTTATCTTTTTGCTGTTTGTATCTAAAATTTCATTTTTGATTTTTTGGAGATAATCTTTTTCTAGACCTATTCTTTTCATTTTAAATCCAAGCTGTCCTTCTGAACTTGGAGACATGGGGTCTTCTACAGTTGATATTGTGCCGATAATTAATCTAGTAATTTCTTTCTGTGAGAAGTTAACATTGTTGATATATTTAACAACCTTTTTAAAAATTTCAAGGGTTTCAGCAAGATTAGGATCCCTATACGAGGATAAACAAAAAAATCCTGAAGTATTAAGAATACTCCAGGCGCCATATGCCCCGCCTTCAATTCTTAAATTTTTGTGAAGATAATCCCTGCTTATCATCTGATTGAGCACCATAAAACTACCTTCAAAATTATAGCCATAATCCTTATAATTAGCCCCCAGGTATACATTTTGTACCCCGGTAGAACTGGAAGCAAACCCCTCATTTTTTCTATTTCTTTTTAAAATATAATTCTTTTTTTCTTCCTTTTTTTCAGTCAAATATTTTTTGATTTTTACGGCTTCTCTTTTAAACAAATCCCTGTCTTTTTTTTCCAATGTAGTCTGTATTTCAAAATTATTAATACTGAATATTTTTTCAGAAATTTCTTTTAATTTATGGGCGATATTTTCCTTTTTTGAATCGAACTGTTCATCCAGTTTCCTTATAAATTTATAATATTCATATCCATCAATCAAATCACCATACACCCCGCATTTTGAAAAATATGATTGAAGCCGGATTATTCCCAGAGATTCTCCCGAGTACCCGTGTTCCATATCAAGTTCCGATCTAATCTGTTTTATCAACTTCATCAATCTTTCATAATCAGTAAACACTGTATTACTTATTATTTCCCCTACTAATTCAATTAGTTTATCCAGTTTTTTCGGAATAACTTTGGATTTAATCTTTATCAGAGGCTGTAAGTTATTTGGATTATTTTTATATTTCCAGCAGGTAGTTTCATATTCTATCCCGCCCGTATTTATCCTAATTTGGTTGGAAAGTTTGTCATAATTATAGTTTTTTGTGTCCAGTTCCTCCAGAAGATCTGTCAGTAAACTAATATATGGAATATCTTCTTCAGGAATTACGGAAGTATCAAAGTATAAATTAAAATAAATTATGTTATTTGTGTTAGTAAAATAATAATTAATGTTTATATCTTCAATTTTATCCTCAACAATAGGGAACCTTTTTGCCTTTCTATCTATATCCTTCAATGACAGTAATGGTAATTTATCCAGCATTTTTTTGGTGTTTTCTTTCGTTTGATATTTTTTTAGTTCTTTGGTTTCAAATATAATTCTTTGAACATCTTCATCGGACATCTCTTTTTTAATTTTCTGTAATTTTTTTTTCTCAGCAAGCATTTCTTCTTCCAGCAAGCCCTTTTCCGGTACCAGGGTTATAACTGCTTTATGGTCATTATCAATGAGATGTTTCTTAATAATCTTTTCAAAATAATCCGTTTGAACTTTTTCTTTTAAAAATGCAAGAATTTTTTCATATTTCAAAGATTCTATGGGGTTATTTCCAAACATCCAGTTAGATAATATTTTGAAATTATATACAAGTCCATTTGAATAGCCATCATAATCTGCTTCACGAAGATGGAATTCCATATCACTAATTGCAGCTTTAATTAAATCCTTTTCGATACCATTTTTTACAGTTTTATTCAGTTCTTCATATATCAGGTTTAGAAAATTTTGTTTGTATTTTTTATCCGAATTAACAAGAACCAGAGATAGAAGCATCTGCTTCATGGAGCCATCAAAAGAACTTACAAAATCCTCCCCCCATTCTTTATCCTGTAATGATTTTTTAAGAATAGCCCCTGAAGAACTGGCAAGTACATCATTTATTATTTTCATTGCAGCTTTTAGTTTTAAATCGCTGGATTTTTCAATTACCCAGTTGATCGAAATAAAAGATTTATTCTTTTTCTCTTCATTCCTGGATATCGAATATTTATACTCTTCATCAATATTGTTTCTATAATTATTCTGTAATTTTATTGAATTATTAAATTCTTTTTTATCATATTTTGATAGGTAATTATGATTTATAAGCTCTAATTCCTTATTTAAATCTCCATTTCCATACAAAAATATATATGAATTTGATGGATGATAGTAATTTTGATGAAATTTAATGAACTCATCCTGCTTTAGCTGGGTTATTTCACGGGGATCTCCTCCGGAAATATATTTATAAACTGTGTCGGGGAAAAGAGCTTTTAAAACATGATTCCACAGCTGGGCATATGGGGAAGCCAGTGCTCCTTTCATTTCATTATATACTATTCCATTGACCGTTAGGGGGGAATCAAAATCTTTTAATGAATAATACCAGCCCTCCTGTTTTAATATATTTTTCTCACTGTAAAACAGAGGATTAAAAACAGCATCAAGATATACATCCATTAACCCCATAAATTCCTTATCATTTGTGCTGCTAAAGGGATAAATTGTTCTATCAGACCCTGTAAAAGCATTTAAAAATGTTGTCATAGACCCCTTGGATAAAATCCCAAATGGGTCTTTTACGGGATACTTTTTTGATCCCATAAGCACCGAATGTTCCATAATATGGGCAATTCCATTATTTGAATACGGAAGCGTTTTAAAAGATATTGAGAAAGTTTTATTATTATCTTCATTTTCTACCTTTATTAATTCTGCATTTGTCTTAGCATGTTTGAATAAATATACCAGAGAATTAATTTCTTTTACATTTTCCTTTTTAATTAATTTGAACCCATGAACCATTTTTGCCTTTCTATATTATATTTGATATTATACTGTATTCTTCATGTTTTCCAAAAATCTATACACAAAATTATATATTGCTTTAAACATAAATCAATATTATTATAGGGAAAAAGGAGGAAATTTTGGATTTTGAAAAAGTTATAGAAAAACGTAGAAGTATAAGAAAATATAATATAGAAAAAAAAGTCGAAAGGGAGAAAATAAAAAAAATATTTAAAGCGGTGAGATTATCACCTTCAGCAGAAAACGCTCAAGGGTGGGAATTCATAGTAATTGATGATAAAGAATTAAGGGATAAATTTCATAAAAAGGCTTTTTCAGGGATTTATAAACTTCCATGGACCAAAACTGTTCCCGTTTTCATCGTAATGCTTTCAAAGAAAAAATTTTTGCCAAATATAGTTGGTAAAAAAATATCCAAGATAGATTATCAACCTATCGATGCAGGAATTGCTGGAGAGCATCTTGTACTTGCAGCAGAAAACGAAGGCCTTTCTACATGCTGGATAGGCTGGTTTAATAAGAAAAAAGTAAGAAAGTTTTTTGATATTCCCAAAAAATATAAAATTTACAGTTTATTTGCTCTGGGTTATAAAGATGAGGATTATGAACCTAATAAACCCAATCGAAAATCCTTAAATAAACTATACAGTTATAATAAATTTGAATAATTAAAAAATATTTTTATATAAGAAAATATAATTTTACAGGTTAAATTTTCTATTGTAGTTCAACCAATTGAAAATTAAGAGATAAGGACTCTTCAAATAGCTTTTCTATAGGGCAAATGATTTTATAACCCATAATATTGGTTATAATGATAATAACTAAAATATTAATTATGTAATATTAAGCCAATTCCTTTAAAACCTGAATATCTAATTATTAATTTTGGTGTTACTAATCTCCCATTTTCTGCTGCAGAGATTTTAAAAGTTCTTTACCTTTAAGGTTTTTAGATACATCATATTCATCCATTAATTTTTCCACAAATTTATCCGAATTTCCCCAGTTGATAACCATATCCCCCTCTTTATCTGCATCTTTTAGGTGGTTATTTAAAGCCTCAACAGAAGCATTTTTAGCATACAGCTTAATAATTTTAATGTAAAATTCAGCCACCCTTCTGGCTTTTTTAAAAGATTTATCCAGATTATCATTATACTTTGGATTTACATTAATTTGAAGCTGATATTTTTCACCCGGAATATTGTAAACTGCTGTTGCCAGACCGTTGTTGGGATACACACCATCTTTAAGCTGAAAAAAGGGTTCAGGATATTTTCTATCTCCCCTTGCTTTATTATATGAATTGTTATTTTTCAATATTTCTAAATTCTGGGAAAATCCCGTTGAAATCAGTATACTAATTGCAATTATCAATAAAAATATTTTTCTTGGTTTAAATCTCATATATTCTCCTTTTTTTATCTTTCACTAAAGAATAAATATCTGAATAAAATATTCAAGGAAAAATTAAATAAATATTGTCCCGGAGAGTTATACCCTCCGGGATAATAATCAACTGGGTTTATTAGAAATTATATTCAAAATTCAGAGCGGCAAAATCATTTTTATCAAACTGACCGAATCTAGTATTTCCATCACCCTCATAAAGCACATATCTAAGTTCCAAACTGGTTTCATCTTTTAATATAAATTCTATTTTGTTTTCTATAAGATAATCTTCTGTTTCTATATTGTAGACCAGATCTATCTCGGGTTTTATTTTTTCATGATTGTAGCTATCAGAAAGTTTTGCAACCATCAAATTAGTTAAGTAATTTCTTTCATCATCATAATCAACATCTATATTTTCAATTACGGGTATCTGCTGTCCACCATTTATTATGTAATATGTTTTTTCATTATTTTTTATCTCTTCCTCATTTAGTATCTTTATACCTTTTAACTGAATATTTAAATTCAGGTTGTTTAAACCGATATTTCTATCTCCTCCAACTATCCAGCCAATTCGATTATTTTTTATTTCCGGATCAGTTCCTTCATTATCTTCTGTCAGGAAGTAAGCAAATTCGGCTCTTGAATTTACTCCAAGTAGAATTTTTGAAAATTCCGCTCCAAAAACCTGTAATGTATCATAGTGGGGATTTAAATCCCGGATCCTCTCAGTTAAATTGTTAATGTCCGGTTCGGGTGTACTTTCTGAAATTGAATACTGAATATCCCTTATAACCTCATAATTCAAACTAGGCCGCTTAAATCTTCCATTGTAGTAAGATATTCCAAAATCAAAACCTTTGATTGAATTGGTATATCTTAATCCGATATTACCATCTTTAAATTCTTCATATTCTGGTAACCGAACCTCCTTCTCTATTTCATTGCGGATTTTTCCCAATTCATTCAGGCTAATGAAACCATTATTTACCAGATTCATTCCATAATTATATAGCTCATCTTCAAAATTATTCAATTTCTCCATCTCTTCTGGAACCCATCTTCCGTTTTCAGGTATATTATCGGCTTCAAATTCGGGAAGATAGATCAATTCAAAATTACCATTTCCTATATAATAATCGAGTTTTATCATTTTTTGAGCAATTTTTCTGTCAAGATAATCTATATTGACAAAATCCGAATAATCAGTGGGATTTATATTATCTACAACATGAAGCTTATCACCTTTACCCCACACAATTTTTTTCTTTCCGATAAGCAGATCAAAATTACCATAAAAAAGCCTGAAATATCCTTCTTCCAGTTTTATATCATCATCTTTGCTGTTGTAATTTAATACAGCTTCTGCTTCAGAATTCTCACCCGAATAGGATAAATTAAAATCCAAATCAAGCCCGGAAATTAATTCATTATTACTACTTTCGGTGTATAATCTGGTATCAAACTGAAAGTTTCCTCCCCACTCCAGTTCTTTTTGCTGAATAGATGAACCAAAATCAGAAGCTTTTATAAAAAATACAGAATTCAATATGATTAAGATAACTATAATAAACTTTTTCATATTAGCACCTCCTGATTATCTTCCAGTTTTGAGAAATCTCTGCGTGAATCTTTTCGGACTTATTTTCTTATTATATTCAAGGAATAATCTTTTTTCATTTCCCTTTACATACAGCCTTGTTGAGTGATTTGACTGTACATTTTCCATTACAGTATAAACTGGAGTCCATATTCCATCGATTTTTTTTATCTCTTTTTTCACTTTCAAAACTTTCAGAAGTTCATTTTTCTTTTTATCATACATTTCTACCTTTACAGGTACCAGATGTTTCTTTGTGATCCATGAAATCCTTTTTGAATACTGGGAATTTTGTATTTTTTTTGGTATAGATTCCACCACCCAGCATTCATATCCGTTGTATTTATCATCTTTTAGTAATTTGTGTTCATCTTCCTCGACATCTCTTGAATCCATATCGTCATAGGTGAAATCCGATCCTACAAAAGACTGATCTCCCTGGTTTGAAGCAATTCTTCTTACTCTTCCAAGGGCAGGAAGATATATCCATTTATCATCATCCCGCCTTTTATTTTCAACCTGCAGGAATCTCGTATTTTCAATGGAATCCGGTTTTTGAAACTCCATTACAATTTTATCAAGGTCCTCTCCTTTATTATATTTAATACTCCAGACCTCAAGTGTTCTTGCCCTAACATTTCCTTCGCTATCTACAAGGTCCATTCCCATTAAAGCATGTCTTGAAGAACCCGTTTCCCTATTATCCACTCTCTCCATAACTTCTTTACCCGTTAAAGAGTAAACTGTAAAACTTATTGTCAGTATCAATATAAATATTAAAATGATTCTTTTCATTACTACCTCCTTTTTTCACTTATAAACTTAGGTTTAAATTGATTTAAAAGAGCCGGTAAAATTGTCATTGAAGCCAGTGATGAGGTTACCATTGTTATGCTTACAAGAAGACCTAAATTTACCAGCGGATTAAAATTTGAAAAAAGCAGAACAGCAAAACCCGCTGCTACAGATATCGCATTAAAGATTATTGCTTTACCGGTTGTTTTTAGGGTATTTCTTGTCACCTCTTCAATATCATCATTTTCCAATCTTTCCTGATGATATCTGGTTAAAAAATGAACCGTGTAATCAACTCCTATCCCTATTGCAATTGCCGCAACCATAGAAGTTGCGATGTCAAGCTTTATACCGAAGAATCCCATTATTCCAAAATTTATAAGTAATGCAAAACTTAAGGGAATTACTCCGTAGATTCCTCCAACAAAAGATCTAAAATTTATCGAAACTATTATAAAAACAACAATTAGGGAAATTATAATGCTTTTTAGCTGACTCGATACAATCAAATTGTTAACAGCAAGAGCCATATCAGAAGTACCTGCTACCGAGACCTTATACCCCTCAGGGAAATTATCATCCACATACTTGCTTACAGACTCCTCAATTTTGTCAGTTAAAATATTGCTTCCTGATTTCATCTGTATCATCATTCTTGCCTTTGATGGTTCTATCTGATCATTGATCAAATCATCCAGATTCCCTGCATAAAGTAATAAATACTGGGATATCAAATCCTTAAGTCCTTTTTTTCTTTCAGCAGGATATTTATCAACATCATAAGGAATTTCATTGTAGGCTTCACCTCTGTAGTTTATTTCCCTGTTTATTAATTTTACAAGCTGGTCTGCTGTAATATTACTTTTCTTTGAATTTAGAATTGCCTCATTTAACAGCTCAACAAACTGTCTGCCGGTTAACTTCTTATACTTATTTGTTTTATCTTCTTCAAAATTTCCAGGAATCTTTTTCGATTTTTTTTCTTCTGTCTTCTGTTTAAATTCAGAAGTATTTTCACTTCCAAAATCTGAAGTGGTTTCATTATTCGAATTATTTCCAAAAGATGAAGTGGTTTCTGAATCAAATTCAGAAGTTGACTCATTTCCAAAATCTGATGTTGTTTCCTCTTTTATATTACCACTTTTGTTTTCAGGGTTTTGCGATTTTTCTTCAGCAGGATAATTCATTACTTTATTCATCCTTTTAATAAAATCAGCAAATGAGGTTACCTTTCCAACCCTGGAATATCTATTTTCCAGATAGCGGCTTAAGTTATCCATTTCCTTTAATATATCAGGATCGGTCAGCGCCCCATTTTCTTTTCCATCTATTAAAATATTCAATACATGTGTGCCACTAAAATTATTATTTATAAAACGATCCGCCTGTCTTATTTCCGTATCTTCTTTGAAAAATTCAATCATAACACTATCAATAACAATTTTCTTTATTCCAACAATTGAAATAATAATAATTATGAAAGAAAGAATTAAAATTCTGATTCTTTTTTTTGAAAAGTATCCATATATAGCATCAATAATTTTCGAAATAGCATTTTTATCCCTTTTGATTCTTCCAGAAAGCCTCCTGGATCTAACCAGCAAAATTGAGGGAATAAATATAAGAGCAACTAAAAGCGCAACACCTACACCTACGGCAGTAAATATACCAAAGCTTTTTACAGGCATTATATTGCTGCTTGCAAGTGAACCAAAACCAACCATTGTAGTCAATCCAGCCAAAAAAACCGGTTTACCTACCTTTTTTACCGTGGTGATGATAATTTCCTTGTGCTGTTTTTTTGATATTTTTTTATTCTCATTTCTAATTTCGTCATAGTAATGGCTGATTATATGAATACCGTATGCACTTCCCACAGCCACAAGCAGAACGGGTATTACGGTAGAAACAATAGTTAGACTAATTCCCAGCAGTGACATAATTCCCAGAGCCCATACTGTACTTATAAGAACCGTCACCGTTGGCAGTATTACTCCACCCGCATTTCGAAATGATAAAAACAGAATCAAAAGAACAATTCCAATAACAAAGGGAATTAAATTACTTAGATCGCTCTCCATATTATTACCTATTAAAACATTAACTGCGGGCATACCTGCAATATAAAAATTACTATCTTTATTTTTATATTTTTTTATAACATTTTTTATATCCCAGTATATGTCTTCTTTTTGCTCTATTGAAAGGTCTTTTTCGGCTTTAACAAGTATTTGAGATGAGGAATAATCTTCATTATATAAATTATTTTCATAAATATCCCAGGACAGCACTTTCTTCTTTATCTCATAAATATCTTTTTTGTTTTGGGGTTTATTTTCGACCAGTTCTTTTACTTCCATTCCATCAGCTGTTCCTTTAATAAAATCAGTATTAACCAGTCCTGTGGCTTCTTTTACATTTTCAATATTTTCTAAATCCTGTATAATTCCATCCAGAAGTTTTATGCTTTCCAGAGAAAATATTGAATTTTTTACATTTTCATAGGAAACGGCTATTACATCTCCACTTCCGTATATTTTTTCCATTTTATCATACGCATTTTTTGAAGGATGGTCATCCGGAAGAAATATCTTTACTTCATTATTTATATTAAGTTTGGGTAACTGTATCCCAAAAAAAACTGTAATCATTATTATCAGTATTATGTTTATCCACGGTTTTTTAAATATCCTTTTAAACATATTTCCTCCCCATCATTTTCTTATTCCCTGTATAAAATAATTTGCAGCTCTTTCAAGCTTCATCAATAATTTTTCCTTTGTATATCCTTTGTTTATCCAATCAAAAAGTATTGATTCTATAAGTCCAAAAGTTGAGAGACCTATAAGTTCGGGATCAATATTTTTTTTAACAAGGTCCTTTTCTTTTGCTTCATCTATTAGATTTTTAATTAAATTTTCATATTTATCTCTGATTTCTGGAGCTATTGATTCAAGCGCCTTGTTACTCTGTCTCAACTCAACCAAAAATACCTTTGCCATATCTTTATCATTGCTTAAGGTATTTACTACCAGATTTAATCCATCAAAAAGCTTATCTAGGGGATGCTGCTCTGTTTCAGTAAATATTTTTTCAACATTACCCATCAATTCATCAAAATAATTTTTAAAAATCTCTATAAGCAAATCATCCTTGCTTTTAAAATAGACATATAAACTACCAACCGACATTTCAGCTCTATTTGCTATCTCACTCATACTTGTACAAAAATAGCCATTTTGTGCAAAGAGTTTAGCTGCACTCTCAATTATTTTATTTCTTTTTTTTACACTCTTTCTTCTTGCCATCATATCCTCCTTTTTTATAAAAATAACAATTTTAAAATTAATGTCAAGAAATAAATGAACATTCATTCATTTTTTATATCTTGCTAATATTTATCTTATTACATATATTCTATTGTTTTCTTTGTTGTTATTAGTTAATGAAACAATTATACAACCTGTTTAAAGTTTGATTTTAAACAAGAAAGATATATAATTGAAAAAAACAAGGAGATAATATGAAAAAACCGGTAGCTTTAATTATTAGAGATGGTTGGGGATATTCTAAAAGAAAAAAATATAATGCAATAGAATATGCAGATCCTAAAAATCACAAACATTACATAGAAAACTACCCTACCAGATTAATCCACACATCGGGAATACATGTAGGTCTTCCGGAAGGCAATCAGGGGTCCTCCGAAGTTGGCCACCTAAATCTTGGTGCCGGAAGAATTGTCTATCAATCACTTGTCAGAATAAACAAAGCAGTTTCTTCGAAAAAATTTTATAAAAATAGATCAATACTTAATGGAATCGAACACATTAAAAAAAATGATGGAAACATTCATATTTTCGGCCTGGTTCAGGATCAGGGGGTTCATGCTCATACAAGACACCTTTTAGCCTATTTAAAATTTTTCAAGAAAGAAAATATCCCTTCAGAAAAAGTTTTCATTCATGTAATATCAGATGGTAGAGATACTCCTCCCAAATCAGCTGAAAAATATGTTGAAAAAATAAAGGATTTTCAAAAAAAAGAAAATTATTCCCAAATAGCTTCAATAACCGGACGCTACTATGCAATGGATCGGGACAATAGATGGGATAGGACTCAAAAATTCTATGATCTTTTAACCATAGGAAAAAGTAAATATGATGAATTTCAAAGCATAGACGATGCAATTGAAGATGCCTATAAAAATGAAGAAACAGATGAATTTATTCTACCCCGCAAAACAAAAAACTTCCAAAATGTGAAAAATGAT
This sequence comes from Candidatus Mcinerneyibacterium aminivorans, assembly GCA_008086245.1. Lineage (GTDB taxonomy): Bacteria > Macinerneyibacteriota > Macinerneyibacteria > Macinerneyibacteriales > Macinerneyibacteriaceae > Macinerneyibacterium > Macinerneyibacterium aminivorans. The sequence goes on from VSIX01000072.1 coordinate 17,968, forward strand.
GATTTAATGGTTTTTTTTAATTATAGATTTGACCGGGCAAGACAGATTACAAAAGCTTTTGTTGAAAGGGATTTTGATAAGTTTGAAACAACTGAATTAAATAATGTTTTCTTTCTGGCCACAACTGAATACTATAAAGAACTTCCAGATGCGAAAAATGCAAATGTTGAAATCGCCTATCCCCTGGTTAAAATGAATAATCTTTTAGGGAAAGTCCTGGAAAAAAACTGTCTAACCCAGCTCAGAATTGCCGAAACGGAAAAATTTGCCCATGTAACATTTTTCTTTAATGGGCAGCAGGATATTATTTTTAATGGAGAAGACAGGATACTTATAGATTCTCCAAAAATTTCTACATATGATAAAAAACCTGAAATGTCCGCTTATGAAGTAACTGAAAAGGTTTTAAGTGCTCTTGATAGTGATAAATACGATGTAATCATTCTCAATTATGCCAATCCGGACATGGTAGGACACACTGGAGATTTTGATGCAACAGTAAAGGCAATAAAAACCGTAGATGAATGTGTTGGAAAAGTAGTAGATAAGATTCTTGGAAAAGATGGTGTAATTTTACTAACGGCTGACCATGGAAACGCAGAGAAGATGCGGGATTTTGAAACTAATGAACCACAAACCGCTCATACATCAAATCCTGTACCGCTTTCAATAATTTCCAAAAGACCGGAATTGCAGAAAGATAAAATTAAAATAATTAAGGACGGGAAACTGGCAGATATAGCTCCAACAATGTTGAAAATTCTTGATATAGATATTCCGGAGGAAATGACAGGAAATATTATTTTCAAAAATAAATGAATTATTTTTGAAAATAAAATTGAAAATTGAAAGAGGAAAATTGAAAATTCTTATATGATATCTCTCCGAATTTAATATTATAAGCATCCCAGAAATCCCTGAAAAATAAATTATTTTTGAAAATAAAATTGAAAATTGATAAAATTTGCTATGCAAATTTTAGTTATTAGTTATTCGTTATTCGTGTTCGTCTTAAAATTTAATTTCTAACCCCTATTATATGGACAAACTTTCACGAATTCTACACTCACTTTTGCTCTTTTAAAATACCTAACAAAATATTTTACTAGCGTTGTATATCCAATTGCTCCATGAAGTCTTTCATAATTATAATAAAAAATATATTCATTCATCAACTCCTTAATTTTCTTTTCTCCATAAATTTCAAATCTATCCAAAAATTCTCTTTGTATTGAACTATGAAATGATTCAATAGTCCATTTTCTTCTGGAGTTGCTAAATGGGTGAAGTCATGCTCTATATCTTTTTCTTTTAAATAATTTCTTCCATCATTAAATAATTCTTATCAGAATTTTACGAACACGAACAACGAACTACTAAAAACTAAATCCACAGAGAAATTACCTTCTAGATAATTTTCAATTTTCAATTAATTTTTTTAACTTTCCTCTTTCAATTTTCAATTTTCAATTAATATAAGGTGTATATCGCATACATTTGTATTGGTAGGACCTGTTTTTACCAGACCATCAATCTCTTCAAAAAAGTGGTATGAGTCGTTATTTTTAAGATAATCATCTATTGATAAATCTTTTTCTTTAGATCTTTCAAAGAGTTCAATATCTGCATAAGCACCGGCTGCATCTGTAGGTCCATCGTTTCCATCTGTTGATGCAGAAATAAAATATATGTTTTCAAACGAGTCCATCTCTTTTTCGATTTCAGCCAGATAGGACAGTGCAATTTCCTGATTTCTACCGCCTTTTCCTTCTCCTGTAAGGGTAACAGTAGTTTCTCCACCTGCAATAATACACAAAGGTTTATCTCCAAGAAGATCGTGTTTCTTTGAATCTTTGGCAATTCCAGCCAGAACCTTGGCAACATCTTTTGCTTCTCCTACAATTTGAGATGATATGATCAAACTATTATATCCCAAACTGCTGGCCTTATTTGCACATGCCTGTAAGCTCTGGTAATTGGTTCCAATTAAAATATTGTTTGTATTTTTAAATATTTTATCTTTTTCTTTTGGAGTTTCTTCAACATCCCCTTTCAATCCCTTTTCTAAAATTTTCAAAACATTTCTCGGCAAATTATCTCTAATTTCATATTTTTTAATAATTCTATCCATTTCTTCAAAAGTAGTATCATCGGGTGAAGTTGGACCGGATGCTATAGTATCAAGTCTATCTCCCACTACATCTGATAATATTAAATTAATAGATTTTGCAGGATAAAGTGCTTTTGCCAGCTTTCCACCTTTAATAGCAGATAGGTGCTTTCTTAAACAGTTAATCTCATTTATAATTGCCCCACATTTTAATAATCTATTCGTTGTATCCTGCATATCCTCAAGTCTTATTTCGATTTTTTCTTCATTATCATAAACATATGGATGGGTTAAAAGAGCAGATCCCCCTCCAGAAATTAATGTTATAACAAGAGTATTTTTATCGGCATTTTTAGCAATATCCAAAATCTTTTTACCGGCATTAAAACCGTTTTCATCCGGAACAGGATGACCGGCTTCAATATATTCAATTTTTTCAAGATCAGCTGTGTGACCGTATTTAACAGAAATTAAACCTCTTGTAATTTTATCTTTTAAAATCTCCTCCATGGCTTTTGCCATTGTAGCAGTTGCTTTTCC
>VSIX01000073.1 GCA_008086245.1 Candidatus Mcinerneyibacterium aminivorans
GTATATTATTTAAAATCATTCATTATAATTTATATTAATTTTTTTAGTTATAAATTTTGTGCTTAATTATTTATCTAACATTCTTTCAGAATAGAATTACCATTTTTTATATTTATACTTCAAAGATATTTTTTGAAATTAGTGCTAATTTGTGTTAATTCGTTGTTTATAAAATCATTTTATGATTTTTAAGTAAATAGTAAAAAGTGAATAGTAAATAGCTTAAATGACATACAAGAGGATTCCGGCACTTCGTTTCACTCCGGACGTAATTTTCATAATAATGGTTATAAACAAATGGATATTCCTGACGCCTATGTATTACTTTTATCAATTCTTAGTTCAGGAATCTTCTTATAAACATGCAAGAAAATCAGCTTGCTGATTTTCAAGGCTCATCACTCATTACATAAAATAATTTTTTTAGAAAAAATTATTTTATACGTCACCTGGAGTTTTTTGTATGCTTTACTTCCGTCACTAGAAAAAAATCGCTATCGCGATTTTTTTCTACCAACTTCCCTCATCATCCCTGTGATTTTCTTTAGTGTTTCCTTTTTACATACTATTTCTCCATCAGTATCTATAAGATAATTAAAATACCATTCGGGGTGACTTTCATCTATTCTAAACTGGATCGTATCAATATCGTAATCCTTAAGATAGTCCTCTGCTTTATCTATACAGTTTTGAATATTTTTAAGAGAATTTTCAATCTGGGTATAATCGTCCAACTGAATGACAAATTCCAGCTGTATATTATCATCGGTTTTAAACATGAATGCAGGTTTTTCATTATCGGAATTTACTTTTTTTATAATCTCCGGTATTAATTTTTTAATCCCTTCAAGCAGTTCTTCCGAGATATCCCCATGGAGTTTTTCAAAAGAAGCTCCTTCAATTTTGTATCCGAGATGCTTTAATGAACCTATAGAAAATATTGTAACCGGAGCGGGAATTACAGATTTATTTCCGTATATCCGGGCGTTCCCAATTTGTTTGGACTTATCCATTATTTCTTTCAGATCGGTTTCGGAAAAGCTGGAGTAATCATAATAAACCGTAAATATATTATTATCTTCATTTTCAAACATTCTTATATATGGTCTTTTATCATTTTTATTTACCAGCCTGTATAAATCTTCTTCGCGGTTTTCAATTCTTTTTTCTCCATCATAAAACTCTATCATGACTTCCAGTGTATAATCCTCTTCTCCATCCTCAACAAGCTCAGCAGAAACCATTTTACCTATAGGGGGGATGTTGTAGTTATTATCGAGTATAAAAGGTATGGCATCTTCGGAATTATTTATTTTTTCCGCCTGTTTTTCTAAAACTTTTTTTGTTATCTTTTTGCCGTGTTTGCTTTTTTTGGTAGAGCTAATTTTGTATTTTGCTTTCATAAAAATCACTCCCATAAAATTCATCGTACATTGTACATTGTACAAAGCATAAAATTTAAATGTAAAACCTCTAATTAGATATTATATAATAGACAATAAGAAAAGCAATGAACATTTCACAACGCATGCACAAAGTGAAAAACATTGCACATCGGAATAATGCACAACAGACAAAGTTTGAATGTTATCCCTTCGAAGATAAAAAATCTCTGACGAGATTTTCGTTATTCGTTATTCGATACAAATTAAATGATACCCCTTAGAAGAAATAATTAAATGTACCCTTTTACAAAAAAAATATATTAGACACAGATTAACACAGATAAGAATAAAATTGAAATTTTATTCTTAACACTGATCTTTATGCTTTTCCATCGATGCACCCATAAAAGATTATACTATTATAATCAGACATGATTAACATGATTATCATGATTATACAAAAAAAAAGATGTAATATCCTATAATGATTATAAAATCCAATTGGATAATTTTCATTTATATAATTAGAACAGGATTCTTTCAAAAGACTACCATGTAGAATTGAAATCACCTAAGCCCACGTATAACCGGATTAACAAGATTAACAGGATTATTAGTTGTTCCATTGGTGTATCTCATAAAGGCATATAAAATATAAAATAACTTAATAAATTCAAATTTTTGAATTTATTTTATTAAATATCTTCTTTATATAAAACTTCGGACAAACCAAGATGTAATAAAGGTCCCTTTTATATAAAGAAGATATTTTTACAAATTATTGATTATAATCAATAATTTAAGTGATTTTATATTTTAATATACACAATTAAGCTTGTTGTTATTAGTAATAGTTTTTTTAAACTCTTAAAGAATTATATAAAAATAGATTAATGCTTTTAAAAAAGCATTAGAAATATAATAAAAATCAAAAAGGAAAATGTATTTTCATTTTTGCATTTTTATTAATTATAGATTTTAGAATTTTCTAAAA
>VSIX01000074.1 GCA_008086245.1 Candidatus Mcinerneyibacterium aminivorans
ATTATAATCTCTGATAGATTATTTGGGTAAAATTACATTTAAAGGGGGGCTCAATGATATTAAAAGTGGATAATGTTAACAAATATTACAATGATTTTCATGCAGTAAAAAATCTTAGTTTTCAGGTTGAAGAAAATATGATTTATGGAATTCTTGGAAGAAATGGAGCTGGAAAGACAACAACTATAAGGATGATAATGGATATTTATGAACCCGAAATCGGCAATATAGAAAGAAACTATTCTCCTGAAAAAGTTTCCTATCTTCCCGAAGAGAGGGGCTTGTATCCAAATTTAACTGTTAAGGAAACCCTCAATTTTTTCGGAGAAATAAAGGGTATGAGTAAAAAGCAAATTTCTCAGGCGAAAAATTACTGGCTTGAAAGATTCGATTTAACAGGCTGGCATGAAAAGAAAATAGAAGAGCTTTCAAAAGGAATGCAGCAAAAAGTACAGTTCATAATATCCTGTTTTAATAAACCAAAGCTGCTTATACTTGATGAGCCTTTTTCCGGTTTGGACCCGGTTAATATGCAGATTTTTAAAGATGAAATCTTGAAGTTAAAAAAAGAAAATACTACTGTTCTTTTTAGTTCCCATATAATTGAGCATGTAGAGTATCTTAGTACAAATGTTCTGGTAATTGATAATGGAGAAAAGGTTATAGATGGAAAGCTTTCTGATATTAAGAAAGAATATGGCAAAAAAACAATATTTGTTCGCTATGATGGAAAAAGTGATAAGTTAAATAATGAACTGGTAAAAAATATTGATGATTATGGAAGCTATGCCGAAATATTTTTAAATGATCCTGATAAACATAATAAATATTTGAATATGATTGCCCCAGAAGTTAATATTTTAGAATACCGCATTGATGTTCCTAGTTTAAAATCGATATTTATAAACAAGGTTGGAATGATTGAGGAGGGAAAAAATGACAGGCAAATGGCTAATAATATTTAAAAAGAAATTTTTAGAAACCGTAAAATCAAAAGCTTTTATACTTTCCACGATTCTGGTTCCTTTAATTATTGTATTGATAATTGGGGTTGTAGTATATCTTCAGATACAAAGTTCAAAAAAAATTAGAAAATATTACTATATAGATAAATCAAAAAATATAGTTAGCAAATTGAAGAAGAAATTACCTGAAAATTATAAATTTACCCGCTGGAGTGAAAGCAAAGAAAAGGCTTTGGAAAAGATTAAATCAAAAAAGATAGATACCTTTTTATATATAAAGGATGATGTTTTAGATACTTATGAAATTGAATACTATTCCCGATCGGTTAGTGATGCAGAAAGAATGAGCATTTTAAAAAATGAGGTTACAGATATAATCCATGAAATGATTATGGAAAAAAAGGGATTAAATAAAGAAGAAGTTGGCTTTTTGTTAAAAAAAGCAAATATTAGTTCATATAAAGTGACAAAAGAAGAGGGAAGTAAGAAGGAGAGTGCTTCCTTGAATTATGCTCTTTCCTATGGACTTCTTTATGCGCTGATAATAGTAATTCTTATGAATGCCCCCAAGCTCGTGCAATCTACAATTGAGGATAAAAACAACAGGGTGGTTGAAATTGTAGTCTCCCATGTCAAAGCCATAGATTTGATGATTGGAAAAATTATCGGGACTGCTACTGCAGGTCTTTTGCAGATATTTGTATGGGTGGGGATGACTTTAATTTCGATTATTGGTGTTACTTCATATTTTGCAGATAAACTTCCTTCAAATTTTATAGGTTCAATAAAAAGTTCGGTGGATTTTAAAACCTTGCTCTTTTTTCTTTTATATTTTATATTAAATTTCTTTGTTTATGCTATAGCATACGCAGGAATTGGTGCGATGTTTTCCAATGAGAAGGATGCCAATCAATTTATTCAGCCAATTGCAATTATGACTTTTTCTCCGTTTTTCTTTTTTCTTTTCGTTAGTCAAAATCCGGAAGCTCCCCTGTCCGTTATACTTTCGGAAATACCATACCTTTCTCCACTGATGTTTATGAGAATGGCGATTATAGATATTCCTGCGTGGCAGATAGTTTTATCCATAACATTGTTAATTACAACCATATTTGTTGAACTATGGGCATCGGCTAAAATTTTCAGGATCGGTATTTTGAGCTATGGTAAAAAACCTAAAATAAAAGAGATAATTGGATGGTTAAAAAGTTAAAATATAGTTTGACAAAAAAGACAAAAAAGATATTATAAATCTATGTAGTTAAAACTTGTATTTAATATAAAAAAAGGAGGTTTTTTATGAAGAAGGATCATGTGAGGTTATTTATTCCCGGCCCTGTTGAAGTGGCTCCTGAAGTTCTGGAAGCTATGACCCAGCCAATGATAGGTCATAGATCAAAAGAGTATTCTGATTTGCAGAGAAGTGCAACAGAAAAGATGAGAAAATTAATGTATACCGATAAGATGATTGTATTTGCAACTTCTTCCGGTACAGGATTGTTAGAAACTGCTATAAGAAATACAACAAAGAAAAAAGCTATAGTATTTTCTGTAGGGGCATTTGGTAATCGCTGGTATAATATTGCTAAAAAAAATGGAATACCTGCTGATAAGCATGAGGTTGAATGGGGAGAAGCTATAACCCCCGAAATGATAGATAAATATCTTTCGACAGGGGATTATGATGTAATAGCTCTTACTCATAATGAAACTTCAACCGGTGTAATGAATCCGGTTGAGGAACTAGCTGAAGTGATAAACAAGTATCCTGATGTTGTTTGGATAATGGATGCAGTATCTTCTTTAAGCGGAGCAAAAATTGAAGTGGACAAACTTGGAGTTGATTTCTGTTTAACTTCCTCACAAAAAGCTCTTGCTATGCCGCCTGGACTTTCAATTGCTTCTGTATCCGATAAAGCTCTTGATAGAGCAAGAGAAGTTGAAAATAGAGGTTTTTACTTTGATCTATTAAGACTTGAAAAATATATAAAAGAAAGAGATCATCAGTATCCGACAACACCTACTATCCCTCATATGTACGGTATTGATAAGCAGCTTGATAGAATTTTAGAAGAAGGAATAGAAAATAGATTTAAAAGACATGCTCAAATGGCAGAATATGTAAGAGATTGGGCAAAGGAACATTTTGATTTATTTGCTGATGAAAGATATCTCTCTGATACTGTAACATGTGTAAAAAATACCAGAGGTATTGATGTTCCAAAATTAAATAAAGAACTACGAAAGAGAAAAATGGTAATTGCAAACGGTTATGGTAACCTGAAAAACGATACTTTTAGAATAGCACACATGGGTGAAACAACTATGGAGGATATTAAAAACCTGCTTGAAAATATTGAAGATATATTAAATTTTTAATTTAAAAATCAAAAAGCGGGGTTTTCACCCCGTTAAATTTTTGAAAGGTAATTATGGGATTTTTCAAACCGGAAGAAAAAGAGGAAGTTTCTAAATTTTTAACAGAAAAGCTGAATAATAAAGTCAGATTTGATTTAATTTTAAATAAAAATGAAATCGGGAATGAAGAATCCCTTTCCTCGGAACTTTTTTCAATGTTTCAGCATATTGAAAGCTTATCCGGTAATATTGAATATGAAATAATTGATTCTAAAAAAACATCTGAAGCTGTTTATCCTGCAATAAAGTATAAAGATCTGGATGATAGGATAATAATATATGGGGTTCCATCCGGATATGAATTTGGTGTTTTTCTTGAA
>VSIX01000075.1 GCA_008086245.1 Candidatus Mcinerneyibacterium aminivorans
TAAAGGAAAATAATAACTGGGAAATTATTGAAAAAAGAATAGGAAAATTGTATAATAGTTTGATATAAATTTTGCAAGGAGGAAATATGAAAACAGCATTAATAACAGGGGTAACGGGGCAGGATGGTTCTTATTTAGCGGAGTATTTACTTGGTAAGGGTTATGAGGTACATGGAGTAATCCGGAGGGCCTCATCGTTTAATACAAAGCGAATAGAGCATCTCTACATAGACGAACTAATCGAGGACATGCATAAGGAGAGGAATCTTAATTTTCATCTGCATTACGGAGATATGACAGATTCAAGTAATTTAATAAGAATAATAAAAGAAACACAACCGGATGAGATATATAATTTAGCAGCCCAATCACATGTAAAGGTATCATTTGAAGTTCCTGAATATACTGCAGATGTAGATGCAATAGGTACCTTAAGAATGCTTGAAGCGGTTAGATTACTGGGAATGGAAAAAAAGACAAGAATATATCAGGCATCAACATCAGAACTATACGGAAAAATACAGGAAATGCCACAAACTGAAGAAACACCTTTTTATCCGAGAAGTCCCTACGCTGTTGCCAAAATGTATGGTTACTGGATAACAAAAAATTACAGAGAAGCATATGATATGCACGCATCTAATGGGATACTGTTCAATCACGAATCCGAAAGAAGGGGAGAAACATTTGTGACAAGAAAGATTACTCTGGCGGCGGCAAGGATAAAACAGGGTAAACAGAAGAAACTGTACCTGGGTAATTTAAATGCAGAAAGGGACTGGGGATATGCACCGGATTATGTTGAATGCATGTGGCTTATACTACAGCAGGAAAAACCCGATGATTATGTAATAGCAACAGGAGAGATGCATTCGGTAAGAGAGTTCTGTACTTTAGCTTTTAAGGAAGTGGGAATAGAATTGGAATGGAAAGATAAAGCAGTAGATGAAAAGGGAATAGATAAAGAAACCGGAGAGATATTAGTGGAAGTGGACCCTAAATATTTCAGACCGGCAGAGGTAGAAAAGCTAAAAGGAGATCCAGCAAAAGCAAAAGAAAAACTGGGCTGGAACCCGAGAAAGACTTCATTTGAAAAACTTGTAAGTAAAATGGTTAGAAGCGATATAAAGAAAGTTAAGATGGAGAATAGAGGGAAAAACGCGTAGCGTTTTTCCCTAGTATTAGTATCAGTATTAGTATAAGAATAAGATAAAAGATTAACTAAAAAAATAAGAAAATAGAAAAGAATGAAAATAAAGATTAAAAATGATAAACAATAGAAATGGGAAAGATGAAAAAGGAA
>VSIX01000076.1 GCA_008086245.1 Candidatus Mcinerneyibacterium aminivorans
CGGAATTCAGGAATCTTCTATTATACATTTAAGAGTAATGCAAGATGATTCCGGCAATAATTAGTAAATAGTAAAAAGTTAATAGTAAATAGCTTAAATGTTAAACCTCCGAAGAAAAGATTTTAAAGGTCATACAAGAAGATTCCGGCACTTCGTTTCACTTCGGCCGGAATATGCATACTAGCAAAACATAAGTAATGAATATTCCTGATGGAGCGAGTGTAACGAGCGGAATTCAGGAATCCTCTATAATCCTTTTAAGTAATACAAGAAGGATTCAGTTAATAAGCTAATCCATTAGAAAGAGTCGAGATTTTAGAAATAGATTTAGAACCAGGAAAAACTAAATGTAATCTTTCAATTTAGCTATATAAAATCAATATAATTGGTTTTATATTGCTACAACCCGATTTTTACCTTTATTTTGGCGATGTTTAATCTCTTCTTGGTTTCATTAAGTAACTTATCCGGTTCCTCGAAAATATATTCCTTTACTCCTGCACTTAATGTTATTTTATAGGAATCTCCAAAACTGCTGAATTCTGTTATTTTTCTAATTCTCTGGGCAGCTATTTTGGCACCCATTATGCCGGTGTTGGGGCATAGAACGAGAAATTGCTGGGGCTTCAATCTCCCAACCAGATCAACTTCTCTTATGTTGTGTATAATTAATTTGATAAAATCAACTTCTACTTCATTCAATGATTTTTCATCTAAATTATTTTTTAATTCTTTGTAATCATCCAATTCGATAAGTATCACAGACAATTTGTTTTTATACCTGCTGGACCTTTTTACTTCCTCTTTCAGCCTGGTTAGAATATTTTGCTTATCTTTTAGTTCTGCAAAATTGTTAATATCAGCCATAACATCTCCTTTTTTAGTTATTTAAAATATATGTTTAATAAACTGTATTTACAAGCATGGAAGTAAAATAGTATTAATAACTAAGTATAATATCCAAATCATCTTTAATAGTATCAATCTGGAATGAATCTTTTAATATTATATCGCTTATTTTTGAGGTTATATAGGTGAAAAGGACCCTTGAGGCGGCAAATGATTTTTTCTTATTTTTATTTTGGGATTCAAAAAGATGAAAGAAAATAAACTCATGCTCCTTGAAGAGTTTTCTAAGTTTTTTTCTTAAAAGATTCTTCTTGCCGAATCCCTGTATTTCATATATTGCGATTTTTAATATTCTTTTTTCTCTTTCTGATAGATTGTTAAAAAGTTTCAGCAGTTCGATTAGACTTTTTTTAAAATTTTTATTTTGATTTTTCTCAATAAACTCTTTGCTTCCATTTAGAATCTCTTTGAAGTAGTCATATACTATCTCATTATACATGATTTCTTTATTATCGTAATAGTAGTATAATACTGAAACAGCTATATCTGCCTTTTCGGCAATTTCACGCATTCCCACACCATCATAGCCCTTATGGCTGAATAGCTTAATAGCTGCGTTGTTTATTGATTCTTTTGTGCTATTTTTTTTATTTTCTTTCATATCTATATTTTAAATAAAAATAGATATTAGTCAAATAAAATTGTAAACTAAATTTTTTGAACTGTATACATAATTACGCCGTAAAATAACATCATGACGATTGCTGATATGGTTAAAGATAGATAAAAATTTATGCCCTTTTTAAGTAAAATGGGCAAAATTACAAATAAAATCAGTGAAGGGAGTACGAGCCAAAAAATGCTTTGGGAAAGATTTATAACTTTCTGGATGCTTCTGGTATCAAAATAAAGCCATATAAGTGCAAGTATTGAGGTTAGGGGAAGAGATGCTATCAAACCTCCCAGAAGGGAACTTCTTTTTGCTATTTCCGAAACTACAACAACTATGATAGCCGAAAGGAATATTTTAATTATATAATATAGCATTTTACCTCCTTATTATTTTAACTATATTAGCATAATTTGTTTTAATTTTAAGAGAAAACAGTTTTATCTTTAAAAAATTAATATTTAGAATATAATATAGAAAAGTGGAGAATTATTTATGACATATAAATTTGATAGAAAGCGGCTGTATCTAATTTCATTGCTATCAAGCATTGCAGTTTGGGTTGTTTTTTCCCTGCTTGATTATCTTTTTTTCTATAATAAATCATTTATCGGTTTGTTATTCCTTAATATATCTCTTTATCAGGTATATACTCGGTTGTTGATTATCTTTATTTTCATCTTATTTATTTTTATCTACAGCTACAGGTTAAAAAAGGAACAGGATAGGTATATTACTCTTGCAGAAAACATCAAAGATATAATTTTAACTTATACTCTGGAGGGAAAAATTACCTATGCAAATAAGAGAGCGCTTGAGTTTTTTGATATGCCGCTTGATGAATTGAAGAAAAAAAATATTGCGGAGTGTGTTGATTTTGTCGATGAAAGTAAATTTCATAGAAGAAGAAAAATGAGAAAAAACGGTTATACGGGGGAGATAAAGGATATTGCTAAAATAAACAAAAACAATCAAATATATTATTTTGATATAATATCCACGCCCCTGAAGGTTGATGGTAAAGCACGCGAACTTTTGCTCAGGGGTAGAGACATAACCGATTATCATAAAGCGCACAGAAATCTTGAAAAAAGCAAGAAGGAGCTTTCAATAACTTTAAACAGCATCGGGGATGCTGTAATAGCGATAAATAAAAAGGGGCAGATATCAAGGATAAATAAAAAGGCATGTGAAATGATAGGAATGAGTAAAGAAGAAATTATGGGAAAACCATTTGCAGAGGTCCTTAATTTAAATACGCTGGGTTCGACAAAAAAAGTTACCAATCAGATATCAAAGGTAATTCAAAAAGGCGAGAACATACATGAAACTTCAACACTAATTCTGGTATCAAAAAATGGGGAGAAATATTTTGTTGAGGATAATATATCGCCTATACAGGATAATAAAGGAAAAATAACGGGAGTAGTTATGGTTTTAAGAGATATTACCGAAAAAAAGGAGTTAAAACATTTTCATAAATTACTGATGGCAGGTATCGAACAGCTTCAGGAAAAAATAGTAATATTGAATAGGGAAGGCATTATTGAATATGTAAATAAAGCTTTTGTTAAGGATACCGGTTATGAAAAAAAAGAAATTATAGGGGAGAAAATAGATATCCTGCAGAGCGGAATACACGATGAAGAATTTTATAGAAATATATGGGAGACAATATTAAGCGGGGAGGTATGGGAAGGTGAAATAATTCATAGAGCTCAAAATGGCAAGTTGTTCAATGACTATGCACTGGTATCTCCAATATATCTGGATGAAAAAAGTGATGAAATAACTAACTTTATCATTATCCAGAAGAATATTACAGAGGAAAAAGAAATGGAAAAAAGAATGAGACAGAGCCAAAAGCTTGAATCTTTAGGAACCCTGGCGCATGGAATTGCACATGATTTTAATAATATAATGAGGGGAATTAAAGTAAATATTGAATCATTAAAAAATAAAAATGGTTCTAAAAATGATAGCAATCAAAAATATCTCCAGGAAATATTGAATTCAATATCAAGGGCTGAAGATTTGATTAATCAGATACTGACCTTTACAAGGGAAACCGAGCATGAGGATAAATTAATTGATGTTAAAGATATTGTGAATGATATAGTGGATTTGTTTAAAAATGTTGTTCCTTCAAATATTGAAGTAACCCGGGAAGTAGAAGAATGCGAAGAAATTTATGCTGATCAATCAAAAATATATCAGGTGTTTATGAATCTATGTACAAATGCTTATCATGCCATGGAAAAAGAAGGAGGAAAGCTGAGCATAAAGCTTAAGCAGATAAAGATAAATAAGAAGAATGAAGATCGGGATTTTGCCCCGGGGAAATATATTAAGATTACTGTTGAAGATGAGGGAAAAGGTATTCCAGAAGAACATCAGAATAAGATTTTTGAACCCTATTTCACGACAAAATCGGATAAAAAAGGAACCGGTCTCGGACTTTCGGTTGTTTATGGAATAGTAGAAGAGTACAGTGGTAAAATAGAAATTTCTTCCAGTGTTGGGGTAGGAACTAAAGTTGAAATCTTTTTTCCGGCTGGTAAGCAAGAAACGATTAAAAAAAATAAGGATAAAAAAATTCCCAAAAAAGAAGCTATTCAATTTGAGCAAACATTTTACAAAAAAAGGGGAAGTATTATCTATGTTGATGATGAAAAAACTTTGCTGGAACTTGTTAAGGAAAGACTGGAAATGGAAGGATATAATGTTAATACATTTGAGGATCCAGTAGAAGCTCTTGATCATTTTAAGGAAAAATATGCTGATTATCAGCTGGTGCTTACAGATTATTACATGCCCCAAAAAAATGGAATTAAGCTGGCTAAAGAAATGCTAAAGGTGGCTCCGGAAATGCCGATTGTTGTGATGTCTGGATATATTGAAGAGGTAAGCAAATCCGAAGTGAAGAAATTTGGGGTTAAAGATTTAATATATAAACCTGTAGATTTTTCCAATTTGATAAAAATTGTGGAGAAATATAAGTTATAAAAAATCACTTTTGTGATTTTAGTGACGGTAGTGTCAATAAAAGTAATCCCAGGTAATGAGTGACGGGTGTCATTCCATAGAAGACATACCAAGTAATGAGCCTAAAAAATCATATTCGTAATTTTTAGTACCAGAATCAGATAAA
>VSIX01000077.1 GCA_008086245.1 Candidatus Mcinerneyibacterium aminivorans
TCAAATAGATTAACAATTCTTCCTTGGTATAACATTTAAGCTTTGTTCACTGTGCATTGTTCCGATGTACGTTGAAAAAATCCCTAAAGGGATTTTTAAATATGTGAGCGAAATTCAGGAATCTTCTGGTATTACATTTAAGTTTTTTCTTCAAAGGAATAAGATTTAATTTTTTTACTTATACTTTAGCTTTGACTTAGACTAAAAATTGAATGGCAATTTTTCATTTCTTCGAAGGTATTAGATCCAAACTTTGTGCTTTGTACAATGTGCAATGTACATTCAAAAAATCTCGCAAGAGATTTTTAAGAAGTCATTGCGAGTGAACGAAGTGAGTGAAGCAATCTCAAGAACTACTTTGGAATAACATTTAAGTATTTTTCTTCAGAGGAATAAGTATTTAGTTTTATCTGGTTCTAATTCTGGTTCTGGTTCTAAAATCTCGCAAGAGATTTTTTAGTTGACACCTCAACTATCATTGCTACAATAAATTCCGTTGACAAATCAACTATATGGAGGATTCATGTATAAAGAACCAATGGGAAAATATTTGAGTATAGCCAAAAGAGCTCATTCAATGCTTCTTCAAAAAAAATTAAAACAGTATAATATAGGCACCGGAGAGCTCTATATTTTAATAGTCCTCTATAAGGAGGATGGTATCTGCCAGCAAAAAATCTGTGATCATTACAGAATAAATAAGGCTGCTGTGGGAAGGGCGGTCCACAAACTTGAGAAAAAACATTTTATAACCAAAAAACCGGATGAAAAAGACAGAAGGAAACGAATTCTTTCTCTGACTGAAAAAGCAAGAAAAATGAAACCTGAATTTAAAAATATTTTAAGATCGGCTGAAAAAGTCCTAAGAAAAGATTTATCCGATAAAGAAATTGAAACCTTTTTGAAGGTATCAAAAAAAATAAGTAAAAATATTCATGAAGTTTTAGACCAAAATTAGGAGGACTTAACAGGTAATGGCCATTGTTAAAAAATCGGAAAGACTGGGTAAAGAAAAAATAGGAAAATTACTAATTAAACTATCCATACCTGCCATTGTAGGTATGGTTATCCAATCACTTTATAATATAATAGATACAATTTATGTGGGTAAATTAAGTACAGACGCACTTTCTGCACTTTCTTTAGCCTTTCCAATCCAGATGGTAATTATTTCTCTGGGTGTTGGAACGGGAGTGGGAGCAAGTTCCCTGATTTCAAGACTTTTAGGAGCCGGTAATAAAAAAAGAGCAGAAAATGCAGCAGAACATGTATTTTTTATTGCAATAATATTTGGTATAGCAACTGCAATTGTGGGAGCCTTTTTTGCCGAAGATATTCTCCGCCTTTTTACCGATAGTGAAAAGTTGATAGGCCTGACTATGCAGTACATCCCGGTAATTATGATAGGTTCTATTGCAGTTTATGTACCTGCAACTTTTAACTATATATTAAGGGGAGAAGGGAATACATTTGTTCCCATGCTTACAATGATAATAGGAGCGGTTACCAATATTATCCTCGATCCATTTCTAATATTTGGGCTGTGGTTTTTTCCAAAAATGGGTATTGCCGGAGCCGCTTATGCAACAATTTCTGCAAGACTTCTGGGTGGAATCTTTATAACAAAAGTTCTATTAAGTGACAAAAACGAATTAACCCTGAGGTTGAGATACTTCAAACCCGATTTTAAGATTTTAAAAGAGATATATGAGGTCGGTATTCCGGCAATGGCAAATAGGCTGTTATTTAGCGTTGCTTTAGCTTTAATTAATAAAATACTCGGTACTTTTAATACAACGGCAATAGGAGTGATGGGTGTTATTTTTAGACTTCAATCACTATTCTTAATGGCAATTTTTGGTTTGAACCAGGGATATCTTCCAATTGTGGGATACAATTACGGTCATAAAAATCCCGAGAGGATGAAAAAAACCATAAAATTGGGAGGGTTAACAGCTCTTTCATTCGGCACATTTGGATTTTTATTATTTTTTGTATTCCCGGAAACTATGCTCGGTATATTTAACAAAAATCCGGAGTTTTTGAGAATAGGAGTTCATGCATTTAAGAGGGTAAGTTTCTCATACATGTTTCTGTCTTTAAATATTATCGGGGTGGCAACCTTTCAGGCAATGGGAAGGGGTTTGCCAAGTTTTGCCCTCACAGTATTAAGACAGATGATTCTTCTGGTGCCGGGACTTTATATACTGGGAAACACTTTTGGACTAAATAATGCATGGCTTGCATTCCCGATAGCCGAATCGGTTACCTTTACGATAACCGCTACATGGCTGTATCACTGTATAAAAAAAGAAGTTAAATATCTATATGATTCTAAAGGTTTAGAAACTACGTAAAAATTGATATCGGGATATTTAGTAACAGTAGGAAATCCTTAGAAGTTCTACCACGTGACGCGTAACGCGTAACGGGAAAAATAGCTATCATTTTTAGATTATGATTAATAATTAAGCAAGGATTTGAGAAGTTTAAAAATTAAATACAAGAAAATTATCTATGATAATTTTTATATCGAACAACGAATTACTAACTACTAATAACGAAAATTTCGATAGAAATTTTAAAATCTTCAGAGGTATAAGATTTTATATCTGTCAATTGTGAATTTGATAGCCGGAATCTTCTAGTATTACATTTAAGTCTTTCCTTCGAATGATTTAGGTTTAAGAATTTTCCATTCTTAATTCTTAATTTTTAATTCTCTCCTCTTTTAAGGGACAGCTTGACTAAAATTTAAAATTAGCTATGCTAATTTGAACACCTATTTTCTTTTCTCTGAGAAAAAAATTCTACAGTTTATCGAAAAATAACTACAGTTTATGTTATTTTTACTACGTTGCTAATTATTATTGGTTGACATTGTTTTAATTTTTTGTTAAAAATTTGTGTTGGGGATAAAAAAATCTTTATTTTTCAAAATTGGGGGAAAAATGGGGATTAAAATTTTTTGTATTGTAGATAATTATATTTTATCTAAATTAAAAAATATTCTTGTTGAGATTTATAAAGTTGAAAAAAATATATACAAAAACAAAATTGAAACAGCATTTAGAAAAATTAACGAGTACAAACCAGATTTGATTTTTTGTGAATCCAATCACAGAATAATTGAATATCTAAATTTTATTAAATATAAAATTTATAAACCTTGTCTTATATTGATTTCTGAAAAAAGAAAATTTCTCATAAGATTATAAATTTTTTTAATCAAAATATTGGAGGAGTTATGGGAATAAATTCAGTTTGTATATCGGATTGTAATAAAACTAATAATTTAATAAGAGATTGTTTTAAATATGAAGAAAAAGGGATTACTGATATAAATTATAACCAATACAAAAAAGACACTTTTAAAAAAATAAAAAGAAAGAAGCCAGAACTTATTTTTTTAGATTTTGATGAAATTATGATTGATAAATTAGATATTTTTAGAGATTCTTCATATAAACCTTATATAGTTTTTATTTTAGATAATAAAAAGGTAATACATAAAATTATAAAATTCAATAGATTAAATTATTTCACAGCTGATTGTATATTAAAACCTTTAAATGAGAAAAAGTTGATAAAAACTATAGAAAGATTTTTTAATTATCATAAAAAGAGTAAAAATCAAAATAATAAAAAAATCAAATTTAATCTAAATAATGAAATAGTTTATTTATATAAAAGCGATATTTTTTATATAACAACATGTGAAAAATATCGGATGATAAATACAAAAAAAGATAATTATTACAGTAATAAATCTTTAAAATATTATGAAAAGAAATTTAAAGATATAGGATTTGAAAGGATTAATAGGTACTACCTAATAAATATGAATAAAGTACAAAAAATAAAAAAAATTAACTATAGAAAAATAATTATATATGTTGAAGATATTTATAAAAAAATAAGGGTTGGAAGAAAATATCTAAAAAAATTTAAATAATTTCACCAGCTCGGTACCCGTATTCACCGTTTCAGCATATTGACTATTGAAAAATTTAATAATATTGATTAGTTTAATTTTCTAAGAAGATTGATTATTTAATTAGGTTTATTAATAAAAAAAGAAAGGAAAAAAAATTATGGATATTATATATTTTGATCCTAATTTAAAAATTATAAAGGAGGGAAAACATCTTATTTTATATTCACCTAACAGTCATTCTAAAATGGTCACAGATGTATATTTTTATCCTATATTTAAATTGATTAAAAAGAAGAATGGTGTAATAAATAAAGAGTATTTTAAAAAAGTATTGGATAATAAAATAACAAAAAAAGAATATGATGAATTTTTAAATAAAATAATTAATTCAAATATATTTTTTAAAGGTGAAGAAGATTATAAAAAATTTATAAATAAATTTAATAAGAAATATGAGGTTAAAAGAAATGTTGATATTAAACAAGTTTATATCCATTTAACTCATAGGTGTAATTTTAACTGTTCTTATTGTTATAATAAACGATTAAGTAAAGATTCAAAGGGAGAACTAAATACAGCTGAATGGAAGCAAATCATAAAAAAGTTAGTAGAAAAAGGAATAAAGAACATAATATTTACTGGTGGAGAACCATTATTAAGATTTGATTTAGAAGAAATAGGGGATATGTTAAAAGTTTAAATAGTAAAATAAAATTATCATTGTTAACTAATGGATCGTTATTTACCCAAAAACGAATTAATAAAATAGTTAACTTATTTAATGAAATTATCATGAGTGTAGATAAATTAAAATCAAATAAAAGAGAAAATCTGTTTTTAAAAAATAATTACTTATCAATAGAAGAAGTATTGGGTTATTCAAATAAAAAAATAAAGGTTAGATCTGTTGTTATGAAAGGAAATATAGATGAGATATTAAGGTTAAACGAATTTTTGACAAACAAATATAATGTGCAACATAAATTAATAAATTTTATTCCTAATAAAGTTGATGAATATGAATTAATTCCAACTGAAAGTGAGTTAGAAAAAATTGATAAAGAAATACATAATGAAAAATACTCTGATATAAACAAATGGGGTCAGGTCTTCACATTTATACAAAGTTCTTGATTCTTTTGAAAGAAATGTTAATATTTAAATATTATGGCACGACCTATAAGAGTTGAATATCCATATGCAATATATCATGTAATATCCA
>VSIX01000078.1 GCA_008086245.1 Candidatus Mcinerneyibacterium aminivorans
CATTGTCTTTGCATGAGTCCAAAACCCCACGGAACACCTTCTGGTAGCTCTATCACTTCTAGCAGGGGATGAATATGGTTCGAATACTGTCAAACTATTTGCCTGTGCCCTTTTTAATGCATCAATTGCATGATATAATTCTACTTTATTTTCATTAATAGATAACTGCTGCTCATTTCTTTGTGAACAGTTTTGAAATAAATAAACATCTTTCTTTCTTATTGATTCTCCAATATCAACTTCCATCTCTCCATCTGCAAACTTTCTTACTTTTAACTTCCCCTTTAAATCTGTATATTTTCTTGTATCTTCATTTAAATTTTTTAACTCTTTAATTACCCTATTAGCATATTCCCGTGCTCCTCTACAGGAAAATATTTGGATTTTACCTCTAGCAATCATTACTGAACCTCCCATCAGCATCTATAAACCTTTTTAAAACATTACTAATATTATCAATAATATCGGAACTAGTAAAATTAAAAATTTTATTTTTATATAAATAATCCCCTATCAAACTATGTAACCCTACAGCTTTTTTGGCAATTTCAAAATTTTTAAAGGACTGATTCGCCCATAATCCTGCTATTATGCCTGTCAAAACATCACCGCTTCCAGCAGTTGCCATATAAGGATTACCAAAATTATTT
The DNA here is from genome assembly GCA_008086245.1 of Candidatus Mcinerneyibacterium aminivorans. Lineage (GTDB taxonomy): Bacteria > Macinerneyibacteriota > Macinerneyibacteria > Macinerneyibacteriales > Macinerneyibacteriaceae > Macinerneyibacterium > Macinerneyibacterium aminivorans. Next base: position 651 of record VSIX01000078.1, read on the forward strand.
ACAGCAACCCTCCCATCCTCTGAAAAAATCATAGTTGTTTCACTTTTCAAAATAAGAGTAAGATTATTTTCAGCAGCAAACTCACTACCAATTTTGATCGGATTTTCTCTTATTTCTTCAATATTTTTATCAATCATTCTGGAAAATTCACCTAAATGAGGTGTTATAATAACATTATGAATATTCTTTTTATAATAATCATTAAAATAGTATAATGCATCAGCATCCAGTACAAGATTTAAATTTTTATAATCAGAAAATATTTTATTTAATAATGTTAATTTATCACTTTTTCTTCCCATACCCGGGCCTGCAACCAGTATTCCTTTGGCTATTTTACTGTTCAATTTTATCTTTTCATAAGAAGAAATATTTTTGATTACTATTTCGAAAAGAATGTTTTTGAATCTATTTTCCCCATCTGTAATTAATCTTACATATCCTGCACCTGCTTTCAAAGCTGCTTTAAGGGTTAAATATGTTGCTCCAGAATACTTTCTTATTCCATCAATAACACTTACCTGTCCTCTGGAATATTTATGAACATCATATTTTAACGGCTTTAAATAGAGGTCCTTCTCTTCTAATACCTCTTTTTTCAATTCTTTGTTATATTTTAATCCTATTGGTTCTACAAATAATTTTCCCACAAATTTTTTACCGGGATATAAACAGTGTGCCAGAACCGGATATTCAAATGTAATAGTTTTATCAGCATTGAAACAGTTTGGAGAAATTTCATTATTATCCCCTGAAATACCGGATGGAATATCTATAGATATTTCCAGCCCAGAAGAATTATTAATTTTATTAAAAACATTTTGTATTCTGTCTTCAAGTATTCCCTTAAAACCGGTTCCAAAAACAGCATCAATAAAAACATCATACTCTTCAATATTAAGATTTTTACTATCAACACTTTCAACCGAATAAATTTTACAAAGTTTTGAATTTTTTCTGGCATCTTTTGTTTTGGGCTCATAAATTTTATAAAGTTCTACATTATATGATTTTATTTTCAGTATTCTGGCAAGAGCAAAGCCGTCGCCTCCATTATTGCCTTTTCCGGTTAACACAAGTATTTTGTCATTTTTCTTTATTTCTTTTTTTATAACATTAAAAACAGATTGAGCTGCATTTTCCATCAATATAATTGAAGGAACCTTTAAATCCTCAATAGTATACTTATCCATATCAACTTTTTCCTGATTGGATAATAATCTCAATTTTTACCTCCAATAACAACAGCAACTGCGTTTTTTCTCGAATGTGATAAAGAAATAGAACATTTTTTTTTCTTCCCTTTTATATAAAGTAAAGGTTTCCCATTTTGGTTATTTCGAATCTCAATGTCTTTAAAGTTTAATCCATTAAGCCCTTCATTATATTTTATATAAGCCTCTTTTGCGGCAAATCTAACTGCATATGAAGGATAAGGATTTGACTTACTATGACAGTAATCAATTTCCTTCTCAGAATATATCCTGTTTAAAAATTTATTTCCGTATCTATTTATAGTCTTTTTTATTCTTTCAATTTCTATAATATCAATTCCGGTGCTAAGCATAATTTTTTATATAATTCACTTTCTCTCTTAACCATCTCTCATCCATTGCTTCTCCTATGATTCTAATAATAGGTTCCGTACCGGAAGGCCTAATATGAAGCCAGGATTTTTCCCATTCAAATCTAATACCATCTTTTTTATTAACATTTATAACACCTTCAAATTTCAAATTGTTCATCTTTTTCATTATTTCTGCCCTTTTCTCGAGAGTTTCAAATTTGATTTTATCTTTAATCATTTCATAGGATGGGATCTCTGATATTAACCGTGACAAGGTACTTTCCTTTTTGGCAACAAACTCAAGTATTTTTGCAATAGCAGCGGGAGCATCCCTTGTATAATGGATTTCCGGAATTATAACTCCACCATTCCCTTCGCCTCCTATAACGGCATTTGTTTCTATCATTTTTTCTGCAACATTTACTTCTCCTACCGGAGTTCTAATAATTTTAGAATTATATTTATCCGCAATATCTTCAATCATTCTGCTTGTTGACAGGTTGCATACTCCTATACCACTTTTATTTTCAAATACACTCCAGGATGATAAAGCAAGCGTATATTCCTCACTTAATGCCCTGCCATTTTCATCTACAACTACAAGCCTATCTACATCAGGATCATGAGCAAAACCTATATCTGCTTTACTTTCTTTTACTTTCTGGCTTAATTCATTCAAAAATTCGGGTCTGGGTTCAGGAGTTCTTGGGAATTTACCATGTGGTTCTTCATTAATAGTAACAACCTCACAACCCAATTTTTCCAGCAACTTGGGGGACATTACCCCGCCGGCGCCATTTACACAATCTAAAACCAC
>VSIX01000079.1 GCA_008086245.1 Candidatus Mcinerneyibacterium aminivorans
GAATCTTCTCTTTTCCCTGTAAATCCAATTTATCAATAACAAAATCAACCTGTTGTTTTGTAAATTTAGATGGATAATCATAAAAATATAAATAATCATCTACTTCATATACTTCTTCACATCTATTTTGTTTCTGCATAAACCCTCCTTCTAAGATATTGATAATATATTTAGTAATAAAAGTATTATACCCATTAAAGGTTTAATGAGTGTCCCTTTTTTGGTTTTTTCAGGTTTATATATTATAACTGTATATTTTTTTAATAAATAGATAAAATCTTTTGGGTTATATTTTTATCATAACATATTTATATTATCTTTGTTTTATTCATTTTTTTTAGTTTACTATAAGGAATTATAAATCCCACAAAAATTAATCCTACTCCTAATAAAAAATATAAATATCCTTTATCAAAAAATAATATTATTTGTTTTAATATATTATGCTTTATTTTTCCTAACAAGAAGGGTAAAAAGATTATTATATATTTGATTGTTGTTGGTTTATCATAAATAATATAAAAATAAGCTAATAATAGTAATATGAAAAATGAGCATACTGGACCAATAATTAGTAAAATTATAAATGAAAAATTATTCATCTTTTCATATATATTAATATCTTTATAAATAAATAAAATCATTTCAGATCCAATTATTGAAAATAATAAAATTAAATAACACTTTATAAATATTGTGAATACTTTTGATATCCAAACATCAATAATATTAATTCCTGCAGCAAAATATACTTCTAATAATCCCTTATTTTTTTCTTTAGTTATTAAATAATTATATTCATTCATTGCTATAAATATAAATAGAACAACAGTACTCAAAAATAACAATATATTAGATATTAGATGATTATTAATATCCAACAAACTTTTAAAAATTAAATAAAATAAAAATAGAGAGGCAATAATTTCAAAAAATAATGCCTTTAAATTATTACGATATTTTAATATATCTTTTTTTATTAAACAAATCATAATTATTGCACCTTTTGATAGTAAAATTCTTCTAAAGAGTTCTTAATTTCATTCATAGAATATAACCCTTTTATTTGACCATTATATATAATTCCAAATTCATCAGCCAATTTTTCAATTTCATCTAAAATATGAGAAGTTATAAATACTATATTCCCTTTTGATACATAACGTATTAATTTGTTTTTTATCTCTTTTCGTGATTTTGGTTCTATCCCATTAAAAGGCTCATCTAAAATTAATAATCTTGGATTATGAATAATAGACTTTATTAATGATAATTTCCTTTTCATTCCTTTTGACAAATTTTTTATTAAAACATCTTTTTTTTCATATAAATTGAATTCAGTCAAATATCTATTTATTATTTTTTTAGAATTTTTAAAATTTATTTTATAATTTTCTATAAAAAAATGTAAATATTTTATAGGTGTTAAATTTTCAAATAACTTCTCATCTTCTAGAACAAATCCTATATCCTTTAAAGAATAACTTCGTTTATTATTTAACTCAATATTACCAGAATCTATTTTAATTATTTTTAAAATTAAACGAATAATAGTTGTTTTTCCTGCACCATTTCCACCTATTAAAGCAAAAATTTTTCCATTTTTAATTTTAAAACTAATATCTTTTAAAACAAATCCACTTTCATATGATTTCTTAACTTTTTTAAATTCTAATCCCATAATTTATTTTATCCTATATTTTATTAAATAATCTTTAGATAAAGCATAAAAAATTTTATTATTAAGAAAACTTATCTTTACAATATCATCCGGTAATTTAACATAGCCCATAATATCGAGATTTAAATTCATTTTATAAAGATAAATTTTATAAGAACTTTTATTTTTTAAATTTTCCATATCACACCCTAAAACAAAAATATTATCATTAATTGCTTCTACATCAAAAATATATGCTTTTGACTTTTTCATTTTTTTCCTACTTGTATATATCTTTATATCTTTATCTAATAAAGGGAGCTCTTTTGTTTCGATTTTATTATTATTTATATTAATAAATCCAATCTCATTTTTATATGTTCTCCCAAAATAAATTTTATTGTGAATATAATCAAAATTAATATTTCGATATAAAATCTTTTTTATCACGCCACCATCAACTTCAATATTATATTTTATTGGTTTTATTGTTTGGTTTTTAATATTAAAATTTAAAAACAATCTATCCTTATACATTCCTAATAAATTCAAAATTAATTCAGAATCCTTTTTAACTATAAAATTTATTGGTTTACTTTTTATATTAATGTTATTTGTTTCTTTAAAAACATTATTTTTATTATAAATATGAATTCTTTGACCATACATATCAAAAATATAAATTTTATTGTCATAAATATCAACATAAAATTTCCCTCTGCCATTCGGACCTGGAGTTATTTCACCTGGACCTCTCCCTATTTTTAAAAATTTTTTCTTAAATTTTAAATCTTTATCATAAACAGATAATTTTGTATTTAAACTGTTTTTTAGATAAACCAAATTACTATTTCTATTTACAAATACATTACTAAATTTTCTTTTTACTTCAAATTTCCTAACCTTTTCAACATTAAACTCTTCTAAAGCATAAATAAAGTTATTAACTATTAATAAAAACATAACTAATAATAATAATAATTTTTTCATAATTATCACTCCTTTAATTAGAATATTTTAATTTAATTTATTTCATAAATTTTATCACATATTTTTAAAATATTTTTGTTATGTGATATAATAATAATAATTTTATTTTTTATTTTATTTAATAAATTTAATATTTTATTCATATTTTTATCATCAACATTAGAAAAAGGCTCATCTAAAATTAATAAATCAGGTTTACTTATTAATGCTCTAGCCATCGCTATTCTTTGTTTTTGACCTATTGAAATACTACTACCTTTTTCACTTAAAACAGTCTCATATCCTTTATTGAATTCCTTAATAAATGAATGAATTCCTAATTGTTTTGATATTTTAACTACTTTTTCCTTTTTTGCTCTTTTTTGTCCAATTTTAATATTATTTAAAATTGAATCTTTAAATAATAAAGGCTCTTGATCTAATATTCTTATATTACTTCTATACTTAATTATATTAATCTTTGTTAAATTTGTTTCATTTATCATAATATTACCTTCATAATCTTTTTTTAAACCTATTAATATTTCAGATAGTGTTGTTTTTCCTATACCGCTAGGCCCATAAATACCATAAATTTTATTTTTTCTAAATGTATAATTTAACCCTTTAAATAATTTATTTTCATTATCATTATAATCATAAGTTAAATTTTTAACAATAATTTTTTTAATATTATCAATTTTAACTCCTTCAGATTTTTCCTCAGGTAAATTCAAAATATATTTAATTCGTTTCCAGGCTACAAGTGCTTTTTGCACTTGAATATTATACATTAATAATTTTGAAGTAGGCGTATAAATAAAACCTAAGTATGAATTAAACGCCATTAAAGTACCTAATGTTAAATGTCCTTTTAACACCAAAATTCCTCCAAAAAGAAACATAATTGAAGGAGATAAACCAGATAAAAGTTTTAGCCAATTTATGTTTGCATTTTCAACTTTAATAAGTTCTATATTTTTCTTTACTAATTTTTTAGTTTGAGAAAAATATTTTAAAACTCCATGGCTAAGTCTTGATAATTTTTTATAATCCTTTAATAATTCTATTTGATTAAATATTTGAGAATCCGTTTTTGCATGTATCTCTTGATATTCTTTTTTTACTCTTTTTAATTTATTATTATATTTTTTTAATATTACTATATATATGGGATATAAAATTATTGAAATCAATGCTAATTTCCAATTAAGAATAAATATAATAGTAATAGCAACTAACAAAATTAAAATATCCATTATTATAGATACAATAGAAGATACAAATAAAGAAGCAAACGATGAAATATCATTTTCAATTCTAGATTTTATATATCCTCTATCCCACTTTTCATATATTTTTGGATCAGCATATTGAAATTTCTTATATAATTTAGTTTCCATTTCAAGAACAATTTTATTATCCAAAATACCAATTAACACACCTTTAAAATAATTAAAAAGAGATACCAATATCGACAAAAATATAAACAAACTTACTCCAATTACTAACACTTGTATATTTCCAGATCTCATTAATCCTTTATCAATTATTTTTCTTAAGATTAAAGGTCTAATAATCATAGGAATAGATGTTAATACTAAAAGTAAAGATATTAATGTAACCTCTTTTTTGTATTTTTTTGCAAAATATTTTATATGTTTTATTACTTTTTTTGGTAATTCTTTATCCATATTTAATATCTTTCTAATTTATTCATTATATCAATTAATTCTTCATTATTTTGTATCCATTTACAATTTTTAAAACCTTCTTCAACAGCTTTTAACCACCCACGTAAAATACAATACTTACAAAAATTAAAATTTTTACAATTTCTACAATACTTTTTTTTTGGAGCATCAATATTAAATAACTGTTTTCTTATTTTTTCATTTTTAATTAAATTACTTGAATATTTTTCTGGGAAAAATCCACATAATTTAGGCTTTCCATTAGGATTAATGAAATATGTTTTCCATCCTATACCACAATTACCTTCATTTTTAATTTGACTAATATCACCTTTATCCATAATCCCTAAATCCAATTCTGGATATTTTTTTGACATTTTAATTAAGTTATCACTATGTTTTTTTATAGTTTCAAATGAAATTGAATAATTATCCATTAATTTTTCTCCTCTACCTATAGGTATTACTGGAGAACCACTAATTGATAATGCTCCAACTTTATTTGCAAATTCAACCATCTCTGGAAATTCATTATATGATTCTTCATCAACCAATATAGTTGCAATTCTTAAATTAATATCATTTTCACATATTTTTCTAATATTTTTTTTAACTTTATCAAAATTATTAACACCCATTATTTTTTCATATCTACTTTTTTTTAAGAATCAAAAGGGGTCAGGTCTTCACATTTATACATTCTTTTTTATAATACCCTCTATTAAATTCTTTTTCTTATTTAACTCTTTATTCTTTTTACACTTTTCTTTGAACCTTTTGGTTTTCATTGAA
>VSIX01000080.1 GCA_008086245.1 Candidatus Mcinerneyibacterium aminivorans
ATTACTTTTATAGATACTACCGTCACTAAAATCACGAAAGTGATTTTAAAATTCGCAATTAAAATCTCGGAGAGATTTCCCGAACGATATCATATACCTCTTTAATGGGAACCCCCTCATTCTCGGCAATTCTTTTGCAGTCCTCGTATTCAGGAGCATATTTAAGAATTTTACCATCTCTATATGCAATCTTAATTTTTATCTTCCCGTATTCGGTATCTATTTTTTTTATTTCCCTCTTTAAGGTAGTTCTTTCAATATTATATTTTCTTATCCCAAGGGTGGTTGTTTCCTCATAAAGTATATCTTCAATATCTTCGATCTTATTTGAAGTTGTTAATACATTAATTTTAACAGCCGGTCTGTTTTTTTTCATCATAATATTTGTCAGATAAACATCGAGAGCCCCGGCTTCAAATAATTTATCGTACAGATAAGAATAAATTTCCGGATTCATATCATCTATATTAGTTTCAAGCATTATTAAATTCTTATGTTTTTTTTTGCCCTTTATTACCCTCAAAACATTGGTTATTTCAAGGTCTTTTTTAGCTATACCGTATCCAATTTCATCGATTTCCATTTGGGGAAGGGATATAAAATCATCGGCTAATGTTTTTGCAATTGCTGCCCCTGTGGGAGTAACCAGTTCGCTTCTGATACCTGAAGAATATACCGGTATCCCCTTTAATATCTCAACCGTTGCAGGAGCCGGAACTGGAATTGTTCCATGAGCACATTCTACAAACCCTGTACCCACATGTAATTGAGAGAAATATATTTTATCCGGATTTAATTTATCAATTAAAATAGCCGTTCCCACAATATCAATTATCGAATCAAGAGCCCCTACTTCATGAAAATGAATCTCTGAAATATCTGTATCATGTACCTTTGCTTCTGCTTCCGCAACATACTGAAACATTTTTAAACTTAAATTCTTTACATTTTTATTAAGTGTACTGCTTTTTATTAAATTTGTAATATCATTTAAATTTCTATGTTCATGGTCATTGTGATGATCATGGTTATGTGAATGATTATTGGAATGTTTATTATCGTGGTTTTTTTCACTTTCATGACTATGACCGTGATTATGATTGTGTTCTTCTGAATGATTGTGTTCATCATGGGTATATTTATGCTCAAGAATAACTTTGAAATCAGTACCCGTTATTCCATTTTTTTTATTTTTTTCTACTTTTAGCTTATACCCATCTATATTTAATTTTGAAAGTTCTTTTATGAGATAATCCTTATCTATACCCAAATCAAGAAGAGCTCCTATAGTCATATCTCCGCTAATTCCTGAAATACAGTCAAAATACAATATGTTATCCATTATTTTTTCTCCCCTGCTTTTTCTATTTGCCTTATAATAGTTGAAGCCAGATACCCTGCTCCGAAACCGTTGTCTATATTTACCACACCTATACCGCTTGCACAGCTATTAAGCATCGTAAGAAGCGGAGCTACACCTTCAAAGTTTACACCATAACCAACACTGGTTGGAACTGCTATCACCGGTTTATCCACCAGCCCTCCAACAACACTGGGTAAGGCACCTTCCATCCCGGCAACTACTATAATTACATTGGCCTCATCCAGTTTGCTCTTATTTAGAAACAATCTGTGAATACCTGCAACACCTACATCATAAAGCCTTTCTGTAGTAGTTCCCATAACTTCAGCTGTGAGAGCGGCCTCTTCCGCCACATTAATATCAGAAGTTCCCGCCGAAACAACCAGAAGTTTGCTCCTGCTCTTTTTTACTTTCTCCATTTCTATTAAAACAATTCCAGCCCTCTCATGATATTCTGCTTTAGAAGAAACACTTTTAACCCTTTTATAAATTTGCTTATCAACACGGGTAAGAATTACATTACTTTTTTTCTCAATCATTTTTTCCACAATAGATTCTATCTCTTCAAGAGTTTTTCCCCCGCAGTATATAACTTCGGGATGTCCTTTCCTTATAGTTCTGTGATGATCCACTTTAGCAAAACCAAGGTCCTCAAAGGGAAGATTTTTAAGTTTTTCCATCCCTTTTTCAATGTCAATCTCATTGTCTTTAATCTTTTTTAATATTTTCTTTAAATATTTTTTCTGCAAAATTACTCCTTATTCGTTTTTATCAATATTTTCATCCAGGCTCCCGCTTCGATAGCCCTTTAAATCCATTGTTACATAAGTATATCCAATTTTTTTAAAATTATCATATATTTTATCCATTAAA
>VSIX01000081.1 GCA_008086245.1 Candidatus Mcinerneyibacterium aminivorans
AAAATGATTTCCCTGTCGGTTTTTTCCATATGATGTTCATACATCGGATCATAGTATTCCTGCAAAAGGGCTTTTATCCATTTTTTGTGCATATCAAAAATATTTTCATTAATCTGTTTTTTAAATGCCCGATGAAAAAGATCTGTGAGTTCATCATGTCTTTTTCCGCCCAGTTTTCTTTTTATCTTATCAAAACTGTTGCTTATAAAATCATACCACCTATCAAGTCCCTCCTTTTCCCCAAATTCGGATATATAGTTCTTCTGGGACTGTATTACATATTCATTAAACGTCAGATCGACTCTGGTTTCAATAGGTGTTTCAAGTATTACCAGTGGGCTGCTGGTAAAATATTCAAAGATGGGTTTAGGTATAAACAATCTTCCAATATGTTTGCTTTCATCCTCAATGATTAAATGATCATATCCATTATGCCAGTGTTTAATAAGTTCTGTTGCAAGCCTGTTTTCAAAATTAATCGGTGTTGGCTGTGGATTTATATAATTCCCGAATCCAGAACCTCTATGATTGGCTAATCCCTCCAGATCAATTGAGTTTTCCAGCCTGTTTAACAGTATAGTTTTGCCCGAACCTGTATATCCTCCAAGAGTAATCACTTCACCATCCTGATTTTTCGGCTGCAATTGTTCAATCATATAATTTCGTAAAGCTTTAAAGCCCCCTTCTAATCTGGGGACCATTTTTCCGGTTCTCTGCTCTATCCAGCTTTGAACTATCTTTGAGCGCAAACCTCCTCTTAAACAATAGATAACACTATTTGGATTTTTTTTAATAAAATTTTCCCAATCTTCCAATCTCTTTTCTTTAATTTCACCCGATACCAGCCTGTTTCCAAGTTTTACTGCTGCACAATGGCCTTTTTCGCTGTAACATTTCCCAACTTTATGTCTTTCTTCATTATTCATTAAAGGAAGATTCACAGTATTAGGAAAGGAACCCTTCCTAAATTCCTTTGGGGACCTAACATCAATTAATGGAATATCTTCAACTACGATTTCATAAAAATTACTAACCAGCTTATTTTTTATTTTTTGTACCATTTCTAAATCACTTCAATATATTTATTATCATTTCTTGGGTTTTTAGTTCTACCCAGTGATTCAAGTTCATATCCTGCATCTTTTGCAACTTTCTTAAATTTATCCACTTCCTCTTTTTTTACTACAGCAAGCAGCCCACCTGAAGTTTGGGCATCACACAAAATAATTTGCTGCTCTTCAGTCATTTTATCTATTTTATCCCCGTAATTTTTGAAGTTATTTTTTGTTCCTCCTGGGATACAATCCATATTCATATACTTTCTTGTATTTGGTAGAACAGGCACCTTTTTATAATCAATTTCAGCGGATATATTGCTGGACTCACAGATCTCCAGAAGATGACCCAGAAATCCAAATCCGGTTACATCCGTTAAGGCAACCACTCCATCTAATTTTGAAATTTCCATACCAACTTTGTTCAATTCACACATTGCATCTATTGCCGCATCAATATCGTTATTTTCAATTTTATTTTTTTTCTGTGCTGTACTCAGAATTCCTATCCCCAGAGGTTTGGTTAGAAATATTTCACATCCGGGTTCTGCTTTATTGTTCTGCTTTAAGTATTTATTATCGACAATTCCCGTTACAGATAGTCCAAAAATTGGTTCAGGTGAATCTATAGAATGACCACCTGCTAATGTTATTCCTGCATCCTTGCATGCAGACCTTCCTCCATCAATTACTTCTCTTGCAACTTCTTCAGATAATAAATCTATCGGCCATCCAAAAATTGAAATGGCCATTAAAGGTCTCCCTCCCATGGCGTATATATCACTAATTGCATTTGTAGCTGCAATTCTACCAAATGTAAAAGGATCATTTACAATTGGCATAAAAAAATCAGTAGTGCTTAGAACGGATGTTCCATTACCTAAATCATATGCAGCAGAATCATCCCTGCTGTCATTTCCGACCAATAGTCTCGGATCCCTTATATCATCTCTCGTTGATTCTAATATTGATTCCAAAATTTTAGGTGAAATTTTACACCCACATCCTGCACCATGGCTGTATTCGGTTAATTTAACTTTTGCCATAATCCGCCTCCATTTAATTTTCAACCTATTTCTCAAATTATTCTACCGTAAATTTTAGAAAAATACAAATGATAAAAAATCATTACCATGATTTTTAGACCTAGAACTAGAAAAACTTAAATGTAATTTTAAAGGAGTTCTTGTTATATCTAATCAGAATTTGGAAAAAAACAGACAAATAATTAACATTAATTTTAATAAAATTTTTTATAATTTAGGAGAATCTAAAATTGCATGAGCAATTTTTAAGAGTACGGAAGATTTATTTATATTTTTTTCTTCTAAGAATTTGCTATTAAGGCTCGTTACCTGGAATAACACCTTTGGAACAACTTCCGTCACTAAAATCACGA
>VSIX01000082.1 GCA_008086245.1 Candidatus Mcinerneyibacterium aminivorans
GAGGTTTTTGAAGATAAAAGAGGTTACTTCTGTGAAACTTATAAGCAAAGTGATTTTTTAAAAAACGATATAAAAGAAAATTTTGTTCAGGACAATCAATCATATTCTAAAAAAAATGTATTAAGAGGACTTCATTATCAGTTACCTCCATATCAGCAGGGAAAACTTGTAAGATGCATAAATGGAGAGATTTTTGATGTGGCAGTAGATATAAGGGAAAATTCTGATACTTTCAAAAAATGGGTTGGAGTAAACTTAAGCTCTGAAAATAAAAAAATTATATATATCCCTCCTGGATTTGCACATGGTTTCTACACGTTAAGTAAAACTGCAACAATTCACTATAAAGTAACGGAGGAGTACGCACCGGAATATGACAGTGCAATCTGCTGGAACGACAGTGATATAAATATTGAATGGCCGGATGGAGAAAAGATTGTATCTAAAAAGGATAAAAATGCAAAAAGTTTAAAGGAAGCAGAGCTTTTATGAATACAAGCGAAGGCAAAAAAATCTGGCTTGTTGGAAACAGCGGAATGCTGGGAAAGCAGATTGAAAAAGAACTGACCAAAAACAATGTTGAATTTGCAGCTTCAGATAGGGAAGTTGATATAACCAGCTTTAATGAAATAAATGATTTTATTAAGAATAAGAATATAGATACAATAATAAACTGTGCTGCTTACACCGCCGTAGATGAAGCAGAAGAGAAAAAAGAAAAAGCAAATAAAATTAATTCAGAAGGACCCAAAAATCTTGCTAAAGCTGCTATTAAGATAAATGCTGAATTGATTCATTTTTCAACCGATTATGTCTACAGCGGAGAAAAAAAAGGGAAGTATACCGAAGAAGATAAGACTGACCCGTTATCGGTTTACGGGAAATCCAAACTTGATGGAGAAAAAAATATTAAGAATGAAATGGATAGATTCTTTATTATAAGATTAAGCTGGCTTTATGGGGTTTATGGGAACAGTTTCGTTAAAACTATGGTTAATCTTTTTCAAACTCATGATGAGCTAACTGTGGTTAATGACCAGAAGGGATCCCCTACTTACTGCGGTACTTTGGCTGAAAATACAGTTAAATTGATTCGTGATAATAACAGAAACTACGGAGTTTATAATTACAGCGACGGCGGGGAGATAAGCTGGTATGATTTTGCAGTTAGGATTAAAAAAATAGCGGATTCAATAGATAAATTTAAAAGCAATGTTAGTATAAAACCTATTCCATCTTCAGAATTTCCCCGGAAAGCAGATAGACCAAAGAATTCTGTGATGGATAAGAAAAAAATAAAAAAATATTTAAATTTTAAAGTAAAAGACTGGGAATCTAATTTGATAGAATATTTTAAGGAATGGGAGAAAATTAATTATGAGGGAATTTAAAAACATACTTGTGACAGGTGGAGCAGGATTTATAGGATCTAATTTTATTAGATATGTTTTAAATGACATAGAATACAGTGGAAGGATAATTAACTACGATAAATTAACATATGCGGGCAATAAAGAGAGCTTGAAGGATATTGAAAATAAATTTGATGAAGATAGATATGTTTTTATAAAAGGTGATATTTGCAATGATAAAAAGGTAAATGATGTATTTAATAAATACGGCATTGATTGTGTGGTTAACTTTGCAGCGGAATCTCACGTGGATAGATCAATATATGGTCCTAAA
>VSIX01000083.1 GCA_008086245.1 Candidatus Mcinerneyibacterium aminivorans
AACTTTCTCAACTCCTGAACTAAAAGCTCCATCTTAATCTTGATACTGGACTAAAAATTGTAGAGCAATTTTTCAATTTTAATTGTCTAATTGACCATCGGCAATCGACAATCGAAATCCAGCTCTGCTGGATTTCTAATCTCATTTGTTTGTTGATTAATTTATCTCATATCATTTTTTATATCAATAGCGTTTTTTAATAGCTTTTTAAGTAAATTAGCAAAAACTGCAACAGCCATTGGTGCGAAAACAAAGATCATTCCAATCAAGATAACTCCTGGTGCATCGTCCACCTCACCTACAATATAGAAAAGCGGCATTCCAATTAAATATAAAATAATGATTATGGTTGCATATTTTTTTAAATTTCCTAAAGCTTTTACCGATAATTCCGAGAAAGCTTTGTTTGTATCAATATAGATTAAAATTCTAAACGAATGATACAGTGCAGCGAAAAACGGTATCACTGACACATACATAATTGCTAAAATGCCATATAGAGTATATGCCATTTTCCAACTACTCTTTGCTGCATCCTTCGCTATCAAAGGTAACATAAATATACACAAAGCAAGAACTAGAATTCCAATAAAAACAACAGCAGCCTTTAAAAAAAGTACTTCCCGTTTCATAAAATTACCCCACTAATTTATTTGATTTTACCTCTTATTTTTATATTATTTTAACCCATATCTTTTAATATTCAATTTTTATTTTAACTTCTTTTGTTTCCAAATTATTATTACAAATTTCCTATATTTTTATGTACAGAATATATATACTAAATATAATTTCTTATGATTTTTGGGCTATATACTCTATATATTAAATAATTCTTTATCATTTTGATAAAATTTATAGTTGATTTATCATCTTCTAACATATCAACCATTTATCCTCCTTAGCAATATTAGATTTTTATTTTTCAATTTTAATTGTCTAATTGACCATCGGCAATCGAAAATCGACAATCGAAATCCAGCTCTGCTGGATTTCTTGCCTTAATTTATTTATTTGGTTATATTAAATGGGATGTTAAACAACCTGAAATTCATTTCCCCTAATAAGGACGGGCTAAAATATCTTCCACTCCCTCTTTTTTTAATTTTCTATTTATCATAAAATTTAAAATAGGGGGAAACCATTTAATAGGTATTGGAAGAGGAATTGGCAAATTTAAAGATTTTCTTATTACCCCTGAAGAAACTTTCTCTTTATTAACAATTTTTTCTACTAATTCATCCAATGATTTACGAATCCACCTGCTAGCAATTCCTAATTCCTTTAAAGGTTTACCCTCAATAATAGAAGACACACCAAAATCAACAACCCCCTGCCAATCAAACCCCATAGTTTTTGCAAAATTATAGCATATCTCTATAGCTGATTCTCTATGTATTTTTTCTGGAAATCCCGAATGAATTATAGCAATCAACTTCTTGTCGTGAAATATGCTATCATCTTTACAAGAATATATCTGTTCAAGCGTACTTATCAAAGGATAGGATAAGCTATCAATATAAACTGGTGCACAAATTAAAAAAAGAGAATTTTGAGAAATATGTGTCACTAAATCAGTAAATTTTTGTTCATTTTGATAAACTTCACATGCCTTGTAAGTGTCAATTTTAATATCATGATTGGAAAATTTTTGTTGTAGGTAATCAACCATCGCTTTTGAAGTACTATTATGCTGAGTACTACCAATTAAAGCTGTTATTTTTTGATTTTTATACATTTATACCAACTCCTCTAGTTTATCAACAATTTTATCTTCTAACACAGCTAGCTCTGAATTCTTCTCAATTGTTATGGACGCAAATTTTTCTATTACCATATTAACAGCATTTCGCTCCGTTAACTTCCTAAAAGTTTTCGCTGACATCTGAGATTCGCCTTCTAAAACCCCAATAGAAAACAAATTTGGCATCTCTTCATATCTATTTTTATGATGTAATTCTTTTTGATGAATTGTATAAACTGGAATGTCTAATGGTATGAAACGATCAATTACCTTTTTTAGTTCAGAATGATAGCTACCAAAACTTACAGGAGTAAGAAAAACTAATAATTTTGCCTGAATCAGTTTAGGGTATAAATCCTGCATATCATCCTTTTGTTTACATAACCCAGGCGTTTTAAACTGACAGGCTAAACATTTAGTACCGATACAGGTATTAACATTCATTTCTCGTACATCAATCCATTCATAACTATAATTCTCCGTCTGCAAATTTTCCTCTAATACCATTTGAATTCTTTCATAATTTTTTGTCTTTTTGAGTAAAGCATTTAAAATTAAAATTTCCATCTCCAATCTCCTCTTTTTTAAAGAATATCTATATAATAAGATTAATAAATAATATTTTAAGAAATATTTATATATTGTATTTAAAAAACTTAATAATTTATCTTATACTATTGTTATGTTCAATTTAGCTATTTGCTTCATTGAATAATTATTATGTAATGTTGTAAAATCATCAAAAGCTGATTCAATTGTTACTTAAGCTTTTATCTTTTCTTCACAAATTAATACATTTTATTTTAATTTTTTAGACCATTTTTTTATTCGACTTTTACAAATTCCCACCGGAAGCCTTTGATTAATTTCTAGAAGTAACTCCATTTTTTCTATAGCAATTTTATAATTTATTATATTATGTTCTAATAATTTATCAAAAACCCAGACAATACCATGAACCTCTATTTCAGCTTTTTCTATCAATTTTCTCATCAAATTATCACCTGTTAAAAGTATTCCTTTTTCTTTTTTAGCTAAAAAAATACATGACGAATCAGTAAATGATAATCCATTATTAATATTTTGAATTTTACTCATTTCATTTAATTCAGAATTTTTAAATTTTACAATATTGATACTTTCCCCCTGCATTATTAACTTTTTTACAATTTTTTTCTGTTTAATATCATCTGTATCATTTAATTCTTTTATTACAAAATCTGTTGTTTGGAAAGATAAATCTAATTTTAAAAATTTTTCTAATAAATCAATATTAATTAAATCAATAAAAATATTTGCATCATTTATAACGATTTCTTCTTCTAAATCGGGCATACAAAATCTTCCCTTATTTGATAAATTGATTTATTTGCCAAAGCTGCAGCTTTTGATAAACTGATCAAATTCAATGCCAGTGCTTTATTTAAAAGCTGTTCAAATCTTTCAGAATATTCTATAGAAGAATATACTCCGGGTTCATTCTTTTTCCATCCCTTTTTATTTAAATAAATATAAAAGTTTTTTCTTGAAGTTTTGGAGATAATTTCTAAATTATATAATCTTTCTACAACTCCCTGTAATGAGATACCATAATTTTCTTTGATAGTGATTAATTCCCTTAAAGATATTGAAGTTCTTTTTCTTCCGAATTCAGTAAATATAATTTTTTGGGGTAATAAAAAAGCTCCTGAAAACTGATTACATAATTTTTCTTCTTTATTTTCAAATTCAAATAATAGATGAGCTAATTCATGGCTTAAGGTAAACCTTTTTCGAACATTATCAAAATTCTTATTTATTACTATAAAATAATTACCATTAGAAAATGAAGAAAGGCCATCAAAATTCTCATCAACTTCTACTTCTATTATATGTATTCCTTTTTCTTCAAGTAATTCGCTTAAATTCAATAAAGGATTTTGCAATCCAAACTCCCATTTTTTTCTTAATTTTTCAGCATATCTTTCAGCCTCTTCTTTATTTTTTATAACATTATTTTCAAAAGGATTTTTAAAATCTTTTTTACTTCCAACTATTTCTTCTAATTCAATATATCTTTCTAATTTATCGAGTACTTCAAATTTGATTTTATCTTCATTCTTTTTTGATAGTTTAGTTTTTTTCCTAAAATTTAAAGATTTCAATTCATTTTTAAAAGGTCTAAAAAAATAATCTATTTTAACATCTAACACTTCAGCTAATTTATTTACAATTGAACTGCCTGGATTCATCAAACCTCTTTCATATTTACTTATGGATTGTTTGCTTACTTCTTTATTTAGTTTTTGAGATAATTTTTCCTGTGAGAATCCTTTAATTTTTCTTGCTATTTTCAATCTTTTCCCTATAAAATTCATATTTTAACACCTCCTTTGTTTACAATATAACCTTATTTATCTTTTTTGTCAACCACCAACCAAGTTAATAATTAAAATTACTATTGAATTATAAATATAAATTATAAAATCATTGGCTATAAAGGGGATCACACATTAAATGTTTTATATTGAACCCCATTTTTCCCCGTTAGCAACTTTAACTAACAACAAATTAATCCAAATCTGCACAAAGAATAAAATACATCTTTGAAATATTGGGTTAAAATAATTCTTTTGTTCTAGTTTTTATTTATTTTCGTAGGGATTACATTCAGGCTTTGTACGAATATCGACATAAAACCTCTTTTTTATGTCTAAAATTCTAATTCTCAGCAGAAATAATTGAAATAATAATTACAATATCTCTATTAAAAAAACAAAACATAAATATTTAAAAAAATACTTGACATAGAACAAAACTAAAGTTAGCCTTAACTAAGAATATTAGCCAAGGCTAACTTTTGTTAAATAAGGAGGAAATATGACTTTAGCTAATTTAAAAAAAGGTGATAAATTCAAAATTGTTAGTATAAACAAAAATAAAATTAATTCACAAATAATAAGATTCGGATTAGGTGAAGGCTCAATTGCAAAGTGTATTGAAAAAATCCCCAGGGGCCCCGTTATATTATCAAAAAATTATCAGGAAATTGCTCTTGGACACCAAATTTCAAAAAATATTAAAATTACAAAATTATAAATGAAAGGAGGCTGGATGGGTACTAAATGCTGTGATATTACAAATAAAATAGATTTAAAAAAAACTAATAAAAAAATAGTTTTAGCCGGTAATCCAAATGTTGGGAAGTCAATTTTTTTTAATTATTTTACCGGTAATTATGTAACTGTATCCAACTATCCAGGAACTACATTAGAAATCAGTCACGGAAAATTTGGAGATGATGCAGTTATTGATACTACTGGTGTTTACGGAATATCGTCTTTTAACGACGAAGAAAAGGTAGCAAGAGATGCCATTATTTCAGGTGATATTATAGTGAATATTGTTGATGCAGTTCATCTTGAAAGAGATCTATTTTTAACCCAGCAAATTATTGATATGGATAAAAAAGTTATAGTGGCACTAAATATGATGGACGAAGCGAAACAAAAAGGAATAAATATAGATATAAGTAAACTCGAAAAGAAACTGGGAGTTCCAGTTATTCCAACTGTAGCAATAAATAACGAGGGATTAGATAAATTAAAAAACAATTTAGAAAATGCACAAAAGGGAAATACATCAATAAAAGAAGATGAAAATCTAAATAAAGTATATAATAAAACAAAAAACTATGCAGAAGCAGTATTAATAATGGAAGGAGATAAAGTCATTTCTGAAAAATATGGTATTCAACCATATGAATTTAGAAAGGAATATTACCAAAAAAGAAGGCAGAGAATAGATAGTATAATTAAAAATACTGTTGATAGAAAGAATCCTCAAAGTGATTTTTTAACAAAATTAGGAAGATTAATGATAAAACCTTTAACAGGAATACCTATTTTGCTTGCCACATTATATTTGTTGTATGAATTTATTGGTGTATTTGTAGCACAAACAATTGTTGATTTTACTGAAGGGCATCTTTTTGGAGAAATTTATGAACCATTTATTAAAAACTTAATAATAAAACTTGTTGGTTCAGAGAGTATTTTTTACAATCTTTTAGCTGGAGAATTTGGTTTGTTAACCATGTCAGTTACTTATTTATTTGGTTTGCTTCTTCCCTTGGTAGGCGGCTTTTACTTATTTTTAGCGTTTTTAGAAGATTCTGGCTATATGCCCAGAGTAGCAGTTCTTGTTGATAAGATGCTAAACAAAATAGGATTGAACGGAAGGGCTATTATTCCAATGATTTTAGGTTTTGGATGCGTTACCATGGCAACAGTTACAACTAGATTACTTGGATCAAAAAGAGAAAAAATTATTACTGTATTTTTACTTGGTCTTGCAATACCATGTTCAGCACAGCTCGGTGTTATAGCAGGACTAATTGCCCCTCTTGGTTTAAAATATTTTTTAATCTATATAATTACAATTTTTACAGTTTATGTTCTATCAGGAACGTTTTTAAATAAAGTTTTACCTGGAAAATCTACTGATTTACTAATAGATCTACCGCCAATAAGAAGACCGATAATAAGTAATGTTTTAAGAAAAACTTATTATAAAACCAAATCATTTATTAAAGAAGCGGGACCGATATTTGCAATAGGAGCAATAATTATTACACTTCTTAATGATTTTATGATATTGGATAAAATTCAAAATTTATTAAAGCCTATTACAAAGGGTATGCTCAACCTACCAAGCGAAACAGCTAATGCTTTTATTATGGGAATAGTTAGAAGAGACTTTGGAGCTGCAGGACTTAATAGTTTAGCTTTAACTGCAAACCAAACAATAGTATCTCTTATTGTAATTACTCTTTTTGTACCGTGTATTGCTGCAATGATGATAATGATTAAAGAAAGATCCTGGAAAGAAGCAATATTAATATGGATAGGAAGCTGGATTACAGCATTTGCTGTAGGTGCAATTGTATCAAAAATACTGATTTACATTTAAAAGCAAGGGGTTTTTATGGCATGTAGTTATGAAAGAAATGATAATGGAAATATCATATGTCCAAAATGCGGATATATAATAAAAGACAACCTGGTAGTCAAATGTCCAAGATGTGCAAAACTTTTGATAAAAAAATGCAGCGAATGTGACGGGTGTAGTCTTAGAAAATAAATATTGGGGAAGGTATAATTAAATAGTTCCTATTAATTGATTATTTTTTGTTATACCTTCCTTTTTTTCTTTCCATTCTAATCTATTTGTTTTAAAAGAATATTTATGATTTACACAAACACAAGGAATATTTTGGTTTCTTTTAACTTATAATTTATAACAGACCATGGTTGATATATATATAACTTTCAATTTGACTTTTCTTACAGGTTTGAATCACCTTAATTTTTAAAAATTATTTAAGTTACTTTTAACAGCTTATAACTAACATATCACAATATAAATCTTTTAATCTAAAAATAGCCACTTACAGCTAAATTATTAAAATTGAATTTTTAACTTACTAATTTTTGCTTATACATCATTGCTTAATTAAATTTTTTTTTTATAATTAAGTAAAAGGGAGAAAATAGATTATGTCTGATAAAATCAAAATTAAGAAAATGGATTTAATTGCTGGGTTAAAAGATAATAAATACGAAATTAAACATGTTCTATTTTTAAACACTGGGGAAGTAATAGTATATGCTCCAGGCTATGGAGAAAAAGAGTTCAACAAAGAGGTAGAAGAGAAAATCGAAAATAATGAAACCATAGAAATTGATGGAATTTCTTCTAAAGAAGCTTATAAAATAAGAGAAAGTTTTGTGGAAGAAGAAGTACAAGATGATAATGTAAAAAAAGCTTTATCAATTGTTTTAAATGGCAAAAAACCATTTAGCAATTTTAAAAGGGCTTTAAAAAAATGGCCGGAATTAAGACAGAAATGGTTTGATTATGAAAATAAAAGATTTGAAGAAAAAGCAAGAGAATGGCTGGATTTAAAAGATATTGAAGCTGAGTTAATTTAAATAATTTTGTTTCCTATAACTAAATTGTTAATTTACAATATTTATCAAAAAATTTAGATTTTTTGTATAAATATTCGTAATTTTCAACCTTTTTGCTTTCTATTAATCCAAACAATTCCAAAAAAGTAAGAGTTTTCCATCGAAACTCCATCTTCCTTCTGGATAAAGAATCAGTTTCTGACAAATCTTTAATTCTATCTTCATCAAAATAATACTCATAAAAATTTCTATCAATATCAAACCATAAATATTTTGAGGGAAAAGCTGCTATAAATTTTTCTGCATAATAATCAGATTTTCTAAATGTCTCTCCAAATTTATCAAATAGATATAGGGCAAAAAAGAAACCTTTGGTTAAAACATGATATTTCATTAAACTTCTGAAAAAAACACCCAGCTTATTGCTTTCCTGGCATTATATAAATATGTGTAATATCTTTTCACAGGAGTAGATTTTATATATCTATTTTTCTTTAAAACAATTCTTGTTTTTTTCTCTTCAGTAAAATCATTCTCAATAGTTATAATATTTCTCATGATAAAAAAATCTACTAGAGTTTCTTCAGATGTTATTTTTTCCTTGCCCTCCTTGATGTCTTCATAAAACAATTCATCCTTGATTCAAATGGGGGCAGGCCTTCACATTTATACATTCTTTTTTATAATCCCCTCTATTTTATTTTTTTTCCTACTCAGCTCTTTATCACTTTTACATTTTTCTTCAAATCTTTTGGTTTTCATTGAAACTGAAGTATATCTTATTTTAAATAAATTCTCTCTTGTTTTTATTTTAATTGATTAATTGACCATCGGCAATCAACAATTGGAAACCAGCTCTGCTGGATTTCCTGGCTTTGTCCCCTTATTTTTCTATATACTTTCTTTATATTTCTCCTATCTTTTTTTCATTATTACTATTTGTCTTTTAGCATTTTTATCATAATTCCCCCCGGACCAGTCTCCATAAGCATCTTCAATAATCATATCATACTTTTTTGACATTTTTTTTAACTCATTAATATTATAAAGCCTTATAGAAAAATTAACTTTTCTAATTTGTCCATCTCTAACAATAACTCTTTCACAATAACTACGCCCTTCTACATAATCAAAATTATTAAAATCTATCATAAAATCATCATTCTGTCTGTTTACACACTGGTTTTTATATGTATTAAGAAGATGATCCCTGCTCAAATTATCCATAATAAAATATCCATTACTTTTTAAAGCATTTGATATCTTTTCTATAACTCTTTCATTTTCTCTATCGCTAAAAAAACCAAATGAACCTCCTAGCATTATTACCACATCAAATTCTCTTTTATATTTTATTTTTCTCATATCACCCTGTATATATTTTACATTTTTTGAGTTATTGTTTTCTCTTGCATAATTTAAAAAGCCATTCATTAAATCAATACCTGTAACATCAAATCCTTTTTCTCCCAAATAAAAACTGTGTCTACCATATCCACAGGGTATATCAAGAATCTTCTCTTTTCCCTGTAAATCCAATTTATCAATAACAAAATCAACCTGTTGTTTTGTAAATTTAGATGGATAATCATAAAAATATAAATAATCATCTACTTCATATACTTCTTCACATCTATT
>VSIX01000084.1 GCA_008086245.1 Candidatus Mcinerneyibacterium aminivorans
ATATATAAAAAAACAAACAAGTTTCCTGAGGAAGAAAAATATGGGTTATAAAAAAGCAGAGTTAACAGGTGAAATTATAAATTGTGCTTTTGAAGTGCATAATGAACTCGGCTTTGGATTTTTAGAGAAAGTATATGAGAATGCATTGTATAAAGAGTTGAAAGATAGAGGTTTTAAGGTTAAAAAACAACCTCCAATAAAGGTATTCTATAAAGATGAAATAGTAGGAAAGTATTTCTGTGATTTAATTGTAGATGATAAAATAATAATTGAACTTAAATCAGTTGAGACTATGGAAAACATTCATGAGGTTCAGTTAGTAAATTATTTAAATGCTATTGATAAAGAATTGGGGCTATTAATAAATTTCGGAAAATCAGTAGAAGTCAAAAGAAAATATAAAAATTAAATAGACATGATTTACATGATTAACATGATTATTAGAAATATCATTGATGCTACTCCTGAAGGCCTGTAAAATATAAAATTATTTTTTAAATTCAAAAGATTGAATTTATATATTTGATACCTTTGTAAAAATGAAAACAGCCCTTACTTACAGGCCGGCTTGTCCGGGTTTTCATTTTTAAAAGATATCTTAATAATTATTGATAAATCAATAATCAAATAATTTTATATTTTAAGATGAATTCAATAAATAATAATTAATATCATTTTTTATAAACATTAAAGAAATTATATGAAAGTAGATTAATGCTTTATTTTATGCTGGAATAAATTGTTGATGTTTTATTTTTATATAAAACTGGATAAAAAATTATATTTAATTCAAAATGATTTGTAAAATCATTTCATAGATTTTTGAAATTTATAAAAGGAGAATGTCTTTTTATTTTCATTTTATAAATTTAAAAATATTTACAATTTTATCATAGATAAAATAAGGAATTAAATTTAATTTTGGGTTACATCAGTGGGTTAATTAAAAGAAATCATGTTAATCATGTTAATCATGTCCGATTAGAATATTTTAATCTTTTATGGGTTCCATCTATGATTTTTATTTAAAATTTATTTTTATCTTTTTTTCTTAGGTTTTACATTCAAAGTTTGTGTATTGTGGTCTGTGCATTGGTTTTATTATCAGCGGTTATCAGAGCCTTGTTTATATATGTTTTTAATGTTAAATTATTTTTAGAAAAACAATGGAGGGATGTAAATGAATAATTTCGAAAAAAATATAAAGTGGCACAAAGGAGAAGTTAACTACAAAGACAGATGCAAAAATCTCGGACAGAGGGGGCTTGTCGTCTGGTTTACAGGTCTGTCCGGTTCGGGTAAATCCACTATTGCCGTTGAAGTGGAAAAACAGTTAATAAAAAAGGGCAGGGCGGTTTACAGACTCGATGGGGATAATGTCAGGCACGGGCTTAATTCTGATCTGGGTTTTACTAAAGAGGAGAGGGATGAAAATATCAGAAGAATTGCGGAGGTTGCTGCACTTTTTAAGGATGCGGGGATTATAACGCTTGTTTCATTTATCTCTCCCTACAGAAAAAAAAGAAAGTTTGCAAGAAAGAGGGCGGGAAGTGATAGTTTTATCGAAGTGTATGTAAAGGCGGATGTAGAAACCTGCGCAGAAAGAGATCCAAAGGGTTTATATGAAAAAGCAAAGAAAGGTGAGATAGAAAATTTCACCGGTATATCTGCCCCCTATGAAGAACCGGAAAATCCTGAAGTTTATATTGACACGGATAAACTTAATGTAAAAGAAGCAGCTGAAAAAGTTCTTGCAAGCATATCGGAGAAATTATAAATTTAGTTGTTAGTATTAGTAATTTGTGTTCGAAATGGGCACCAATAAATTTATTGGGTAAAATAGTAAAAACCAAAAAGAGGAGAAATTATCAAACATAAAGAGATTACTGGTAAAATTATAAAAAGCTTTTATAGTGTTTTCAATGAACTTGGATATGGTTTTCTGGAATCAGTATATGAAAACGCTTTAATTAAGGAACTAAAGAATAGAAAACTAAAAGTCGAAAATCAAAAAGAAATAAATGTATTTTATGATAATGAACTAGTTGGAGAATTTTATTGTGATCTTTTAATAAATGATAAAGTTATTGTGGAAATAAAGGCGGTAAAAGAACTCGCAGATATACATGAAGTTCAACTGGTTAATTATTTGAAAGCTGCTGCTGTTGAAGTTGGATTATTGGTTAATTTTGGAAAAGAACTGGAATTTAAAAGAAGAGTATTTACTAATAAATAATATTTGACGCGGAAGGACGCAGATTACCGCGGATA
>VSIX01000085.1 GCA_008086245.1 Candidatus Mcinerneyibacterium aminivorans
GAAATGATAGATTAGAAAAGGTAAAACGGGCTTATAAATCTGTAAAATATCATCCATAATATCACAAATTTGATTATAAATATATCTGCTCAAAAGTCAACTAATTGTTGTTAAAAATAATTAGAACTAAAAAAAAGTTTTAAAACAATCAGAAAACGGTTAAAAAAATACTTAAAAATTTTCGATTTTGGGGTATCATTTACAAAGAATGTAAACAAAAATATTGTAGCATTAATACCAAGCCTTTTTAGGCTATATTTTATTTGATATTTACATGAAAATCTATATAATAGTTAAAAAGAAATTGAGAGGGGGAAAAATGAATAACTTAAAAGGTAAAGTCGTTTTTATAACAGGAGCAAGTTCCGGAATCGGTAAAGCTACAGCATATGAATTTGCATCAAAAGGTGCTGATTTAATTCTTGGAGCAAGGCGTATAGAAAGACTTGAAGAAATTAAGGCTGATATCGAAGAACATTTTGATTCTAACGTATTAACTCTTCATATGGATGTAACTGATTTATCAATGTGTAAGAAAAATATTACTAACCTTACCCAGGAATGGAAGTCTATTGACATTCTTGTAAATAATGCCGGGCTGGCAAGAGGGAAAAAGAAGGTCCAGGATGCAAATATCGATGACTGGGAAGTGATGATCGACACTAATATTAAAGGGTTGTTATATGTTTCCCGGTACATTATTGATATTATGAAAAAGCGGAAAAAGGGACATATAATCAATATAGGTTCAACTTCCGGACATGAAGTATATCCAGGCGGAAGCGTGTACTGTGCTACCAAACATGCAGTTGATGCTATAAGCAAGGGTATGAGACTCGATTTGGTTGATTATCCTATTCGTGTAACAGAAATCTCTCCTGGAATGGTTGAAACAGAGTTCAGTCTGGTGAGATTTAAAGGAAATGAAGATAGAGCTGAAAAGGTTTATGAGGGTTTTGTTCCTCTTGAGGCTAAAGATGTTGCTGAAGCTGTTATTTTTGCAGCTTCCAGACCAAAATATGTACAGATCAATGAGATTATATTGACATCTTCAGATCAGGCTAATTCTTATGTTGTAAATGAGAGAAAATAACATTGATCAACAGGTGGAGTGTTAAATGGTTCGTTATTTAGAAATTGGATTAAAAGAGAAGAGAAAAGATTTTGAAGCACAGAGTATTATAAATGACACTAAAAAATTTTTAGATTTTGAGATAAAAGATCTTGAAGTTAGAAAGCTGTATGCTTTCGATCTAGATGTTTCAGATAAAGAATGGGAAACAATTAAAAAAGAGTTTTTGGATAAAGTAATTGAAAAACAGATAAAAAACCATGAGAAAGATAACCCCAAATACGCCGTTAAAATCGGGTTTAATCCGGGGGTTACGGATAATGAGGGCCGAACAGCTAAAGAAATGGTAGAGGATATTCTCAACAGAAAATTTGATAATGATCAAAAGGTTTATACTTCAAAAATATATTTGTTTAAAGATCCATCATTAAAAAAGGATCAAGTAGAGCATATGGCAAAAGACCTTCTGGCAAATGAACTTATTGAGGATGTTAAAATTTTTGACAGAAAAGAGTTTAAAAAAATAAAAGAGTTTAAGATTCCAAAGATAAGCTCCAGGGATAAAGCTAAAGTAAAAAAATACTGTCTGGATGTCGAAAATAGGAAACTTAAAAAGTTAAGCAAAAATAGATTGATGGCTTTAAATTTAAAAGAAATGAATTCTATAAAAGAATATTATTTAAAAAAGGAAGTTATCAATCAAAGAAAAAAGATGGGCTTGGATGAAAGGGCAACTGATGCAGAGCTTGAAATGCTGGCTCAAACATGGAGCGAGCACTGTAAACACAAAATATTTGCTTCAAAAATTGATTATTATGACAAAGAAAAAGATAAGAAAGAGACAATAGACTCTATTTTTAAATCCTATATAGTGAATCCAACTCTGGAGCTTAGAGAAGAAACAGATCATCTGGTGTCGGTATTTCATGACAATGCCGGGGTAATTACCTTTAATGAAAACAGTCATATTTGCTATAAGGTAGAAACTCATAATTCTCCTTCAGCTCTTGATCCATACGGCGGTGC
>VSIX01000086.1 GCA_008086245.1 Candidatus Mcinerneyibacterium aminivorans
AATACACGAGAGGACATGCAGAAAGGGTTACTGAATTATCCGTTAAACTGGCCGAAGAAATAGGATACGAAAAGGAGGAAATTAGAACCCTTAAGTTTGGAGGAATCCTGCATGATATTGGGAAAATAGGTGTGCCGGCATATATTTTAAGCAAGCCATCCAAGTTAACCGATAAGGAATATGATTTGATGAAAAGACATCCCGAAATTGGCGCGACAATTGTAAAAGATGTTGAATTTCTACAGCCATGTTTAAAAATTATTAGAAATCACCATGAAAGGATCGATGGAAATGGCTATCCGGATGGAATAAAAGGCGAACAAATCCCGGGATTAGTTAAAGTATTGACAATAGCTGATGCTTTTGATGCAATGACTACCGACAGGCCGTACAGGAAAGCCCTATCAATGGAGGAAACAAAAAGAAGACTTCTAAATAATGCTGGGACTCAATTTGATGAGAAACTTGTTAATATATTTATAGATAAAGTTATACCGGAACTTAATAATGTATAATTTGGAGGTATTATGCAAATTGAATCTGAAAAAATAAAAAATAATTATGCTATTTTATATTTGAAAGGAAAGCTTGATTCAAATGCCGAAAATATTATAAAAGAAGAAGCTAATAAATTCATTAAAGATAAAAAAAATATTATAATGGATTTATCTAAAATTAGCTATATTAATAGTTCGGGGCTGGGAATTCTCGTATCGGTCCTGAAAAAGGCAAAGAGTGAAAACCTTAAACTTCATCTCGTTAATCTTCAATCCTATGTTGAGGAGTTAATAAATTCTTCTCAACTTGATAGAATATTTAGTATTAAAAATAATATAAAAGATGTAATAGGTTAAAATAGGAGGCGTCATGGCAGAAAAAATTGACAGGATAAAAGATCTAAGCAAGGAAATTGAAAATCTCTTAAAACAGAATCTATCCATGGTTGATAAAAAAAATGTAGAAAATGATTTAAAAACAGAACTGGACAATATAATTTCTGGCTTTAAAAGTTTAAATAAAGGCATAATGGAAATTGAAAAAAAAATATTACCCGAACATTCAAGATTGTTTGAAAAGTTAAAGGAAAAATACAACTTTGAAGATAAAGATTATGAGCAGTTAAAAAAAGAGTATTCAAACATTATTATTACATCAAGGGATATTTTAAAGAAAAATTATCAGTTATATAATTCATTATCGGAACTTATAAAAAGAATTAATAATTTAATGAATGAAAATCAAAGAATTGATAATCTTAAAAACAAAGTAAGGGAATTGGAAGAAAATATTAAAAATTTAAATAATTAACTTTCAATAGCGATTTCTGACTGACAATAATGAAGCATATATGCTGCAAAAAAAATTATGTAATTACTGTTCACATCATGTACAGGCAGATATAAAATTTACGGAGATAGAGGTATTTATTAGAAATTATGATAAGATATATTTAATAAGTTAATTAAAGAAGGATAGAATATTAAATCATATTATTTTAAAACTGGAATAGTGAATCTCAAAAGGAATTTAAATGAAATTACTAGGAATAGACTGGGGTAAAAATAGGGTTGGAATTGCTTTAAGTGATAAAAAATGGAACATTGTTACCCCCTATAAAGTTATTGTTAATGATGATAAAATATTTAATAAATTAAAAAATATAATTGATGAATATGAAATTAGCAGGCTGGTTATGGGCCTGCCTCTATCAATTTATGAAAATAAGATCGATAAAAACTGGCCCGGATTTAATTTTTTTGAAAAACTTAAAAGAAAGATTAATAAGCCTATTTCCTGGATAGACGAAAAATTTAGTTCCGATATTGCTTTTAACAGGTTATCAGATTCGGGTATGAAATACAGCAGAAAAAGAAAAAAAATTGATAAGGCTTCTGCCTGTATAATACTTGAAAGATTTATTGATAAGAAGCAAAACAGTCAGAATGTGATAATTGGAATATCGGGGAATATCGGTACGGGTAAAACCTTTATAGCAAAAAAATTTAGGAAGAAATATGGAGGAAAAATTATCAGCACAGATGAGATTTCCAGAAATTTAACAAAAAAAAATAATAAGGGGTACAAAAACGTAGTAAAAGAATTTGGAGAAAAAATATTAAACACGAACAAAGAGATTAATAGAAAAAAACTTGGTAAAATTGTTTTTAATAACAAGAAAAAACTACATCGCTTAAATAAAATATTACATCCTTTAATTGTTGAAAAAGCAGTAAGTAAAATTGAAAATTATAAAAATGAGATAGTTTATCTTGAAATTCCACTTTTAATTGAAAATAAACTCTATTACCTGTATGATTATTCTTTCTTGACAAAGGCTTCGAAAGATGTGATAATAAGTCGCGTAAGAAACAGGGATCAGGTTAAATCAGAGTATGTCAAAAAAGTAATGAAAAGACAAAACACTTCCAGGGATAAAGAAAATATGTTTGATTATATTATAGATACTGATAATGGTTGGTCCGGTATTAGAGATAAGGTTTATCATATTGGAAATCAGATAATAAATTTTAAAAATTTTTTAAATAGGAGGTAGAATGTTTCTCGAAGAATTTCAAAGAATGGAAGTTAATACTTTAATTAAAAAGCTTGAAGAAATGGAACCAGAAAATAAAGATGAATTTGGAAGTTTGCCAAAAAACCAATTACTGTTCAAAATAGTGGGAAATCATATAAAAAACAATGAACGAGTTATTGCAGAGGGAGTTATCGAAGTTCTGAATGAAGGATACGGATTTGTTAGAACAAATAAAAACAATTATGTCCCATCACCTGAAGATATATATGTTTCTCCCAATAAGATAAAAAGATGGCGTTTAAAAACTGGAGATACTTTAAAAGGCTTTATAAGGGTTCCTAAAAACAAGGAAAAATATTTTGCTTTTACCGATATTATGGAGGTGAACGATCAACCCCCAGAAGAATCTTCAAACAGGAAGTCTTTTGATTCTTTGACTCCTTATTATCCGACACAAAAACTTGAACTTGAGGTTGATCCCAAAGATATGTCGACAAGAATAATGGACCTTTTAGTTCCAATAGGAAAGGGACAGAGGGGATTAATTGTCGCACCGCCAAGAACCGGTAAAACAATTTTGCTACAAAAAATTGCTAATTCTATTACAAGCAATCATCCAGAAGTGGAATTGATAGTTTTACTTATTGATGAAAGACCTGAAGAGGTAACCGATATGAAAAGGACGGTGGATGGAGAAGTAGTTTCATCGACATTTGATGAGCATGCAGAACGTCATGTGAAAGTAGCTGATATGGTAATTGAAAAAGCTAAAAGCAGAGTGGAGTACGGAAAAGATGTAGTGATTTTACTTGATAGTATTACAAGACTTGCCCGCGCAAATAACACTATAGTACCGCACAGTGGAAAAATACTTTCAGGTGGAGTGGATTCCAATGCTCTAAATAAGCCAAAAAGTTTTTTTGGATCTGCAAGAAACATAGAAGAGGGAGGAAGTTTAACCATAATAGCAACTGCACTGGTAGAAACAGGAAGCAGAATGGATGATGTTATATTTGAAGAATTTAAAGGAACCGG
>VSIX01000087.1 GCA_008086245.1 Candidatus Mcinerneyibacterium aminivorans
CTTGAGGATATTTCATTTGAAGCATCCGAACATAAGAAAGATGAGTTTAAGGTTGATAAGGAATATGTAAGTAAAAAACTTGATGAGTTCATGAAGGATAAGGATATAAATAAATATATACTTTAAGCAATGCAGTTAAATAAAGAAGTTGCCAAATTAATTATTTTAGCAGGGATC
Organism: Candidatus Mcinerneyibacterium aminivorans; assembly: GCA_008086245.1. Classification (GTDB taxonomy): domain Bacteria; phylum Macinerneyibacteriota; class Macinerneyibacteria; order Macinerneyibacteriales; family Macinerneyibacteriaceae; genus Macinerneyibacterium; species Macinerneyibacterium aminivorans. Next base: position 178 of record VSIX01000087.1, read on the forward strand.
GTGCTTGTATTCCTTGGGGTATTAATATATTTTACTAATGGGAAAATAAAACTCTTCAACCTGCCGGGAGATATTTATATAGAAAAAAAGAATTTTACATTCTATTTTCCTATAACATCTATGGTTATTATCAGCATAATTATAAGTATAATAATTAGGTTATTTAAATCGTTATGAAAAAGAAATTGTTAATATTAATTATATTTATTTTATATATCAAACTGCTTCTTGCTTATGATGTGTCAGCCCTTATTTTAAACAAAACCAAATCGGTAAATTTGGGTGATAAAGAGTACAGGGTAGAAGGTAAGATACAAAAAATCTCTACTATTAGCACTAACAACGGAAATCTATATATTAATAATATTCCAACAAATAAAAATAAAATTGAACTTAAAGCCTTAAATGGGTATAATTATATTAATAATAAAAATTATAGGGGTAAAATTATAATTATTGGAGATTATTTTGCTCTAAAGGTTATCAATAAGCTTGATATTGAATCTTACTTAAAGGGGGTTCTGCCCAAAGAAATTAATTATAAATGGCCAATGAGCACCTTAAAGGCACAGGCAGTGGCAGCCAGAACTTTTGTTTATAAAAAAATTCAGGAAAATAACAGCGACATATTCCATCTTGATTCTTCGTATTTATCACAGGTTTATGGAGGACTAAAAGCTGAAAGAAAAAGCACAAATAAAGCTGTAAAAGAAACAGAAAATATTGTTTTGACCTATAAAAATGAGATAATATATTCTTTTTATCATTCAACATCCGGAGGTTATACAGCTTCCTCTTCAGAAGTATGGAATAGTAATGGGAATAGTCTTCATTATCTCAAGGCAAAAAGGGATCCATTTTCCATAAATACCCCTCATGATAATTGGTCTTTTAGGATTTCTAAAAAGAGGTTTAAAAAACTTTTAAACTTAAAGGAAATTAAAAATATTAAACTTCATTATACCCGTTCAGGAAGGGTAAAATATATTAAAATTACTGCAAAGACTAAAGAATTCAAAATCACCGGGAATAATCTTAGATTAAAACTTGGAAGCAAAGATTTAAAATCAACTATGTTTGAGCTAAAATCCCAAAATGGTTATTTTGTTTTTAATGGTAAAGGATGGGGACATGGAGTTGGCCTATCCCAGTGGGGTGCTTATTATATGGGTAAAAAGGGTTATTCATACAAGCAAATATTAAAATTTTATTATACAAATGTTGATATTTCAAGGGTGAAAACATAATGAAAACATCAGAATTCGATTTTAACCTTCCGGACAGGTTGATTGCTCATAAAAGTGCCGAAAAAAGAGAAAA
>VSIX01000088.1 GCA_008086245.1 Candidatus Mcinerneyibacterium aminivorans
ATATTATATGATATATTGCATATGGATATTCAACTCTTATAGGTCGTGCCATAATAATTAAATATTAACATCTCCTGTAAAAGAATCAAGAACTTTGTATAAATGTGAAGACCTGACCCCATTTGTTTATACAATCGAAATCCAGCAGAGCTGGATTTCTTGGTATCCTATTGGAATAAAGAGAATAGTAGCAGAATGAATATGTTATTATTAAGATTAAGAGAGAGAGAAATGTCATTTAAAAAACTAAACCTTTACAGGATAAGTATTTTTTCCTGACATTAAACCTTTAATGTGTGAGTCCTTTTGTTTATGTTTGCTTAAATTTAGCTTCCAGTTTGTATGACAGTAACACCAGCTAACATCGTACCAGAAGGCATGTCCCGAAGGGTAGCCCGTTCTTTGAGCGTCCACGGGAACACTCTGTTAGACGATCAGACCAAACCTCTTGCTTTAAATTCTTTTTTCTTTTTTATATAAATTAAATGCAATTTATCCAAAAATGTTGATATAACCGAAATTAAATTCTCAAATTGTTCATTAAATTCTTGTTCAATATCATTTAAATATTCATTCAATCTATCTCTTCTATATTCATTTAAATATTTATCTTTGAACACAACTAAATTTTTATCTAAAGAATAAAAATATCTGAGTTTATGAAGGTTCTTATCAGTATAAAAATCCCTATGTATTATTGAATTTCTAATATTTTTACCATTAGATACTACTTTTTTCATTTTTTTGTATGGTTTTAAAACATCCGTTTTTTTAACAAAACTATTGGTTTTTATTGTTGATTCCTTAACACCATATTCCGATATTCCTAGATGAAATATAGCATTTATTATTTGCAAACTTTTATCAAGTATCGAAGATAATCTAATATAATAATTAGATATAGTATAATCCAAATGATCAACTCTGTTTGGTTTACTATCATTATTAAATTTATTATAATCAAAATTTCTAAGAAATTTTATGGAATAACTTAATTCTGATATTTGTTTATCATATTGAAATAACCAATAGCCAACATTATGAATATAGTACTGAAATTCATCAAGCTGTACTGATAATTTTATTTTGTTTAATGGTTGTTCAACTTCAGGTAAATATTTATCAGCATCCTTTATAAGTTCTTGATAAATATCTGAATCTTTTACATAATTAACTGTATTCATAAATAACCCCTTCATAAATTTTCTCGATAGTTTTGATTCCAAGATTAATAATTATCTTTGCTAAATAATAAAAATTATATCAATACACCGTGCGAGAAAGATATAAATTTGTTTTGGTCTGTCGCCTAACTCCCATATTAACGACATACGTCGTAAATATCTCTATAAGCTGTCTAAAGGATTTATTATATTTCCTAAAGATTTATTAGAAACATAAATATAAACCTCAGTAGTTCTACTGTTCTTATGTCGTAATAATTCATTTTTAATATTAAATAATTTTAAACTACTCATTTAATCACCTTATTCTTTATACCACAACTCCTAAAAAAGAAACTTATCTTTGTATTTTTTCTTGACATTAAACCTTTAATGTGTGACCCCATTTTGTTTCTATAATTTATATACTGTAACTAGATTTCGCTAACAATATGTTATACGACGTACAACTCTTCAAATTAGAAACTAAACCCAAACAAACGCCCTCTATCATTTTCTCTGTCATCCAGAGTAATACAAATCTCATTTTCTTTAATATTATATAATTCTCCATCACTCGTTCTAGGTATATCATCTTCTAAAGCAGTTAAAATATACTGTATATCATACTTCTCACATATATTTCTTATAGAATCTAAGTACCTAATTTTTTTAGTGTCAGACATTGACTCAAAACTACCATCATGATAAGCAAATTCAAAGAATCTGTTATCATTATAATTAATTAATATGGCTAAATCAAAACAAACACAAAGCATTTTTTTATAAGAATATCCATCTGCTTTTGAAGTTAACTCATCTTCATCTAAACTAGTTATTTTTGCTTCAAATTCAATGTTATCTGAATTATTTATCTCATAATATAAAATAGCAGTTTCATCTAATATTTTATCAACCAATTCAGTAAAAGTATTTTGAATAGATTCAAATAGTTCACTGCCTGAATTAAAATCAGATTTTTCTTCAAATATTACACTATCTAATTCTCTTATTAGTTCCTGCTTTTCATCAAAAATATCTTGTAAAGTTTTTAAATTATTAAGTTTATTTGATAATTCACTTATTTCATTTTCGATTTCAACTAATTCCAATTGATATTTCTTAAATTTTGCAAAAGAATCTTTTTCTTTTAATACAGACAAAATTTCATTTCGTTTATTATTTAGCTGTTCCAGTCTAGAAAGAACCTCTTTTAATTCTTTTTTCTTTCTTTCTAAATTCTGATTTAAAAAATTACTTCTTTCCTCAGTAATTTTTCTATTAAAATCGACTAATTCATCATAACTTTTCTTAAGTTGGTCAGGAAAATGAACATTTACTTCTTCAAATAATTTATTAATTCTATCAATATTAAACTCAGTCTGCTTGTCTATAGATTCCTTTATTTGAGAAATATCATATTTCAAATTATACTCTTTAGTATTTAATTCAGATATTTTAGTTTCAATTTTTTCAATTAATTCTCTATTTAAATCCCTCTCCTTAAAATAAAAATCAAAGTTATCAATTTTTTCAGCAACTTCATCTCTTTTTTTCTTTTTAGCGTTCATCAAAGTTTTCAATCTATTTAAGTCACTCATGCTTATTTTTAATTCAGATTCCATTTCCTTAAGTAATTTATCTTTTTCATTTATTTCCTTTTCAATATCATATTTTTTTCTTACTAATTCACCATTAAATCCTAATAGTTTTGCCAAAGCAGGTTTCCAAGATTTATCTCTACCTCTAAATTTAGAAAGCTTAAAAACTTTATCATAATCATACTGTGTTCTTAAAAAGTAAGTTATATATTTTCTATAATTATAAGGTAAAATCTCATTAAATAAGATTAAATCATTTAATATATTCTTAGGATTTTTTTCAGGTATTCTTGAAGTCAAAGGTAATTTACTATAATCCCAATCATTTTCTTCTACATAATTTTGATTGCTGTTCCCATGAATTTTTAAATAGATTTTAGTATTATTAGCTACTCCCCTTTTTATAGTTACATAATTTGCTTCCTTTATTTTTAATTCCATAAAAAATACATGCTCTTTGAACTTTACAAAGTTATCTTTAAGGAAGTGCCCCTTCCTTAATTCTTTCAAAAACATAAAATCAATTAATTCTATTAAAGTTGATTTTCCTAAATTATGAGAATCAGAATCAAGATTTTCTCTATTTATTATTTTACCCAGTACTACATTTAATCCATCATTAAAAATAATATCTTCAAATCTATTGTCATTTGAATAAATCTTAGAAATTTTCATCGAATCAACTCCACACAATCTTTATCTTTTTTATATTCTATAGTTCCTAAAATAAATAGAAAACTTAATGAATCTAGAAACAATTCATTTATTTCTTCATCAAGCTCATTGCATACTTTTACATATAATTGATGATATTTTAATTTCTCATCTTTTTGTTGTTTTAATTCTTTAATAATCAAACTACTAACATTCAGCACTGAAAATTCTAAATCCATATATTTATGTGGCTTTATCATGTTTCTCACCTATATCACATTTATAATACATATAATGTAAAAAAATCCATATTAATTTTTTCTCAAATTTCAAATCATGATTATTCTTTTCAACTACATAAGTATAAAGGGCATCAAATATTTGCTCAAAATATTCAAATTCAGTCCTATTACATATTATCTTATTATTTAATTCATTTGCTGTATTTAAATATTTATTTAAATATTCTTCATTTCTTCTATTATATAAAAAATTATCAATTTTATGAAAGTAATTTAAACTATTCTTTTGGATAAGTTTAAAGCATCTTTCAGAAAGATTATTTATTTCATTCTTTTTTTCTATATGAGGTCTATAAAAATCATCTGTTTCTTCAATCACATTCCCCAACTCCTCTACTTCCTCAGAAAAACACAAAATAATTTCTCTTATATCTCCTTCATAAAAACGTATGGGATGTGGATCAAAATTATACGTTTTTTCTACATCTATAATATCTCTACCTGCTGATTTATTATTATTACCAAATATAAGTTGTTTAAGCTCTTCTATCATTTCATATCTCTTCCTGAAATATTATTATCTTTTCCAATAGCTGTTTGTTTACCAACATTTGTTGAACTATCAATTTTTAATTTTTTACTTATTTTTATCACTTTATCAGCAACAAAACAAGAAATAAATAATGAAATAATAGAACTAATCCCTGCAATAATATTAAACCATTTCATAAAATCACTCCCTTTTATTATTTACTTAGTATAGTAAAAATATTCTACATAATTACCATACAACACCATATGATTTCTCTTAACTAAAATATTTCAACTTCCTTCAATAATATATAAATAGTTATAATTAAACCAAGTTGTATGTCATATAACTCCCATATTAACAACATATATCGTAAATATTCTTATATATGCACATTATCCGACTGTCGTAAATATCTCTATAAGCTTTCTAAAGGATTTATTATATTTCCTAAAGATTTATTAAAAACATTAATATACACCTCAGCAATTCTACTGTTCTTATGTCGTAATAATTCATTTTTAATATTAAATAATTTTAAATTACTCATTTTATCTCCTTATTCTTTATACCACAACTCCTAAAAAAGAATCTTATCTTTGTATTTTTTCTTGACATTAAACCTTTAATGTATGACCTCATTATCTTAACTAAGTTGCTATTCCTACTAATCCATATCTATAGAAATATCTTTATCTTTCTTGTTATTTTTATTAATATTTTTGTCTTTACCAGTACTACCTTTAGTAATCTCTTTTTCTATTTTTTTTTGAAATACATGACTGTTTTTATAAAAATCCTGCAAGGTCATAGGAACAATATTTTCATTATTAATCCCAATTATAGTAACATCTTTATATTTTTGAATAACCCGTTCAATAGTACTAGAACTAGTACTAGAACTATTACTTTTTTGATTATTCTGATTAGTAGTATTCTTATGATCTTCTTTATGTCTTAATAATTTTACTAAATATGATACAAATTCATTATATTTAACAGCTCTCCCAAATAATTCTTTTTTATTATTGATGTTAATATCTTTTTCATTAAAATATGTCTGACATTTTAATAACAACTTCTTGTCTTTTTCTTCTCCATAAATAATTATATGATGGTTTGAAGAGTCTTTTAGTTCTTCTTTTGCTTTTTTATAGTTTTCATATTTTCCTTGTTCATATTTAATTGATTTAAAATCTCTTTTGAATTCAATTAATAAAAATGTATTTCCCTTGCTAAATATTAAATCTCCAGCTTTTTCATGGCTTCCATCTAAAGGAGCAACTCCCTTCAATAATTTATCATAATATTTTTTTAAAAACAAATACTCAACTGTTTTTTCCCACCAAATTAAACTCATCAAAATCTCCTTTCTTATATTTAATTGCTTTTATTTCATAAAATAATCAAATATATTTTTTGCCGCTTTAACAACAATATGTGGAGAAACTTCATCAATCTCCTTATCATCTTCTTTATTTAATTTTAAATAAGAAATATCTTGTTTACCAAATAAGTTATGGACTAAATCTTCTTTAATTTCATGTTGTTTTTCTTCTGGCAAAATAGATAAATATGGATCAATTGAAGCTAACTCTAATTCCATTTTCCTATTATATCTCTCAGATTCAAGACTTTTACTTGCTTGTTTTGCTGAATATGCAGACAATGAACCAAAAGCAGAAACGACAATTAATCTTGCAAAAAATGCAGGCCAATTTGTACTAGCAGTAGTTTCTATCATAGGAGTAAATGAATTTATAAATCTAATTCCAAAATATATTAATCCCCATATTGATAAAACAGTAACAGCTTGCCAAAATCTTTTTGCCCACTTAGAACTATTAGCTATTTTCTTATATCCTGCAGACATTCCAGTCGAAGATATTACATTTGCAATTTTTTCAACTTTTTCTTTCTGTTCTTCAAAAATCTTTTTATAAGATTCATATTGAGATTTTATTTCATCTTCTAATTCTTTTTCTTTTGTATTTAATTTTTCTTGTAATTTGCCAAAATTATTTTTTAATCTATCTATTAATTTATCAGCATCATTATTTAAATCATTTTTAAAATCTTCAAAATCATCGCGTCTTTTTTCTTGCGAATTTGAAAACTGTTCTTGAAACTCTGAGATTCTATTTTGAGCATTTTGAATAGCATTATCAATTCTTGATTTATCATTTTCAATTTTTTTTTCTAGTTTATTAAGATTTCTTTCTAAATTTTTTTTTCTATTCTTAATTTTCGAAAAAATATCATCTAATTCTTCTTTTTTTTCATTATACTTATTTGAAATATTAGTTCTATATTGCCCAACAGATCTTCGAAAATTAGTAACATCATTTTTTAAATTAGCTACATCTTCTGGTGTTTGTACATTATTTATTCTATTTATTTGGATAATTACATTATCAAGGTAATTATCCATATTATTTAACTCAGAAATATTTTTATTATTAGTATACTTTCTAATATGTTTATAAGCATTTTGCAAATGTGAATAAAGATTGTTTAAACTCTTATAGGATATTGATTTTGGATCAACTGAATTTATTGTCTTTTTGACTTTTCTAAACACAAGTTCGAATCTTTCTATTCTTGCTTGTTCATTTGGTGTTTTTTCAATATTGTTTAAATTATCTTGTGAAAGTAAATTTTCAATTTGATTAATTAAGTTATGAATTTTATGCTTTTCAAACTTTTCAACATAATATGACATTAATTTCCCCCTTTTAATTATAATCTTTTCACTATTCGCTATAAACTAAATTTCCAGCTCATTCCCATTAACCCTCAACCACTCCTGTTTTTCCTTATAATCCGGGATTAGGGTTGAGACATGGGTCCAGTACTTTTTGGAGTGGTTTGGGTATAAGAGATGGCATAATTCATGGACTATTATGTAGTCGATAACACTTACTGGAGCCATAAGGAGTTTCCAGTTAAAGTTAAGGGTTTTGTTTTTACTACAGCTTCCCCATCTTTTCTGTTGTTTTTTTATTTTTATTTTATTAGGTTTAATTCCCAGTTTTTTGTTGAATTTAACTACTCTTTTTTGTATAAAGTTTTTTCCATGTTCTTTATACCATTCTATTAACTTTTCTCTTACTTTCTGCTCTCTTTCTTTTTTACTTAGCTTATCTCCTGTTTTAATTATAAATTTACCCTGATAAAATTTAATTTTAACCTTTTTTGAATTTTTAATTTCTTTTGATTTTATCCTATATCTTCTTCCAAGATATGATAGTTTTTCACCACTTACAAACTCCTTTTTTTTAGGTTTACCTTTTATTTTTTCATGCTCTTCTATTTTTTTTAGAATCCAGTTTGACTTTTTCTTAACAATATTTTGAATTTTATTTTTATTTACTTTTTCAGGAGCTCTTATTATTACTCCTTTTTCAGGGTCAAAGATTACTCCAACTGTTTTTCTGTTTGTTCTTTCAACCTTATAGGATATATCTCTTTTACCTACTTTTAATTTATACACTTCTTCTCCCATATTAGAAAATACTTTTAGCTATATTGATAATTTGATTTGTTATTTCCTCATAATTCTTTTTGAATTCCTCGTGTTTAACTAATTCAATTTTTATATTTTTTCTCATATTTTTTATAACTGTATTTTCCTTCCACTTCCAGTCAACAGTTTTCATATTCTTTATAATTCCCAGTAATTTCTTTGCTAAATCTCTAAACTCCTTATTAACATAAGGGTCTTTGTCAAAATCAGTATTCAAATCATAAGTTACAGGCTCCGCCACTTTATCGGTTTTATCCCGAGATTCTCTTTTTTCAATTTCCTTATTTTTTAACAATAATTCATAAACAGCAAATTCATTTTTGTCCATTCCCATTTTCTGGGTCATTTTATCAATATTTCTAATCTGTTCAATAATTTCATTAAGCTCATCCATATATTCATCAAAATCAAACTGTAATCTTTCCTCTTCTTTTTCTTTAATCAATCTTTCAAGTTTCTCCTTAAGGCTCTCAAAATATACGGGATTTTCATCAATTCTTACACTTATCTCCTTTTTTATTGCCTGTTCCATCTCACTGGCTTTTACTTCCTCATCATCAATTTTTTGAATTCTTTTATCAAAATCTTTATCAATAATTGGAACCGGATCATTTAAAAGTTCAATATCAGTAGCCCTTACATGTTCATCAATTAATTTTCTTACCTTTTTCCCGGCTCCCCTAATATTTAATGCTTCTCTATAATGATTTTTTACAGCTTTAAATACTTTACCCAGCCTATTTAAATCGGATTTATATTTCAATGCCTGAGGATCGGGAAGCACTATATCCATATATTTTGCAAACTCCCTGTAGGCATTTTTAAATTTAATTCTTTTTTCTTCATCCTTAAATGCTTTAATGCATTCTTCTAAATTATTCATATCAATATCTCTAAAAAATTTCATAATCTTGTTATGCTTGCTTTCAAGTTTAGGAATTGCATTTTTAATTTCAGTAACCGCACCTTTAATATCTTCATCTCTAAATATCTCAAGAGCTTCTTTTAAATATCTGAATACTCCGTAATAATCAACTATTAAACCGTAATTTTTATCCTCATAAACACGATTTACCCTCGCAATAGCCTGAAGCAAATTATGTTCTTTTAATGGTTTGTCCAGATACATAACCTGTTCATAAGGAGCATCAAAACCGGTAAGCAGCATATCACAAACTATTAAAAATTTTAGAGGGTCGTTTTCATCTTTAAACTTAGCAATATATTTTTCTTTATTTTTATAATAATGATTGTATTTTTTAATAATTTCCTCTTCATTATTGCTTCCCTCGGATAAAATCACTGCCGATTCATAATCAGAATATTCATCAAAAAATTCTTTATATGTTGCCGCCGCAAGTTTGCTTACAGTTACAACCTGTGCCTTAAAAGGTTCAATCTTATTCTCATAATGATCCGTAATATCCAGGACAATCTTTTTTATCCTCTGTCTGGTTTCTGCTAGAACTCTCGGACTGGCATGCTTTTCCTTAATTTTAGCTTTTTCCTCTTCGGTTTTGTCCTTGAATATCCTTTCAAAAAGATCATCAATATTCTTTTCTACATTCAAATGGGCCAATCTGCTCTCATAGAAAATTGGACGGGTTACTCCATCATTTTCAGACTGTGTTATTGTATATGTATCTATATAATCTCCAAAAGTTTTTAATGTACTTCTTGTTTTCTTATCAATAGGAGTTCCCGTAAAACCGATATAGGTTGCATTTGGAAGAGCTCTTCTCATATTTGCAGCTAACTCTTTATACTGGGTTCTATGTGCCTCATCAACAAGTACAAATATATTTTTATTTTTAGTCAATACCGGAAATATCTTATCTCCCGATTCCTGAAATTTATGTACAGTTGTTGTAATTGTTTTTCCCGCTGCATTTCTTAACTTATCCTTTAAATCATCTATGCTATCCGCATTTTCGGGATTCGGAAATCCGGATCTAACAAATGTTTTAGTAATCTGTTCATCCAGATCCACCCTGTCAGTTACAATAAGCATTGCAGAATTTTTTAGTTCATCATCTCTTTTTATAAGAAGCGATAAGAAAAGCATTGTATAGGATTTTCCGGAACCCTGAGTGTGCCACACTGTCCCGCTTCTTTTCTCCGGATCCTTTTTATTCTTAATCTTATTATAAGCCTTTTTAGTAGCCCTATACTGCTGGTATCTTGCCATTATTTTAGTTGTACTTCCATGCCCTTTTTTAAATACAGTGAAGTTTCTTATTAATTCCAGCAATCTACTCTTTTCAAACATTGAAAATATTAGTTTGTCCTGATTATTTAAACTATCCTTATCAAGTAGTTTCTCAATATTTTCCTCATCATAAGGATATAAATCTTTCCATTCCCTGTAATGTTCATGACTAGCCCCAATAACAGCGGCAGAAGCCGAATCTCCCCATGCAGCAATAGTAATCTGATTTGGATAGAATAATTTTTCTGCTCCCTCAACAATATCTTGAGTATCCCTCTGATTTTGATATCTTAACAACTGTTCAATAGCCTTTTCCTGACTGTCATCTATAAATGGAGACTTGCATTCAATTACACCAACCGGTAACCCATTTACAAAAATAGTAATATCGGGAATGATATTTTCCTCTGTTCCCTCAACCTTAAACTGATTCAAAACCATCCATTCATTATTTTCCGGATTTTCAAAATCTATATATTTCACCGTTTGATTCTTTTTCCCCTGTCCCAAATCCTGTTCAAGAGAAATATAATTTACCAGCTTCTCATAAATCAATTCATTGGCTTCTATTAAATCATGTGCAAGTATCTTATCGGGATTTATCTTATCCACAGCTTTTTTAAGATTATAATCATTTATCCATGGATTTATTCTTTTTATAGCTCTTTTTAAATTTGATTTTAATATTACTTCAGTTTCTTTCTCCCTTTCGGGTATATCTTCATGCTTAGCATTTATATCAAAAACCTTATATCCCAACTTATCAAAGATACTTAAAATGGGTTTTTCGGATTTTGTATATTCATTCCAGGATTCAGTTTTCATAAAAGCTCCTCTTTTTTAGTGGATAGATGACAGATGACAGATTACAATTTTGAAAAAATGTATAAGTAACGGAGAATAGTAAATAGATTACAATTAATAGTGAATAGATAACAGATAAAAAATAAAATAAAATAATATAAAAAAAATGAAAATTATAATTGTTCATTCTCATCCTTTGTTTCTGCTAAATCATTTAATTTTGAACCTAATTTTTTAATTCTTTCAGAAAAATCCAATGAATATATTGTATTTAAAATACTAATAGCATCTAAATAAAATGATAACATCAAATAAAATAAATCTTTTTCCTTATATTTTGGGCCATATTTTAATTCAGAAATTTTATCATTCTGAACAAATGATTCTTGCAAAGCTTCTTTAGTGGGATGAGAAAAAAAACTAAATTTTGAATAAATCCGTTTAACTGTTAATTCATCAACGTTATTAGCTTCTAACAACATCCCTTCAATTTTATTAAATATTTTTTGAGGAGTTTTATTAATATTTTTTTCAGAATATTTATTTATAAAATTTTTTAAACCTTCCAACTCATCTTCTGATTCTTCCTTTAATTCTTCATAGTTGTTACTTTTTGTATTATTATATAACCAATTTAAAAATTTCAATTTCTGTTTTGCAGGATAATATTCTAAAAAATCTTTTCCGGCTATTTTCCCATCAAATATTAAGCAAAACATAGAAAAATATTCAAATATTGACCTTAATAATACAATAAAAGTATGTTCTATTCCTTTTACTTTTAAAATATATGCACTTTGGAAAAGTTCTAATAATCGATTATATAATAACAAAAGACATAATTTTTCATCTGTATTTATATTTTCTTTAATATTTGATATTTTTGTAATTAAATTATTTCCTAACTTATTAATTTTTATAAAAAGATTAATGAGTTCTTTGTTATTTTCTTTATATTTTTCTTCATATTTTTTTATTTCTTCTCCTAAAAAACCATTTTCTTCAATACTCATTTCTTTTCCTTTCTTAAATTGTATTTCGCCGTTTTAACTGACGATACAAGCATTTTTATTAATTCTCTTAAATCTTTCAAGAGTTTGCTGGCTTTTTCTTTTGATATATATTTTGTTTCATGTAGTAATTCAAGCCAGTATTCTGTTTCTCCAGCTTCTTTTAGTGAAATATTTAATTTTGAAATAAAATCTTTCTTACTTTGAGCATATTTTGATTCTTTTATGTTAGCCCCAATACTTGTTGAACTTTTTAATAATTGCTTAGACATTACATATTCATTATTTGATTGTAGTTTTTTACAAAGTTTTATTGCACTTATACTAAATCTAAAAGCCTTTTCATATAAAACACTATTTTCCGAATACAATCAATACCCTTCCTTTATACAGCCTACAACTAAAAGCTAACAGATTACATTTTAAATTTTCTATATTTTAAATATTCGTTCGCTTTTAACTGTAATCTTTTAGCTATATTTTATCTGTCATCTATCAATTGTTTATAATTGTTATCTATTAGCTGTTCTCTATCAGCTGTTTTTATCTGTTATCTGTACGCTATTCACTATTAGCTGTCTTAACTCTAATTTTCCCAGTCAAAAGCTTCTGCATCAATCCTTTCTTCAATCTTTCTAATTTTTCTTTATATTTTTTTTCTTTTTTTATTTTATTATCGATATTCAGTAAAATATTTGCTATTAATTTTTGTTCTTTAATTTTTGGTATAAAAACATCTATATTTCTAAAACTTTTTTTACTAATTTCCAAAAAAGTACTACCTCCTGCTAAAGATATTAAGTAATTTTTAAAAGACCTTAACAAATATAATCCATACAAATTATAAAATTTTGATTTATCACAAATTATATTTACAAAGCCTTGATTTGTTGTCATTGGAACTCTATTAATAACTCCTTCTCCTATTGTTGCTCTACTACTAATCATTATAGTTCCTGAAGGCAATAATTTTGCAGAACTTTCATTCAACGCTTTTTCTGTAATATATTCATCAGTTTTAGATATAAAATTTTTATTTTTCGTAGATATATTAGATAAAGTTAACCAAGGAATTTTCCCTTCCCAATATTCTTTTACAGATCTTTGAGGAGTCCCTCCTCCTTTAATTTTAGATACTTTCTTAAGGGATAATATCTCCCATTCCTCAGGAATTTCATACGTTTTCGGCCCAATCCTCACTTCCTTAAATTCATCATGTCCGATTCCTTTGGTTAATAATTTTTGCATAAGACCCTTTTTTAACTTTTCTGTTTTTTCAATAACTTCATCAGTCTTCTCAATAGCCCTATCAACACTCCCCAAAATATCAGCTATTTTCTTTTGTTCATTTTTCGGTGGGACAGGGATTTTCATATATTTAATTGATTTTGAACCATGTTTTATTGTAGTTCCTATAGAATAAATATTTAAAATAGTTTGGACAAATTTGCTTTTTAATAGATAATAAACAAACTTATAATTAATTTTATTATTTCTTATCTTCACTTTTCTAATACCAGATGAATATGCTCCCTCAATATCTTTTCTTACAATACCTAAAGAACCATCCAACGAAATTAAAATATCTCCTTTTTTACTTCTAGGAATATTTTTTAATTTTGTATGAACTAAATAATCATTATTTTTATTAGATAAATCTCCAACTCTATAAAAAGGAATCCCCTTATTAATATCACAGTAATTTTTTCTTCCTGGTTCTGAACCTTTTTTAAATTTTACATAATTTGTTATATTTTCATATTGCCAAACTTTTGGAATTTTAATTTCTTTTGGCCCTAGTTGAATTTTCTTATATTCATTTTCACTCATAATATTCCTTTATTTTTTATCTATAATCTTTTCACTATTCACTATTATCTGTTTTTTGCTTGTTATCTGTTATCTATTATTTGTTATCTAAATCAAAACCTAACTCTTCCAAAAAACCTTTCATCTCCCTCTCAACATCTTCTCTCTTTTCTTCAATCTCATTCAATTCATCAATAACTTCCTGAACATCAATTTCCTCTTCTGGTTCTGTTGTATCTACATATCTGGGAACATTCAAATTAAAGTCATTTCTTTCTATCTCTTCCATATCCACAACCCTGCTGTATTTTTCATTATCCTCAAAATTATTATATGTATTTACAATTTTTTCTATATCCTGTTTTCTCAATTTATTTTGATTGCTTAGCTCCTCATAATCCTCTTCTCCGTAGATAAAAATTACTTTATTTTTTCTATCTTCGGGTTTGTTTTTATTCAATATCAAAATACAGCCCGGGGATGAAGTATTATAAAAAAGATTTGGCGGTAATGCTATAACGGCCTCAATTAAATCATTCTGTAAAACTTTTTTTCTTATTTTCCCCTCAGAACGGCTTCTAAATAAAACACCGTTATCCAGAACTACTCCAACTTTCCCATCTCTATTTGTACTTGCCAGCATGTGCTGGATCCATGCCCAGTCTGCAGAATTCCCCGGAGGATATCCGTAATGAAATCTATCATAAGCCATTTCTTTAAAATCTGCCTTGTTCCAGTTTTTCTGGTTCCACATGGGATTTGCAATAACTATGTCATATTTTTTAAGTTCGCCGCCTTCGGTAAATTTAGGATTTTCCATTGTATCGCCTTTTACTATTTTAGCATCGTATAATCTATGAAGAAGCATATTCATTTTACAAATAGCCCAGGTATTTAGATTAATCTCCTGCCCAGTTAGAGTAAGATTCGAAGGATTTTGATTTTTTTCAATTAAATGTTCAGCTGAATATACAAGCATACCACCCGAACCACAGCACGGGTCATGTATTCTCATTTTTGGTTTTGGATCGAGTACTTCAACAAGTAATTTTACAACATTTTGCGGGGTATAAAACTCTCCACCTTTTTTACCGGCATCATCGGCAAATTTATTTATAAGATATTCATATGCTCTGCCAAGAATATCCGGATCCTCTAAATCTTTATTTTTAAGACTGTATTTAGAGAAATGCTGAATTAATTTCTCAAGTGTTGAATCCGGCAATCTTTCCTTATTATTAAAATCAATTGGAGTTAAAACACCTTCCAGAAGTTTTGGGTTTTCCTGCTCAAGCTCTTCAAATGCTTTATTTATAGCAGCACCTATATCTTTTGTAGTGTTTTTTATATTATCCCATCTTGCCTTATCAGGTACAAGAAATTTATGAAAATCCTCATCATACATTAAAGCTTCCCCATGCTCCTCTTTTATTCTGTTACACTCTTCTTCAAAAACATCACTGATTCTTTTTAGAAAAAGCATTCCAAAAATATAATTCTTATAATCACCGGAATCAATTCTACCCCTCAAAATATTAGCCGATTCCCAAAGCCAAGATTCAAGCTTATCAAGTGTTAATTTATCCTGCATTTAAATTGTCTCCTTTCTATATGTAAAAATTAAATTTAGAATCAAATATTTGAATAACAATACTGCCCACCACCAACCAACCATTTATATTTTCGATATTAAACTACTTAAATAATTATACCAATTGATGCTTTTAGAGTAAAGGAAAATTAATTCGTTGAGTGACGGAAGTATACATAAAAAAGACTTCTAGTAATGAGTAACGGATGTTATTTCATAGAAGAAATACCAGGTAATGAGACTTTTAAAAATCATTAGCATGATTTTATAGTGAATAGTAAAAAGTAAATAGTAAATAGCTTAAATGTTAAACCTTCAAATAAAA
>VSIX01000089.1 GCA_008086245.1 Candidatus Mcinerneyibacterium aminivorans
GATGTTCAGAGATGCTTTTATGATCCGGAAAATGGAAACTTATATGTTAAAGGTGCTGAAGAAAAGCTTCCAAATATATTAAATTTAAATGAACTATTTAGAATAAATCACCAAATAGAAGCCGGTAGTGCCGATGCCCATCTTGAAACCGATGAAGAATTTGAAATCAATGGAGGACCCTTTCCTTTTCATGCTATATATGGCACAGATGATGCAAAAAGGCCTGCTTATATGGATTTCTACAGAAAGAAAAAGGAAATAGGGTACTGGTATAGAATTGATGGTATAAAAGAATTTTTTGAGAATGACCTTGATGAAAATAATAAAACCTCTCTATATAATTATATATTTTTAAAAAATCATTACAGCGCAGAAGCAAACCCCAATTTTTTACCGTTTATAAAATATTTAATTCAATTAAATAATATTAGAAAAATATATATAGTAGGATATACGACAGATTACTGTGTTAAAGCAGCTGTTGAATCTTTTATGAAAATAAATAACGGGAATGGACTGGAGTTTCAATTATATCTGGTTGAAGATGCAATTACCGGTATTGATGAAGAAACTTCCCGTGAAGTTATCAAAAAAGCTGAAAAAAAAGGTGTTAAAATCATAAAAACTCAAGATATTATAGATAAGTTTTAATATATTTTTTTAATTAATCCAAAATTTAAAAAGTAGGCAAGCCTCCCTATAAAATAGGGAGGCAAGAAAGGGAAGGTGCCTATTTGTATTTTTGTTGATTATTTGTCTTTTTCATTATGGTATACGAATGTATTTGATTTTGTTTCAAAATTTTACAAATTTTATTAAAGATGAGGAGGTAGTATGAAAATTGAAGATTATAAATTTGGTGAAATAGTAATTGATGGAAAAAAATTTACTTCTGATCTTTTAATTTATGAGAATGAAATAAAATCAAACTGGTGGAGAAGTGAGGGACATTTACTTCATCTGGAGGATTTGAATTGGGTCTTGAATAAAAACCCAAAGGTTATTATAATAGGAACTGGAAACAGTGGTGTTATGAAAGTTCCTGAGAAATTAGTTAATAAATTAGAAGAAAGAAATATGAAAATAATTGTTGAAAAAACTCAGGTTGCAGTTAAAAAATTTAATGAGAGAAATATGGGAGATAAAGTTGCAGCTGGTTTTCATTTAACCTGTTAAAATGGATAAAATAAAAGTGTCCAAAACAATGTCATATATTCTCAGGCATCATCCTGAAGAATTCAATTTAAAAATCAATCCGGATGGAAGTATTGCGTTTGATAGATTTATTGCTAAACTGAAGGAGAAATTTAATTCAATTAATGAGGAAGATATAGTAAAAATTGTCAGGAATGATCCTAAGGGAAGATTCTCAATTTCCGATAATAAAAGATATATTAGGGCAAATTACGGTCATAGTATAGAGGATGTTTATCCGGAGTATGAAAAAGTCACCCCTCCGAAGTTTTTATATCACGGTACAGCAAGAAGAAACATAAATTCTATTAAAAATGACGGGCTGCTGCCGGGGAATAGAAATTTTGTACATCTTAGCGAAACCAAAAAAGAGGCATTTGATGTTGGAAGAAGACACGATGCTTATCCGGTAGTATTGATTGTTGAAGCAAAAAAAATCAATCTTGATAGCAATAGCAGTATAGATTTTTATAAGGCGGGCGGGGTTTATCTTTGTAAAAAAATTCCATCCCGATTTATAATATTTTCTAATAAAATTCATAAAGGAAAGGAGATGTAATGGGAGCTTATAGGACAGTATTATTTGATCTTGATGGTACTCTCATTGATTCAAAAGAAGGTATAAATAAATCTTTTACCCACGCTTTTAAAAAACTTGGGATAATTGTTAAAAACCCCGATGAATTTGAAAAATATATAGGTATTGATTCACTTGAAAAGGTTTTTAAAAAATATGATTTAACAAAAACCGAAAGGCTGTTCGCAATATCTTTTTTCCGGGAATATTATGAAAGATATGGTATTTATGAAAACAGTTTATATAAAGGAACTGACAATCTCCTCAACAATTTAAAAATCAGGGGGAAAAAGATCGCTCTTGCTACCTCCAAACCAAAACCCTTTGCCGAAAAAATATTAAAAAAAAATAAAATCTATGAATATTTTGATGTAATTGAGGGAAGCAATCTTGAAAACGAAAAGCTAACAAAGTCAGATATAATAAAATCGACTCTGAATCAATTAGGGGATGATTGCTACAAAGAATCCGTAATGGTCGGGGATCGATTTTATGATATCAAGGGAGCAAGGGATAATAAAATTGACTGTATTGCTGTTGAATATGGTTATAATAATGGAAATGAATTTATAAACCACAAACCGGATTATAAAGTATCAGATATCGATGAGCTTGAGAAATTTCTTATAAATAAATAAATCCGTGATTTTAGGGATATTAATTTTTCTAAGTAATAATTATCCTGCAGAGGAAGAATTAGGACTTAAGATTACGGATTGCAGATTTAAGAATATAGATTTAAATTGAATAAATCCAATTTTGTGATAGTATTTAAATATGAAAGCTGGATTTTATCAGGGCGATATTGCCTTAAATAATATTCAAAAAAATATAGATAATTTCTACAGAGAAATAAGGGATGAATCCTTTGATTTAATTGTGCTTCCCGAGCTATATACTACGGGTTATAAGTTGAGTATTGAGGAAGTACAAAAATATTCAGAACCTATCCCCGGCGGCAGAACTGTTGACTCTTTTAAAGAAATTTCAGAAAAAACTAACTCAACCATTGTGTGGGGAATGGCTGAGAAGGATAAAAATAAGTATTACAACAGTGCGGTAATAGTTAATAAGGGAAATTATATTGGAAAATATAGAAAAATCCATTTATTCTTAAACGAAAAAGATAGGTTTTCTGAGGGAGAAATGGGTTTTCCCGTTTTTGAAATTGGAGATGTGAAAATCGGTCTTATGATCTGTTTTGACTGGATATTCCCTGAAGCTGCAAGAACTTTAGCCCTTAAAAAAGCACAGATAATAACCCATCCTGCAAACCTGGTTCTTCCTTACTGTCAGAGTGTAATGCCGGCAAGATCGATTGAAAATAGGGTATTCTGTATAACGGCTAACCGCATTGGAAAAGAAAGGGGCCTTGAATTTACAGGTAAAAGTGTAATTACAAATCCAAAAGGCGAATATTTGTCAAAAGCAAAAAAGGAAAAGGTAACGGATTTTGTTAATATTAACCCCAAAGAAGCTGATGACAAAAATGTTACAGAAAAAAATAATATTTTTGATGACAGACGCCCCGATTACTATTTATAACTGGAGATAATTTATGAAGGATAGTATCTATGATAAAGCTCTTTCCGATATGCTGGATAATATTACAAGTGAAATAGAAAAATATTCCCATAAATTTATTAAACATATCAACAGGTTATCCCAGATTGGAATAGCATTAAGTGCGGAAAAGAATATCAACAAGCTTCTTGAAATGATAATACAGGAAGCCAAAACTTTTACCAATGCCGATGCCGGTACTCTCTATCTTGTTGAGAACGATCATTTGAAATTTGAAATACTGTATAACGATACGATGGGAGTTAAGCTGGGAGGGACAACTCAAAAATCTATAGACTTACCCCCTGTACCAATAAAAAAGAATACCGTATCGGGATATGTGGCTTTAACCGGAGAAGTTGTAAATATAAAAGATGTATATGAAAATGAAGAGTTTGATTTTAAAGGGCCAATTAAATATGATAAAAAAACTGGGTATCGATCAAAATCTTTTTTATGTACACCTTTAAAAAATCATGAGGATAAAATAATAGGAGTTCTTCAGCTTATAAACGCTAAAAATGAAAAAGATAAAATTATTCCATTTGCAAAGGAATATGAAAATATTATATACTCTTTAGGGTCTCAGGCTGCTATTACAATAACTAAAACCCAGTTGATTCAGGACATAGAAAACCTATTCAATTCATTCGTAAAAGTAATGGCTACTGCTATTGATGAGAGAACTCCGTATAACAAAAAACACACTGAAAGGGTGGCTAACTATACAATTAAAATTGCAGAAAAGATCAATGAAATAGATACAGGAAGGTTCAAGGATATAGAGTTCTCTGATAATGAATTGGCAGAACTTAATATGGCTGCATGGCTGCACGAT
Source organism: Candidatus Mcinerneyibacterium aminivorans (assembly GCA_008086245.1). Taxonomy (GTDB): domain Bacteria; phylum Macinerneyibacteriota; class Macinerneyibacteria; order Macinerneyibacteriales; family Macinerneyibacteriaceae; genus Macinerneyibacterium; species Macinerneyibacterium aminivorans. The sequence continues at coordinate 4,173 of VSIX01000089.1, forward strand.
GTGGGTAAGGTAGCTATTCCGGTTAATGTTATGAATAAATCAACCAAGCTTGAATCCACGGAAGCAGGATTTTCCGGAGTAAAGTTGAGAATGAAGATATATAAAAAAGATCTGGATGTTAAACTGCTTAAAAATCTTATTGATAAAAAAGATTATAAAAAACAGCTGGAAAAAATTAATCAGTATCTGCAAATTATAAAAAATATTAATGTTCAAAATAAGCCTTTAAGCGATAGTCAGGTTGAAAAACTTAAAAAAATCTACAATGATAGGTACTTGAGCTCCTCGGGGGAATATAAAAAATTTATAAAAGAAAACGAATACAAAAAGCTTTCTATCCGAAAAGGTACCTTAAGCTTCCGGGAGAGAGAAATAATGAAAAATCATGTTGTAATTACGAAAAAATTACTGGAGCAAATGCCTTTCATTGATAAATATAAAAATGTAACTGAAATAGCAACTTCACATCATGAAAAGCTTAATGGCGAGGGGTACCCCAATAAAAAAACAGAAGAAGAAATACCGCTTGGAGGAAAAATACTTGCGGTTGCAGATTTATATGATGCTCTGACTGCCAGTGATCGCCCCTATAAAAAAAGAATTGAAAATGAAAAAGCATTTGATATCATGCGTAGAGCGGCGGAAATGAGAGAAATAGATAAAGATTTGCTGGAAATTTTTATAACAAATAAATTATATGAAATTAGTTGAGATTGAAAGGAGAAAGTTTTAATGAGTAATTATGCTTTAATACCCTTACAAATATTTTCACTTTTGTATGCAATTGTAATCCATGAGTCTGCTCATGGATATGCGGCTTTTAAGATGGGGGATAAAACTGCTTATTATGAGGGGAGATTGACTTTAAATCCTATTAAACATATAGATCCATTCGGTACAATTATGGTTCCTGGATTGTTAATTCTGCTGGGTGCTCCTTTTGTTGTGGGATGGGCTAAACCGGTGCCCGTAAATCCTGCAAATTTCAGAGACTATAAAAAAGGAGAACTACTTGTTTCACTTGCGGGACCAGGAGCTAATCTCGCCTCTGCTATAGTATTTACAATTCTGTATCATTTAATAACTCCTGCTAGTAGTTTGCCAACTACCAGTGTTGCATTATTTTTATTCATGCTTTTATTAATAAATATTGTGCTTTGTGCCTTTAATTTACTTCCCATTCCACCGCTTGACGGGTCTCATGTTTTACAAATTTTACTTCCTGAAAGATGGGCAAGAAAATTTAGGAACATGTCACAGTATGGATTCATTATTGTTATAGGATTAATAATGCTGGGTGCAGTTGGAATGTATCTAAGGTTTGTTATGTTTTTTTATAGCTTATTAAGTGGACTGCCCCTAACCCAAATTCTTGGATACGCTTTTGGAGGGTAATTAATGGATATTGAAAAAAAGAAGAATTTTGTTCCTGCAGATATTATCATAAAAGATAGGATTTTTATGGAGGATGACGGGGGAAAAGAAGTTTTAATTATTAAAACTAATAAGAACGGCCTAAAGTATTCTATTAATGGAGAAATGAATTTTGGAGCTACTAAAGCCTCTGAAAATGAAATTCGTTTTATCTTTAGCTTTTTAAGGAGAGAAACAGATAATTTTGTTGTTGACTTGAATATTCCTGTTAAGAAAAATATTGAAAAATTGAAGAGTTATTTAAATCAAAAGTATCTTTATACCTCTTTTTTTTATTATGAGGATAATAATCCATATTATGCATTTTCAAAATCTTTTAAAATTGAACGGACCCAGAAAGAAGAAATTTTAAAGATGCTTGATCCGGAATATCCGGTCATTCATAAAATAGATCTTATGGATTTTAAACTAAAAAATATCATTTCTGATAAATATTACTCCTATAAATTAAATTTAAAAGACTCTAAACCTTCCCGGTATTTTCTAAAAATATTAAAAAAATATAGTAAAAACAAAGAGGATATTACTATATGGTTTAATTTTGATGAGAATAATTATTATCTTTTTTCCAGTAAGTTGTTGAAAGGAATGAATCCTGCAGAAAAAAGGAAAAATCCTTTAAATGAAGGAGCCTTACCCTTCGGTCTTGTTAAGGATAAAACCATATTTCTTTTAATTATTAATAAGGATGGAATAGATAAATTAGCTGAATTATCAGGAAATAATGGGTATGAAAAAAAGTATAACTTATGGAATTAGTTTAATTTCAATTTTAATATTTTTTTATTTTGGAGGCTGCAGCTTAAAATATTTGAAAGATTCTGAAATTGAAAGTGATACAGAAATATTTAAAAAATCCAGCGACCTTATTCTTCAAAAAAAATACAAAAAAGCCCTTCTTTATTTGGAGGAAATAGGTGAAAATTCTCCCCTCCATTCCGTCGCTTTAATGAAAAAAATTAAATTGTATTATAATCAAAAAAAATACAGTGAGGCCTATCGCAATTTAGTAAATTTTAGGAAAGATCTTGTATATTATCCATATTTTAAGGATTATTATTACTATTATTTTTTCAAAATAAAATTTAAACAGAAAAAATTTGATGACATTATTGGCAATAGTTTTTTTATTGATAATGTATATGAGATGAATATAAAAAAAGAATTAAAAATAGTTCTGGCCAGAAGTCTTTTAAAAAGAAAAAATTACAGGGAAGCATATGAAATTTTAGCAAAAATTGTTTATGATAAAAATAATTATAGAAATGATAGGAATATAAAAAAATTTATATGGGAAAGTTTAAAGAAACACAGTGGTTTTATTGATAAAAATGATATTAAATTATTAAAAAACTATTCAGAGAAATACCCGCAAAAAGTAAAAAAAATATTACTAAAAAACAGGTATAAAGATTTGAGTGAATGGTGGGAAATTTATTATTCTGTATCTTCCTATAATGATATAATAAAATACCAAAATTTAAACAATGGAATTTATATTAATTCCTATTCCGAATTGATAAAAGATGATAATAGAAAGAAAAACTACCTTGAAAAGTTTATAAATAATAAAAAAATGAAGTTTTACAGAGAATACCTATATAATTATTTGTTAAATTATCAGGATGAAAAAACTGCAGAAATTTTATTAAACAATATAAATACCTTTAAAAATGAACATAAAAGAAAATTGTTTCATAAATATTTTAGATATTATTTATTAAATAATAATTATCAGAAACTGGATAAATTTTTATCAATATATATAAATAATGATTTAAATATTTTTGATGAATACAATAAAGCAAAAATCTATTACTGGAAAGGATACATAGCCAGTTATAAACAAAAAAAGAATATAGAGGGAAATATATATTTTAATAAAGCCATAAATGCATATCCCCTGTCTTATTATTATTTTAGGTCATTAGAAGAACTTGGAACAAATTTTATTTCCTATACAGAAGAGGGAGCTTTTTTAAAAGATTATAAATATGATACCAATGAAAATTTTTCTAAAATGATCAGAATTCTATCCAATTTGAATGATTATATGACCCTGAGATTTATTCAGAAATTTATAAGTGATAAATTTCTTCTGGATAACTGCGAATTATTTTTAAGCACCTATGAGAACAATGATAAGTATAGATGGTCAATTACTACTGCATATTTTCTTAGAAAAAAATACGGCAATTTTAAAAAATTGTATAAATATAATTACCCCATAACCTATGAAGAAACCATCAACAAGCTTTTAACCAGATATGTTAATTTTGATGTAGCCACATTTCTCGCTCTAATCCACCAGGAAAGTCATTTTGAAAAGGAGGCCGTTTCTCATGCAGGAGCTAAGGGTTTGATTCAGATTATGCCCAGCACTGCCAAAAGAATATATAAAACGATGCAGATAGAGGGCCCAATCGATCTGTTTAATCCGAATTTGAATTTAAATTTGGGTATTTTTTACTTAAATAGTCAGCTTCAGAGATTTGATGATAAAATATATTCTCTGGCAGCTTATAATGCAGGTCCCACCCGTGTGGCTGGGTGGAGAAACAGTTTCGGGAGCAGAGAAATTCAGGAATTTATTGAATTAATTCCATTCAATGAAACAAGAAATTATGTAAAATTGATTTATACAAAAGAAAAGATATATAAAATATTGCTTTCAAATTGATATTTCCCTTTAATTTCGCCAGTATTCCTCATTTTCAATAAAAATAAAAAAAAATAAAAAAAATCATCTCCTAAACTTGACATAATTATAATGGAGTGATATTATATATTTGTGGTATAAAGTGGTACAAAATGGAATGGAATGGATGGGAATATGTTTTTAGGGAATTATAAACATAGTGTTGATAAAAAAAATAGGGTTAAGCTACCCTCAAACCTTCGAAGGAAGGTTGTTGATGATTCCTTAATCCTTACAAAAGGAGAAAACAATCAAATTACAGTCTTTACCCATGAATCCTGGGAAAATTACATCAGCCCCATCAAAGAAAAGGCCTTGCACAACAAGAACTATAAAATTTACTTGAGGGCGATATTTGCTTCTGCAGAAGAAGTAAGCATAGACAGTCAGGGACGTATAAGAATTCCACCTGAATTAAGCAGTTTTAGCAAAATTGATGATGAGGTAATTATTGTTGGAATAGATCAAATAATTGAGCTGTGGAATCCGGATAATTACGAAAAAGAAATGGTAGAAGTGGATGAAAAACTGGCTGAATATCACGATTATATTGCCAAAGAAGAGGGCTTTTTAAAATGAAGTACCATGAGCCGGTATTAAAAGATGAAATAATTGATTATCTTTTAATAAAACCGAAAGGAGTATATCTTGACATGACTCTTGGAGGTGGAGGCCATTCAATTGAAATATTAAAAAATCTTTCTGAAGACGGCCTTTTAATAGGAGTAGATCAGGATAAGGAAGCTATAAAATATGCAAATAACCGGTTCAAGGATTTTGATAATTATATTCTTTTTAATGAAAATTTTGTTTCTGATAAATTATGGGGTAAATTGAAAAAACACGGCAATTTTGATGGTATTATTTTTGATTTAGGAGTATCTACACATCAGCTAAAAAAAGCAGATAGGGGTTTTTCTTTTCAAAAGGATGGGCCGCTTGATATGAGAATGAGTAAAAATATAGATATGACTGCTGAATATGTTGTAAACAAATATGATCAGAAAGATTTGGCGGATATTATATATAAATATGGAGAAGAAAGGAATTCGAGAAGAATTGCAAAGAAGATTGTTAGGAATCGTCCTATAAAAACTACAAGGGAACTTGCAGATATCATTAGAAGCTGCTTTTCCCATAAACAAAAAAGACGTATGAAAATTGATGTTGCAACAAGAACCTTCCAGGCTTTGAGGATATATATAAATCAGGAATTGGAAATTTTAGAGAAGGCACTTGATAGGTCGATATCTAATTTAAAAAAGGGTGGTAGGTTGGAGGTTATAACATATCATTCTCTTGAAGATAGAGAAGTAAAGAAAAAATTTAAAAGAGAGGCCAAAGATTGTATATGCCCTCCTGAAATACCTATCTGTAAATGTGATCATAAGGCAAAAATTAAATGGATAAATAAAAGTGTGATTCGACCAGGTGAGGAGGAAATGAAGGAGAATCCAAGTAGCAGAAGTGCAAAACTTAGAGTTGTGGAAAGAATTTGATTATGAAAAAAATACTGATAATAATTTTTGTAATTCTTCTTGTTCTTTTTCTTATAGAAGCAATAGCTTATCTTGAAGTGGAAAGATTGAAAAAGAAAATTTATGTTTTAAGAGATCAGATTATAAGTTTAAAAATGGACAATAGGGAGATGAGACTTGAATACAGGGAAATAATGGATCCGGAAAAACTTAATAAATGGGCAGAAAATAATGGTTTTGTGATAAAGTGGAAAAAAAGTAAAGGAAAAAATGAGAAGTAAACAAAAGTTTAAGTATGGTTTAATAATTTATGGCTTGATTATATCTTTTTATCTAATAATCATATTTAGGCTTATACACATTCAGGTTTTTGGGGATACTGAAATTAGTAAGGTGGATGGTAAAATCTACAAGCAGGTTATAGAAAATGAGTTAAATACCAACAGGATTTTTAAACCAATTAGGGGAAATATATATACCAGAAATAACAAATTGCTCGCAACAACCGTTTATCGCTATAAAATATTTATAGATGGAAGCAAAATAAAAAACAGCGATGATAAGCATGAAATTATGAATGTACTTTTCAATAATTTTAAAATAGATCAGCAAAAAATTAGAAATAAAATTAAAAGAGAGGATAAATATATAATAATTGGGAGACGTGTGAGGGATAAAAAGATTAAGGATTTTTTGAAAAACTTAATAGCAAATGGAGTAAAACCGTCTTTTATAAAAAATGAAATTGATGAAAGTGAGTTAATAATATTTCAAAAATATTTAAAAAAAATAGGCATACACTGCAATAAAAATGATCCTGTAAGGGTATATCCGATGGGAAAACTGGGATCTCACGTTGTAGGATATTTGAATTATGCCGGACAGGGAATAGGCATTGAAGCAGAATTTGACGAATTTCTGGAAGGAGAAAAATCATCTGATTTAAACGATCTGCCCCTCGATGGGGGAGATATATACTTAACCATAGATTCAAACATCCAGTATTTTGTTGAAAAGGCAATTAAAAAAGGATATAAAAATTACCAACCCAATGCTGTGTCGGCAGTAGTTTTAAATCCTAAAACAGGGGATATACTTTCAATGGCTAATTATCCCACTTATGATCCTAATTACTTTTACAGGGTCAAAGATAGTTCTAGTTTGATAAACAAAGCTATTGCACATTCTTTCGAGCCAGGTTCGACCTTTAAACTTGTTACCCTTTCAGGTGCATTTGAGGAAAAGCTTATCAGTAAAAATATGCAAATAGATTGCAATAATGGAGTAATAAAGTATGAAGGGGAGACGATTAGGGATACTTTAAATAATAAAATATTGAGTCTGTCTGAGGTTTTTGAAAAATCAAGTAATGTTGGAGCTGTTAAAATAGCAGATATGATGGGAAAAGAAGATTTGTACTATTATACCAAACTGTTTGGATTTACAGAGAATAAAACTGTAGCATTATCAAATGAATCGAAAGCATATGTAAGATCTCCTGATAAATGGGCGCCATCGGAACTTGCTAATTTTTCAATTGGCTATGGCCTTGCAACAAACCTTTTGAGGCTGACAAATTCCTATGCTGTTGTAGCCAATAGTGGTAAATTAATGGAAACACATATTATATCAAAGATTAAAAGAAACAATAAGGTGTCGGAAATTTCTCCCCTTGAAATAAGAAGGGTTCTGGATAAAGAGACCGCTAAAAAAGTAACCGATATTCTGGTTAATGTTGTTGATAATGGCAGTGCTTATAGAACAAGAATGAAAAATTTAAAAATTGCAGGTAAAACGGGAACCGCTATAGTATTTAATAGAAAAGAACAGAAGTATAAAAAAGATGAATATATCGGGACATTTGTCGGGTATTTCCCCGCCTATAACCCTAAATATGTTATTGGAATAATGGTAAATAAACCAAAAACTAAAGGTTATGCTTCTAAATTTGCTGTACCTATTTTTAAAGAAATTGCGGATGATTTGGTAGTTTATGGGGGCGTTGAATGAGAGTAAAAAAAATTGACAGTGTTTATTACACAAAAAAGATAGGAAACTGGAAGCAAGAACCCTCTTTTAATAGTTTTTATTTCGATTCCAGAGAAGTTAAACAAAATTCTCTCTTTGTAGCGCATAAGGGTGAAACAGTTAATGCTAATAAATTTATTAAAGATGCCTATGTAAAAGGGGCTTCTTTCATAATTGCAGAGAATGAAGAATTTATTCCGGAAAAAATTGATATTCCTGTTTTAATAACCGATGATGTAATTCGAACAATGCAGGATATCGTTAGATTAATCAGGCATGATAATAGAGAAAAAAAGATTATAGGTATTACGGGAACAACGGGAAAAACGTCCACCAAAGATATCATGTATTCAGTATTATCGGAAAAATTTAAAACGGGCAAAACCGAGGGAAATATGAACACAGAATGGGGGGTTCCCTATACATTTTTAAATAATATAGATAAAGATATTCTTGTAATCGAAATGGGGATGGATCATCCAGGAGATATTAAAAAGCTTACAGAAGCACTGCAGCCCGATATAAGTATCATAACGAATATAAGTCCCGTTCATTTAAAATATATGGGATCAATGGATAAAATATACCGGGGGAAAACGGATGTTTTTAGATATTCGGATAATAGTTTTTTAAAATTAATAAAAGGTGATGACGATTACAGTAAAAGAGCAAAAAAAGAATTTGCTAATGTCAAAACATATGGAAAAAATGAAAATAATGATTATAGCTTTGAACTTATTGACAGCAAGAAAAATATAAAATTTGAATTTTTTGGAGAAAACTATGAATTGAATTTGTGGGGGGAATTTAATATTTATAATAGTCTTCCTGCAATTATTGTTGCAAAAGAGCTCGGAATAGATTATACCCAGATCAAGAAGGGATTAAAAAAAGTAAATATAAGTTCAAACAGAATAAATATTATTGAGAAAAAAGGAAAAATTATTATAAATGATACTTACAACTCATCTCCTTCAGCTTTAAAGGCGGTTGTAGATGAGATGAAGAAAAAATATGAGAATAAAAAGAAAATGCTGGTGCTGGGGGATATGCTTGAACTGGGGAGATATTCCGAAAAGTACCACAGAGAAACGGTAGAATATATTGAAAAGAATCTTCACAATAAAAAATGTTTGTTTTTGGGAGAAGAATTTAATAAGTTGAGAAATGAGTATGAAAGCCAAAATTTTTATTCTTCCCGAGAGAAATTGTTTAATGATTTGAAAAAACTTCTTGATGAGTATGATGTATTTCTTTTTAAAGCATCCAGAGGGTTAAAACTTGAAATTGTTGTAAATAAAGTTCTGGGGAGTATATAATGATATACTATTTAGCGAATTATCTAAAACAATATGTAAGCGGATTTAATATTTTTAGATATATTACCTTTAGATCTGCTTATGCCCTTTTAACTGCACTATTTTTAAGTTTTGTTTTCGGTCCCAAAATAATTAATTTTTTAAAAAGTATCAATTTCTCTCATATCAGAAAGTTTGTACCTGATACCCATAAAGAAAAAATAGGGACCCCCAGTATGGGTGGAATTCTGATTTTAGGATGCATTATTATTTCAGTATTATTATGGGGGGATTTGCAAAATAGATTTGTAATTCTGGCTCTTATAGTGACAGTGTATTTAGGAGTTGTTGGTTTTATTGATGATTATTTAAAAATAAAAAGGAAAGATTCAAAGGGAGTTATTGCCAGATATAAATTGATCTTCCAGTCTCTTTTAGGACTTCTGGTGGGAACATATTTGTATTTTTACCCAATGGATCCATATCTTAAAAACTGTGTTACCATCCCCTTTATTAAGGATATTTATTTTGATTTGGGCATTCTCTACATACCTTTTGTAATGGTAGTTATTGTGGCTGCTTCCAATGCAGTAAATCTTGCTGATGGTTTGGATGGTTTGGCAATTGGAAACATCGGAATTGCAATATTTGCATATGGAGGGTTGGCCTATTTGACGGGAAATATCAAATATGCAGATTATTTGTATATTCCTTTTATAAAAGGTACGGGAGAATTAACTGTATTTGCAGTTGCAATTGTAGGCGCCTCTCTGGGGTTTTTATGGTATAACGCTTATCCGGCTCAGGTATTTATGGGTGATGTAGGTTCGTTAGCTCTTGGGGGAGCTCTGGGATTGCTGGCAGTGTTAATAAAGAAAGAACTGCTTTTAATAATTATTGGCGGAGTGTTTGTTATTGAAGCACTTTCTGTAATTATTCAGGTAGTTTATTTTAGAATTACTGGGGGTAAAAGATTTTATCTTATGGCCCCTATACATCATCATTTTGAAAAAAAGGGTTTGAGTGAAGTAAAGGTTACAATTAGGTTTTGGATTATAGGTATTATGTTTGCATTGATAGGGTTAAGTACCCTAAAAATTAGATAGGAGATATACTTTGGATATTGAAGGTATATTAGTAATAGGTCTTGGAAGAAGCGGCTTAGGTGCAGCCCGACTGGCAAACCGGCATAATATACCTGTTTATGTAACAGAGCAATCAAGAAACAAACATAATGAAGAAAAATTCCGGGAACTGGATAAATTGTGTATCCCGTATGAAACGGATAATACTGAAAAATTTTTTAAAAATTGTAATTTGGCTGTTATTTCTCCCGGTATAGACCCCGAAAATGAATATATCAAAAAGGTCGAAAATGAAATGAAAATAATATCAGAGCTAGAATTTGCCTATAAATTTAAAAAAAGTAATCAGAAAATTATCGGAGTTACCGGTACTAATGGAAAATCTACTACTACAACTATTATTCATGATTTATTAGAAGAAGACGGTAAAAAGGTTGCTCTTACGGGTAATATAGGATTTCCGTTGTCCGATTATATTGATGATGGATATGATTATTTTGCCTGTGAAATATCATCATATCAGCTTGAAAAAATTGAAAAATTTGGATCAGATGTGGCAGTATTATTAAATGTAACTCCCGACCATTTGAATAGATATGATCAAAATTTTGAAAAATATTTTGATGCTAAAAAAAGAATATTTGAAAATAATCAAAAAAACACTATTTCAGTATTGAATGCCGATCAGCCGGAACTGCAGGTGTTAGCCGGGAAAATTCGGGAACCCGTATACCTCTTTAATATGAATGAACCTGTAAAAAAGGGAGCGTATATATTTAATGGAAAGATGGTTTTCAGGGAAGCAAACAAGTTAGAAGAGATCGTAGATTTAGCAAATATTAAGGCTAAAGGGATTCATAATATTGAAAATATGCTGGCTTCAATATGTGCAACATATAAACATGTAGAAAATAAAAATATTTATAAAAAAGTGTTTTCAAAATTTGAAAATCTTGAGCACAGGCTTGAAGAGGTAAAAAAAATTAATGGCATATTATTTATAAATGATTCAAAAGCAACAAATATCGAATCAGCACAAAAGGCTTTGAAGTCTTTCAATGATAATAAAATTAACTTAATTTTGGGTGGCGATGATTCAAAAAAAAGCGATTTTTCAGTTTTATATTCAGATATATGTGAAAAATGCAAAAATGTAATTTTACTCGGTGAGACAACAGATAGATTAAAAAAAGAATTAAAGGATTATAGTGTAAACATATTGACAGCCAGGGATATGAAAGAGGCTGTTGATATTGCATTTAAAAACTCGAGTAAGGGAGATATTGTATTACTTTCTCCGGCCGCTGCGAGCTTTGATATGTATGATAGTTATGAACATAGGGGACAAATATTTAAAGAGTGTATAATGGAATTGAAGGGGAATGAATGAAAAAGAGCAGAGCAATATTTATTGATTTTTCAATATTTATATTTTTCTTCATTATGATTTCAATTCTTGCAGTTTGGACCACTAATTATAACTATATATTGAAACACATACTCGGCTTAATATTGGCAATATTTTTGTATTATTTATTTTCAAAAATCAATTTCCAATATCTTTTAAAATTCACATTCCCACTCCATATAGTATCAGTCATTCTTCTATCCATGGTTCTAATCCCAGGAATGGGAATTACCGTTAACGGCGCAAAAAGATGGCTTGATCTTGGTATAATTAATTTTCAACCTTCTGAATTGGCTAAATTAACTTTAATTTTATATCTAACTTCGGTTTTCTACAGTTCCATAAAAAGAAAAAATAGCAGAAGAAATATCTACAATTCCAGAAAAGCTTTTTTTGTTAGTTTTATAACGGCTTTTCTAATTCTTATCATACAGAGAGATTTTTCTACAGCTGCATTTATTTTCTCCTTTTATTTGGTTGTATATTTTATTGCAAATGAAAATGCAGTTAAGCTTTTATGGGGCGGTGCTTCGATGGTTATACTGGTAATATTTTTTATATTGAACAGTAATTCATATAGATTTCAGAGAATAAAAAGCTGGATTGATTATCTTGCTGGAAATACTGAACCTGTTTTACAGCTGAAATATTCACTTTTATCGTTAAGTTTGGGAGGAAAATTCGGGGTTGGATACGGAGGCGGAGAATACAAAGAATATCTTCCTGCTTCCCATACGGATTTTATCTTTTCAGTAATGGGCGAAGAACTTGGATTCGTTTTTTTGTTATTTATTATGAGTTTATATGTATTACTTATGTATAAAATTATAAGAATTATAAAAAAATCCAGTTACGATTATGAATTATATTTTTTATTTCTTGGAGGATATCTAATTACTGCTCAGGCCGCTATAAATATGGGTGTAACTGTTGGTTTATTTCCAATAACAGGTTTAACACTTCCATTTATAAGCTATGGAAGAACTTCTTTTTTAATATTTATGGCTTTAATGGGATTGATGCGGTCTGTAGAAAAGGAAATTGTTAGGAGATCATTTTGAGTATTTGTATTGTTGCCGGTGGAACCGGAGGACATATATATCCTGCCTTGACTGTCGCACAGTTTTTGGATAAAAAAGGATTGTCCATAAAATGGGCGGGATCAAATAACAGAATGGAAAGCAAGCTGTTATCCCATTATAAAATTGATTTTAAAGGATTTGATATATATAGACATAAAGAGAACAAATTATGGATTATCAGGAACATACTGACCATGATTAAAATATACAGATATTATAGAAAGAATAATATTAACAAAATTTTTACCACGGGGGGTTATATAAGTTTTTATTTTTTAGCTGTAGCACGGATAATGAAAATTCCTTTCTATATTTTTGAGCCAAATGTAATTCCGGGCAGAGTTACAAAATGGTTTGCAAAGCATGCAAAAAAAGTATTTGTAGGTTTCAAAGAGACAAAGAGATATCTGGATGTGGATCATATTGAAACAACCGGTATTCCGGTTAGAAAAAAAATAAAATATACCTCTAAGAGAAGCAGAGAAAATATACTGGTATTTGGAGGAAGCCAGGGGGCCCGTGCAATAAACAATGCAATAAAAGAATTGATTAATAACGGTTTTCTTTTAAACTGTAATTTTAATTTATTCTGGATAACCGGAAAAAGAGATTTTAACAGATTGATAAAAGAGTTTGGAAAAAATGAGAAAGTGAAACTGTTTGATTATGTAAACAGCATGGATGATATATATAAAAAAACAAAACTGGCAATTACAAGAGCAGGGGCCATGACCGTAGCCGAATTAATTGAATCAAAAATTCCTTCAATCTTAATTCCATATCCTCATGCAAAAGATAATCACCAGATGTATAATGCTAAAATACTAGAAGATAGTGGTTGTTCAATAGTTTTAGAAGAAGATGAAAATTTTATTGAAAATCTAGAAAAAAGCATAAAATTCATGCTAAAAGAGGGAAATATAGAAAAATTCAAAAAAAATATCGAAAATATGAGCTTTAACTCTCCCGAAAAAAGAATTTATAAGGAGATTGCATGAAAAGAATTCATTTTATAGGAATCGGAGGAAGTGGAATGAGTGCACTGGCTCTTATAGCAATTCAGAAAGGAATGGATGTTTCCGGTTCCGATATAGAGAATAATACTAAAATTGAAAAATTAAAAAAGATGGGAGCCAAAATAAATATTGGACATTCCAGGGAGAACATTTCTTCAAATATTGATAAAGTTGTATATTCCTCTGCTATTAAAAGGGAAAATTCCGAATTAGTTGAAGCTAAAAAACAAAAAATTAAAATAGAACAGAGGGCCAGGTATCTAGCCGGAATATTTGAAAACAAAAAAGAAATCGTAGTTGTAGGAACCCATGGAAAGACAACTACCACCGCTTTAGGGGCAAATGTTTTAATAGAAAAAGAGGGAAATAAGGCTTCCTATTATATTGGTGGAATTTTGAAAGAAACTGGAAAAAACGGGAATTATGGTAAAGGTAAATGGGCGGTGCTTGAGCTTGATGAAAGTGATGGTTCTTTTTTGAATTTTAATAAGGATATTGCCTTAATCAACAATATAGAACTTGAACATGTTGCATACTATAAAAATGAGAAAGAATTAATGCAAAAATTTTCTAAGTTTATTAACAATTTTAAGGGAAAAATATACATTGAAGTCCAATCTTTTGAAAAAATAAAGAAACTGATCGATAACAGAAAAAATATTATAACAGTAGGACTTGATAGAGGAGACTCAAAACCAATAGATTTCGGACCTAAGCATTTTAAAGTGAAAGAGGGAAAAATTAACCTGTCTTTACATGGAATATATAATACATTTAATTCATATTTACTTTATACTGCTTTAATGGATAATGGGTTTGATTTTATGACCATAAAAAAGGGCCTCGAAACATTTACAGGAGTTAAGAGAAGACAGGAAATTATTTATGAAAATGATAAAATTACATTAATCGATGATTATGGCCATCATCCCACCGAGATAAAGAATACATTTAAGTCATTAAAGGAAAATTTTAAATATAATAACCGCTATGTCCTATTTCAACCACATAGATACAGTAGATTTAAGTATTTTAAGGATGAATTTCAAAAGGTTATAACCTCGCTTGATGCTACTGTAATAATATTACCAGTTTATTCGGCATCTGAAGAGAATGATAAAAAAATAAACTCCTATTCTTTTTATAAAAAAGTGAAAAAAATCAAAAATAGCATTTATTATGCAGAAAATCTCACAGAAGGGTTTAATGTACTAATTAGCCTATTAAGAAATGATTCTTTAGTTGTATCCTTTGGAGCGGGAGATGTAAATCAAATTTTAAAAATGTTAAAAAGCCGATTAATAAAAAAAGAAAAAAAGGGTTTAAAATGAGGCATAGGCGGAAAAAAAATTATTTAAAACCAGTTATCAAAACTGCTTTAGTTTTGTTTTTAATAGGAGGATTATTTTTTTTAGTGTATCGATTTATGATAAACTGGAATGAGTTTAATATAAAACAGGTTAATATAAGGGGAAATAAGAGGATTAGTGGTGAGAATATAACTAAATATTTTGAAGGAAAAAATCTTTTGGATATTGATTTAAATAAAATCAAAAAACAAATTGAAAAACTAAAAACAGTTAAAAGTGTTAAAATAAAAAAAGAGCTTCCGGATAAAATCGAGGTTATTGTTAGAGAAAGAATGCCTCTTGCAATGATGAAAAAAGATAATGGGTATGTTTTGGTAGATGAAGAAGGGAAATATTTTGACAAAGAAACAAAAGAAATCTATCCTGTTTTAGAGAATAACGACCAGATTGATAAAAAATTGGAGGCATTAAAATATTATCACAAATATAAGACTGAAATTGAAAAATGTTTACTGGAAAAAGTTGTAATGTTAAATAATTATGATGTAGGGTTTGTGATAAAAATAAACAATCAAAGAGTATCATTAAATATAGGTAGGAATCAATTTGGGCAAAAATTTGCTGCTTTGAATGAAATAATGGATCGAAAAAAAGAAACTACACAAAAAATCGATTTGAGATTTTTGCCTTATGTTGTTTATAAAGATGGGGGTGGATAATGGAAGAGGAAAAGATAGTAATGGCCCTTGATTTGGGGTCACAGAGTATTAAGGGATTAATCGGTGGATTGGATGAAAACGGGAATATAGAAATAAAAGGTAAAGGTGAAATTAGCTGCAATGTTGGTAATTGCGGAATATCATCAGGATTGATAAAAAATCTTGAATTGACAACAAACAACATAGAGAAAGTTATAAGTAGTGCAGAAGCACATTTTGGAAAGAAGATAGAAGAAATCTGGGTGGGTTTCAGCGGGCGTCATGTTGATGGTTTAAATGAGCATGGTTCAGTTGTTGTATCCGGAAGGGATCATGAAATATCACAGGATGATATTGAAAGAGTAACAGTTCAGGCAAAAACAAAAGTTGAACCTTTACCCGAAACAAGAAAAGTCATAAAGGAAATCCCCCGGTGGTTTAAAATTGATGGTGAAGATAAAATTAAAAAGCCGATAGGAATGTCGGGAATTAAACTTGGTGTTAAAATGCATCTGCTCCTGGCAAATACTCAGCAGATAAAAAATATAGAAAAATGTGTTAATAAGGTTGGGGTATATCTAAATGATATTATTCCTAATCCCCTGGCTTCAGCACTTGCTGTTAAGGATAAAGATGCTTCGGAGCTTGGATGTATTGTTATTGATATGGGAGCAGGTACCACGGACATAGCTGTTTATGTTGAAGATGCATTGTTCTATACAGATGTTCTGGATATTGGAGGCAATATTGTAACCAAAGATATTGCCACTGTATTAAGAACACCCAGGAATAAAGCAGAGGAAATAAAAAGGGAATACGGAACAGCTTTTTTAGATGATTATGTAGATGGTGAAGAAATGTTTGAAGTACCTTCTGTAGGTGGAAGAAAAGCCCGGGAAATAACAAGAGAGGAGCTCTGTGCTATTATTCGTCCGCGAATAGAAGAAATTGCTAATATAATTTATTCGAAACTAAAAAATACTACTATAAATTTTCAAAGAGACCTTGGAGCGGGAATAATTCTTACAGGTGGAATGGCAAATCTACACGGTTTTGATAAATTACTTGAACAAATATTTGATCTACCCGTTGCAAAGGGTATTCCTAAAGGTGTAGATGGCCTGGATGTAAAAAAACCTGAATATTCTTCATCGGTTGGAGTGCTAAAATATGGTTTAGAACATTATGATGAGTATTATAAAAGAGGACTGTTTGAAGATGTTCCAACATTTATCAGGACAGTAAAAGATTTTTTTAACAATTTATTTGAAAATAAGTAAGGGAGGGATGGTTATGATAACTGTACAAAAAGCTAATGAGAAAAGATTTAAAGTTAATATCAAGGTATTTGGACTTGGTGGTGGTGGATGCAATGCTATTAATAACATGGTAGAATCCGAACTCTTAAAAGGTGTTGATTTCATTGCAGTAAATACCGACATGCAGGTTTTGGAAAATTCTATAGCTCCGTATAAGGCTGTAATAGGAAAAAAACTTACAAACGGGCTTGGAGCAGGTGGAGATCCGGAAGTAGGTGAAAAAGCAGCTAAGGAAGATAAGGATAAACTTAAAGATTTAATTGATGGAGCCACTTTACTATTTATTACTACCGGTATGGGCGGAGGAACAGGAACCGGTTCCGCACCTGTGGTTGCTTCAATAGCCAAAGAGCTGGATATCTTAACTATTGCTGTTGTAACTAAACCTTTTGATTTTGAAGGAAAAAAACGAAAGGAATATGCCGACAAGGGTATTGAAAAGCTTAAAGAATATGCCGATGCAACTATTATTATTCCTAATCAAAGACTGTATGAGATCGAAGATGGAAAAATACCTCTATGGAATGCTTTTAAAATGGTTGATGATGTTCTTCTGGATTCTATAAGAGGGTTAACGGAGCTTCTTGATACAACAGGGGTTATCAATGTTGACTTCAGTGATTTAAGAAAAGTAATGGAAATTGAGGGAGAGACCTTTATAGGTATAGGACACGGTGAAGGAGAAAATAAAGCTGTTGAGGCTGCGCAGGAAGCTATTGATACTCCGCTTGTAGAGGATTTATCCATGAATGGAGCTGAAGAGATTCTTATGAATGTTATTGCAGGACCGGATTTTGATGTTAATGAAATGGATAGAGTTGTTAAAGTTGTTGGAGATAAAACAGGAGGCTATAATAATCTGAAATACGGTGTGGTTATTGATAGTGATCTTTCTGATCAGGTAAAAGTTACTGTTGTGGCTAAAGGTTTTAAGAAGAAAGGGAGAAGATCAAATGAACTATTCGGGAAAAATGAGGAGCTTGAAGAGATACAGAAGATAAATCCCTTAGATCATAAAAAAGAAGATTTTGATACTCCTGCAATATTTAGAAGAAAAGTTGACTAATTAATGTAGCTGTATTATTGTTTTAAACAGATAACAAATTATGAAATTTATTGGAAGTTTAACTATAGGCCAATATGTGCCTATTGACTCAACCATCCATTCCCTTGACCCAAGAACAAAGCTTCTTGGGTTAATTCTTTTTATGACTTTGCTATTTGTATACCCTTTTCTGGAAATCTATTTTTTTTATTTGATTTTTCTCCATATAATACTGTACTTATCAAATATAAGTTACAGGGTAATATGGAATGGTTTAAAACCGATTATGCTTTTGATTCTGCTTACAGCATTTTTTAATCTTTTTTTTACCCAGGGGGAAGAAGTACTGTGGATAATCACAAGAGAGGGGATTAAAAACAGCATTCTATTTTCTTTGCGTATTTATTTACTTATATTTTCATCTTTACTTTTGACTTTTACAACCTCTCCTCTGAGGTTAACTGATTCTATTGAATTTTTTATGAAACCTTTAAAAAAATTAAAAGTGCCGGTTGAGGAAATTTCGTTAATGCTGGTAATTGCTTTAAGATTCATCCCTACAATTATCAATGAAATTGATAGGTTAATAAAAGCCCAGAAATCGCGGGGTGTGAATTTTGAAAAAGGAAATATCATACAAAGAATAAAAAAATTAATTCCTGTATTTATTCCCCTTTTTATCTCTTTTTTTAAGAGGGCTGATGAACTGGCAGAGGCTATGGAGAGCAGGGCGTATCAGGGAGGCGCAAAGAGAACGAAGAGAGTAAAACTAAAATTTAAGAGAAGAGATTATGTTTCTTTTATCCTTGTTATTCTTTTATTTATCATAACACATATTATATATATTTATGTATAGATATATACATATATTAAGAAATAATGTTTATTTTATAATATTTTTGCTTTTGATGATTGTTATTGTTCCCAAAGTAATAAAAAAACCTGCAGCAAAAAGAAAACCGAAAAAAAATAAAAATATAGAGAAGAAAAACTCAAATAATTCTAAAAGTAAATTATTTGAAAATTCAATAAATTTAAATAAGGCAAAATTAAAAGATTTAAAAAAAATTAAAGGGATTGGAGAAAGTAAGGCATTGAAAATTATTGAATACAGAGAAAAACATGGTAGAATTTATAATATAGATGAATTATTGGAAGTTAAAGGAATCGGAGATAAACTATTGATTAAAATAAAGAGATACTGTTTCGTTAAATTTAACTAGTAAGGGTTGATATGAAAGCAATACTGGGACATAAAAATATGGACTTTGACTGCTTTGCATCAATGATAGCAGCAAAAAAGCTTTATCCAGAATATGATATTATTTTTCCGGATAATATTGAGAGTATGGTAAAGGAATATATTGAAAAGGAAGATATTCCATTTGAGTATTTATTTGCATCTGATCTAAATGAAAATATTACTGAAGTCATACTTGTAGATAATAATAACCTTGAACGGTCGGGGCTGGATACTGAGAAGTTAAATAAATCAAAAATAATCAAAATATACGATCATCATGAAGAAAAAAATGATATTAAAATCGATAAAAAGAATTATATATATAAACCATATGGTGCAAATATTACTCTTTTATTGGAAGAAATTTTTAAGAGAAATATTAAAATAGATGAAAAAGAACGCAAGATTTATCTTTTGGGACTTTTTGAAGATACGGGTTTTTTAACATATGTTTCATTAACAAAGAATGATGTTGAGATGTTTAAAATATTGTTTGAAAATTTAGCCGAAAAAGATTTAACATTTATAAATAACTATTTATTAACTGATTTTAATAAGGAACAGCTATCGGTGATGGATGATTTAGCAGAAAATGCAGAAATATTCAAAAAAAATAACATCAAAATTGGATTTTGTTATGCAGAAAGAGAAAATTATATTGATAATTTAGCAATAGTTGTTCAGAGATTGATGATAATTCTTTCCCTGGATATTATTTTTGTTGTAGTTAGATTGGATAAAAATATATATTTCTGGACAAGAAGTAACATCAAAAATATTAAAGTTATATCTATAGCTAAGGAACTGGATGGCGGTGGGCATCCAAATGCCGCATACTCCTTAATTAAAGACAAAACATTTGTAGAGGTAAAGCAGAAAGTTTATAATTTAATAGATAAATATTTTTTAAATAAAAAAACAGCCGGGGAGGTAATGTCCTCTGAAATTGTGACAGCAGATGTTAATAATTCTGTTTCCACTGTTAAGGAGAAAATGATAGCGCACAATCATTCCAGATTACCGGTTTTAAAAGAAAATAGTATTTATGGGGTTATATCCAAAAAGGAAATTGATAGACTTCTCAATCATGGATTTGGTGATGTAAGTATAAAGAACTATGTTGATTTCTCTATTCCCAGTGTAAATCCTGAAAAGGATATTAACTCTGTTAAGGAAATGATGATCTCAAATCAATATCCTATCATACTGGTTGTAAAGAAAGAAGAATTACAAGGGATTATTACTATAGAAGATTTATTAAAAGAAGAGTATCCAGAATTAGCCCAGGAAAAAATTGTAAAAAATTTCAGTTCAAAATTAAAATATCATTTTCCAGAAAAAATAAATAAAATCATTAAAGATATTGGGAAAATTGCAGATAAAAATAACTATAAAGCATATATTGTTGGAGGAGTAGCAAGGGATCTAATTCTTGATAGGGAAAATTATGATCTTGATATTGTAATTGAAGGCAATGGAATAAAGGTAGCCAGGCAGGTAGAAGAAAAATATGATATTTATGTTGTTATTCATAAAAAGTTTAAGACTGCAGTGCTTGATTTTGATGAATTTAAAATCGATATAGCTACAGCAAGATCCGAAACATATAAAAAGCCTGGTGCCTTGCCGGATGTAATGAGTTCCTCATTAAAATATGACCTATATAGAAGGGATTTTACCATTAATGCCATGGCAATTTCAATTTCAGGTGAGGATTTTGGAGATTTATACGATTATTTTGATGCATATAAAGATTTACAAAATAAAATAATCAAAATTATGCATAATATTAGCTTTATAGAGGACCCTACAAGAATATTAAGGGGAATTAGATTTGCAACTCGATTTGATTTCAAATTTGATAAACAAACAAAAAATCTTTTGAAAAATGCGTTAGATATAAATATGCTGGAAGAAATATCTGGCAGAAGGATTAAGGATGAACTGGTATTAATGCTAAAAGAGGATTATCCGGAAAAAGCATTTGCTATGATGGATGAATTAAATGTTTTGGATGATATTATTCCAGGTATTGAATTTGATTCTGAAAAAGAAAAACTGTTTAGAGAAATTCGTCACGTGATACATTGGTACCATCATTTATATCTTGATGAGGTCATTGAACGAAACTATTTATATTTTTTTGCACTGATGCATAAATTAAATCTTGAGGAAATTGAGAAGTATTCAGTAAAATTTGAATTAACCAAACAGTTCAAAATTTTTGCCCAGCAGGTTAAAACTTTTATTAGAAAAAAATATAAGCTTGTGGGTGGAGATGAGTACAAGAAAAGTGATGTTTACAATGCTTTTAGAGATTTGAAAATGGAAACTATCCTGTATCTTGCAGCATTTTATCATTACGAAGAAGAGTTTCAAAAATATGTTTCATTATATATCATTGATATTTATCCAAAAAATTCAATAATCAATGGGAAGCAGCTTAAAGAAATGAGAATAAAAAATGGATTAAAAATAAAAAAAATCCTGGAAGATATTAAGATGAAACATATCAACGATAAGATTAATAACTACAAGGAGGCAGTAAAATATATAAAAGAGCATTATCTGGATTAAAATCATTGATATTTCCTTCGTATTGTACTTTATGCAACAAAATTCTCTTAAATGATGAACTTGGAATTTGTAAAAACTGCACTGATAAATTAGACCATATTTCTGGAAATATTTGTTATAGATGCGGGCAATCTATAGAATATAAAGGGTTATGTCCCGACTGTCAAAATTCACCTGAACCCCGATTCTGGTCAAAAAGAAGAAGCCTTTATAACTATAATGATGCCATGGCAAGACTTGTCCATGAATTTAAATACAACAAAAATATGGACCTTTTAAAATATTTTTCAATAAAAATTTGTGAGGGCTATAATAAGTATTTTGAAGAGAATAAAATTGATGAAGTAATTCCGGTACCAATTTCAAAGCAAAGAAAAAAAGAAAGGGGTTATAATCAATCTGTAAAGCTGCTGAAGAAAATTGAGAGAAAAATAAAAAGTAATATTTTAATTAGAACAAGAGATACAAAACCGCAATCCTCGTTTAAAAATGATAAAAAAAGGGTAAAAAATATTAAAAATGCCTTTAAAGTTATAAAAGATATTTCGGGAAAGAATTTGCTGATAGTTGATGATATCCTAACTACCGGAGCAACTTTAAATGAAATAAGCAGAACCCTTTATAAGGCAAATGCAAATAAAATATTTCATTTAACACTTATTAGAGCAAGGTAATATCGTATTGGAATGTAACAGATTGGAAATATAGTAAAATTATTATTAACCTTTTAAGATTATTTAACTTAACATCTAAACACAGTCTTATTAATCCTTTTGCAGTATTAAAATGATATAAAAAAAATAATAATATATTAAAACAAATTCATAGGTTTCTTGGTGAAAAAGTATTCAGTTGTGTTATATATAATAGTCAAAATTATTAATTTTACCATTTTTATCCGGATAAGATAAAAATTATTGTCAAATAAATCTATTGTATTCTTTTTCAATACAAATATTAGCAAAATTTTCATTGACAAATCACTTATTTTGAATATAATCATGGACGTGGCAAAAGGGCCTATAGCTCAGCTGGAAGAGCCACCGGCTCATAACCGGTAGGTCAGTGGTTCGAATCCACTTAGGCCCATTATGGGAGGTATATTGTTAATTGTTCAATTTAATATTTAAATTTTAGTAAAAGGGTGCACTTTTTTGTGCACCCTTTTTTTTTTCATAAAACAGGAGGTGTTAATGTCGGATAAAATTGAGGTAATGAGAGAATTGTCGGATATCATCAAGGAATTAAAAAGAATTAAGTATTATATTGAGGAAAAACCCAGAGAACTTGAAGATAAAAAACAAGAATTGAAAAAAATTGAAGATAGAATTGATGAAATAGATGAGGAACATGAGGAATTAAAAAAAGATTTAGCACAGATAGAGATGGATCTTGAAGAAAACCGATTGCAGTTAAAAAAATATAACAATCAGATGCTTCTGGTGAAAAAAGAAAAAGAATATAATGCTTTGAATAATGAAATCTATTACACCAAGACCAAAATTGAAAATTTAAATTCCCAGAAAAAGGAAAAACAGATAAAAATTGAAGAAAACAGGAAAAAATTTGAAGAATTAAAAAATGAAAGAAATGACTTAAAAGAAAAATTGAAAGAACAGGAAGAGAAAGTAAATGAAAAACTGGAAGAATTAAAACCTAAATATGATAAGCTGCAAAAGAGGAAAAAAGAGCTATACAAAAAATTCCCACAGGATATAAGAAATAAATTAAAAGGAATAGAAAACAGTGAAAAATATCAGAATAGAATCATGGCCAAGGTAAATAAAGGAATGTGTGGGGCCTGTAAAATGAATCTTCCACCTCAAATGGTAGCTGAAATAAGAAAGGGAAATAAGATATATACCTGTCCTTATTGCGGAAGATTATTATTTTGGGAACAAAAGTGATGAAAAAAAGTTTATTTAATAAGTTACAAAAAGAAATTGATAGAACTGATGATATAAAAAAAGCTATATCTTCATTATCCAATGAGGATAAAAGGAGTTTAATAGAATGGATTAATAAAGATATAGCAGGTGAAGAAAATCTGATTATTTATACCGATGGAGCAAGCAGGGGAAATCCCGGAAAATCAGGATATGGATACATTATTTACAGAGATAAAGTATTAATAGAAAAAAATTATGGTTATTTAGGAGTAAAAACAAATAATCAGGCAGAATATATTGCACTTTTTGAAGCTGTAAAAAGTTTAGTTAAATATAATTGCAAAAAAGTAAAAATATTGATGGACAGCCAGCTAATTGTAAGACAGCTAAAAGGTATTTATCGCGTTAAAAATGAAAAATTAAGAAAATATTACAATAAAATTAATGAATTACTGAATAATATAGATAATGTACAGTTTGTTCATATTGATAGGGAAAATAATAGTGAAGCTGACAAACTGGCCAATAAAGCAATAGATGAACATAATGATGGGCTGGATGTATAGTCGCGGTGCTTTTTTGCACTGAGGAAAGTCCGAACTCCATAGGGCAGGATACCGGATAACTTCCGGATGGTGAAAGCCATGGAAAGTGCCACAGAAACTATACCGTTCAGCACTAACATGCAGAGCATGTAAGTGCTGGATAAGGGTGCAACGGTGAGGTAAGAGCTTACCGCGGCAATGGTAACATTGCCGGCAAAGGTAAACCCTATCCGGAGAAAGTCTAAATAGGGGATAAGAAATGACCCGTTTCATTTGAATCCCGGGTAAGGCGTATGAGGTAGATGGTAACATCTATCCCAGATAAATGACTATAATAACAGAATTCGGCTTACAATCCAGCCTTCCTAAATCTGAATTCTGTAGTCTGTATTCTGAATTTTTTTACTCACACAGACATTAACGGTATGTTTCAGGGTAGTTTGGTTTTTTAAGGGATTATCCAACAGAATAAACAGCAGATATCAAAAATCACTGCTAATTTTCAAAAACAATTTTAAAATCTATAAAATTTAATATATTTTACTGATTAATATATATTAGTTCGTTTTTAAGACATAAATATTTTTAGTAATTGATAGAAAGTATTATTTAATCACTTCTCCTGTTATGAGATTAATTTTTAAGCTGTTATCTTCAGGAATTAAATCTTTTTGCCAGGAATATGGCAGATCTTTTTTTAAAAAAAATGCAAATTTGCCGAATATGCTTAAATCCTTATAATTATTAAAATTTATCCGTTTTTCATCGCCGCTAAAATGCTGTAGCAGGGATTCTGCCAGATAATCTGATAGTATTTGAACATCTTTTTTCTTTACAGGATATTCATTTAAGATATTTTGGAAAAGGAGCTTATTTGATCTTTTGGTATGATTTTTAGCATATATCTGAAAGTCTTTTATTCCATCAATTGAGTTTATTTTTTTTGATTTAATTGACATTATGGAGTTATTAATAGTAATAATTCTATAGGGAGAAGGATAAGTTACCAGAGAACCGGTTTCAATATCATAGATTGTATTTTTATACTTTTCCATTGTAATATCCTGGGAATGGAAATGGCCTGTAAACACAGTTTTTACATTATAAAAGGAGAGCATTTTACCCAGGCTTTTATAATCATCTACAAGATACTCTTTTAAATATTTGCTGTTTTTTTTAAAATGCTCGAGTAACCCATGGTGCATAAATAATATAACCTTTTTATTTTTTTTGGCTGATTTTATTAAAATATTTTCCAGCCAATGAAGGGTAGGAGGGTTGATTCTTCCATTTGTAAAACTTTTTTTATTTAGTTTTGATTGAAATTGCCACAGGCAGCTATCCAGCGCAATAAGCCATAAATCTCTATTTATTTCAACAACATAGCTTAAAGAATGTTTATCGCTGTAAATACTTTCTTTATATCCAAAATCACTATATATTTTTTTAAATTGCTTATATCCGGTCTGTTTTACCCTATATGTTTTAGAATTTTTATATCCCTTTGCATTGTAGTTGTTAACATCATGATTACCACAGATTACATATACATCTTTTCCATTCTTTTCTATCTTTTTCAAATAATTTGCAACTTCTCTATGACTTTTATATTCTCCATCTTTTGTTAAATCCCCGGGAATAATCAAAAAATCGAAGTCTAAACTAATTGCAATTTCGCTAAATTTATCAAGAATAAATTTACTTTCTCTAATCATTTTCCTGTCTCTATTTATATATTTTTCAAATTCCTTTCCCTCCATTCCTAAATCAGGAGAGAAATAGTGAAAATCTGATGCAACTACGAATTTTATATCCGGATAATTGGGTTTTTCCTTCAGGAAATTCTGGATGTTTTTATCTTTTTGATAAAGAAAATTTTTCTTACTGCATGAAAAAAAAGAAATTACTACTAATGAAAGAATCAAAAATTTAATTGTCTTTTTAATAAGAACCCCCTGGCCGTTATTATAATTTATATTAATGTTCTTAAAAAAAAATTCAACTTTTAATTTATGAATTAGCAATTTGTTAAAAAATAGAATTTAATAAATTTAGATTTTTATATATTAATTTAAAGAATATAGAAAAAGTTAACAACAATATTATAAAAAAATTAATATTTTACAAAAAGGAAGGGGAATTGGTGAAAATCCCCTTTAACTTAAGAAAAATCGGGGAGTATTATCTTTTCTTTTTCTTGTGTCTGTTTTTCCTTGATCTTTTTTTTCTTTTGTGTTTATTCATTTTTTTCTTTCTTTTCTTTTTTACTGAACTCATAATTTCACCTCCTTTTTTTCCTCTGAATATATTATATACTAAAAATATATAATTGCAATTGATTTATCCTGTTTTCTTTATTGTATTAGTAATATATTTAATTAGATGTAAGGTTGAGTATTTATTAAAAAAAATAAAACACTAGTTATAAGGATTAATCATTCTTTTTATGATATGCTTTTTTTTCTGCATACATCTTTTTATCGGCTTTTTTAATTAATTCTTCAGCTGTTAGATTAAAACTTTTTTTATATTCAACCATACCTTTACTTACACTTAACTTATAGGGTTTATTTGAATTCTTATTGAAGGATCTTATTTTTGATTTGATACGGTTCCAGACCTTTTTGCAGTAATTTTTAGGACAATGATTAACCAAAAGTATAAATTCGTCCCCTCCATAGCGAAAAAAGATATCAGAATCCCTCAGGTTGTTTTGGATTATTTCGCTGAGTTTTTTTATTGCAAAATTTCCTTCTTCATGACCGAAATTATCATTAATATGCTTTAAATTATTCATATCAGCAAAAATCAAAAGGAAATTACCCCCATGTCTATTTACTTCTTCTATCTGTTTTCTCAAAAAAGTAATACCGGCTTTTTTATTTAGTGCATTAGTTAGCTGGTCGAATATGGCATTTTTCCTAAGTTTTTCTTCAAGCTTTTTTATTTCACTAATATCCTTAATTACCATTACATACCCATTATTATTAGCATTTTTATCCTTGATGGGTGCTTTGGATACAGAAACGGGAATATTTTCTCCATTTTTGGTAATGTGATAATTTTGTATTATTTTTTCTTCTTTAAATATCTGATTTCTATCAAAATCACTTTCTGATTTTAAAATTTTAGGGTTTTTACCTATAATCTCTTTTTTTGTATAGTTATAAGTATCAAGAAAACTCTTATTTACATATACGATACTATTGTTTTGATCGGTAATAATTACACTGTCGTTTATGTTTTGAAGTGCAAGGGATAGCTCCTTTAATTCTTTTTCTCTTTTTAATTTTTCTGAAATATCATTAAAGGCAATGATGGCTCCCCTGGTAATATTATTCTCCTTCAGAGGAGATGCAGAGAATCTAATTTGTAATTCTTCTCCATCTGACTTTCTAAGAGAAACTCTTTTAGAGTTTATATTTTTATTTCCCCTTGTGTATAATTGTTTCAGTTCTTTTTTTAAACTATTTTTACTTTTTATATCAATTATTTTAAATTTATCAGATAATTGCCCATCTTGTAGTTTTATTGAATTTCCGAGCAATTTCCTGGCTGTATTATTCGCAATAGAGATGATACCATCACTATTTACTGTAATAATTCCTTCGGGAATGTTCTCAATAATTGTTTCAATTTTGTTTTTTTCGAAACTCAGCTGTTTATTTTTCTTTTCCAGTTTGCGTTTTATATTTGTTAAATCGTTGTTTAATTTTGTAAACTTATCATAAAAATTCTGTTCATTTTGGGCTTGCTCATTATCATGATATATATTGGAATTGTGGGAGTTCTTTTTTTCCTTCTGCTGCTTTCTAATAATGTTGGTCTGTTCGTTGTTTATCTTGACAAGTTCATTAAAAAAATTAATTCCTTTTGTTTTATTTTCCCCTATCAGTATAAGTATATGCTCATTTAGAGTGGCCCCAGAAAAATAGCAGTTTATAGTATTATTACCTTTTTTTATATTAATCGTCCAGTTAAGTAATGCATCTTTGTCTTCGATATTTTCAAAAAAATTTGATAGTTTTTCGTAATCTTCTGAAAGTATAATTTTGGTAAGCAAATCATCGGATTTTAGTTTAATTTTATTTGGGAAGGAATTCTTAATAATTCTTTTAACTTTTCCTTTATTGTTGCATGTAAGCATCAGAAGAACTTTATTCATTTTTTTTATCACTCTCTCAACAGCTTATCAACAGTTTTAATCGCTTTTTGGGCATTTTCGGCGTAACCGTCAGCTCCCACCTTTTTCCATAATCCAGGAGTTTTATTAAAGATATATCCACCGACTATTATTTTTATATTTTTTGTTTTTTTATTTTCTCTTATTTGTGAAATTAATTTTTTTAATTCGCTTAAATGATAGGCAATAGTAACTGACAGAGCAATAATATCCGCATTTACTTTCTGTATGCTATTAATGATAGTTTTATTTGGTGTATTCGCTCCATAAAAATATGTATTCCATCCATCCATTTCAAAAAAATCTGCAACCATCCTTATTCCAATTTCGTGCAGTTCTTCTCCAATTGATGCTGCTATCATAGTTTTATTTTTAGTATTATCTGAATTTAGAATAAAAGAGTATAGCCTTGACATGACAAGCTGGGTAACTGCCGTGGAATAGTGCTCCTGTCCTACGGATATTTTATTTGTGTGCCATAATCTTCCTATTTCGTGCTGAACAGGTTGAAATATGTTTAAATATATTTCTCTAACCGGTGTACTTTCTTTAGCAATTTTCATTATTAAATTTACTGCTTTATCTTTTTTCGCATTTAAGATAAATTCTAGGTATTTAGAAGCCTCCTCTTTAAGGGGATTTTTATCGGTTATAAATGATTTAACTTTTTCTTCTTCTTTTACTAAAATATTTATTGCGTAATTTATATATTCAACTGCTTTGCTGTTTTTTTTAAGTGAATATTCATTACTTAAAACAGCATTTATAATGTTAAAGTTTTCAATAAGAGTTTCAGTTGCGATTCCAAGTTTGTTAAGAAGTATTTTAGCCCAAAGGGCATAATCAGAGAAGATATCTTTTTCCGAATTAGCTAGAGCTTCTGTTAAGTAATTTAAATGATATTTTATGTCTTCTAAACATTTTTTTTTATGATATTCATTATAGTTTTGTTTTAGATTTTTATTTATATTAAGCTGTTTTTTTAATACTTTTTCTGCAATAGAGTTAACATTATTTTTTATTTTATTTACTATCTTCTCATTCATAGATCCTCCCAATCAATTTTAAAAGATATTATATTATAATTATAATTTAATATCTCTAATTTTCAATAATTATTTTTCTGGTAGATCTCTTAAAATGTATTAAAATATAAAAAAATGAAATTTGCCATTCGGCAGATTGATTATGGTCTAAATTCTAAGATATTAGATAATACCGAAGAAGCAGTTGGAAATCCTCCAGCCCCTTTTCCCTTAAACAGTAAAGAATCAAAAAATTCTCCATTAATTTCAACTGCATTGAATTCATTTTCAATATTGTAGAAATTTGAAGAAGCATCTATTTCTTCTGCTGCAACCTTTATTGTTGGGTTATGATCCAATTTTTTTACTGTACAGATTAATTTTATTTTTTTCCCTGAGCTTTTTGCCTTTTGAATATCTTCTATGCTAATTTTTTTGATTCCGTTAGATTTTACATTGGAGAAATTTATCCATTTATTAAATGCTGTAAAAGTTAGTAAAATTGTTTTGTATATGGCATCTTTACCGCTGATATCGAGAGCAGGATTTTCTTCTGCAAAACCGTTTTTTTGAGCTTTTTGAAGAGCTAAAGAAAATGAAATATCGTTAGTATGCATTTGTGAAAGAATATAGTTTGTTGTACCATTTAATATTCCTTTAATTGATTTTATAGTATTTATAGTTTTTAATCTCTTCAAATTGGAAATTATGGGAATAGCGCCTCCTACTGATGCTTCATACTTAATAGATTTGTTTTTTTTATCGGCCAAATTGAAAAGGTTTTTCCCTTTTTTTGCCAGTAACTCTTTATTTGCTGTTATAATATTTTTGCCATTTTTTAATGCTTTTTTTATTATTGTTTCTGCCGGATTTAATCCTCCGATTAATTCAATTATAATTTCAGCATCTGAGTTTAAAGTTTTTTTGTAATCGGTTTCAAATTTATACCTATCCTGTTTATGAATTTTAACTTTGTTATTTTTGTCACATAAAGAAACTATTTCTATATTTAAGTCTTTTCTCTTTTTTAAAATTTTATATAATGATAAACCTACAGTTCCTAATCCTATAATCCCAACTTTTAGGGGTTTCATAATTCTCCTTTGAATTTATTAGGGAAGCAATTAATTATGCTTCCCTGAGGTTATTTTTTAATTTTCTCTAATTAATTTTCCTTCTGCAAAAACTGCTTTTGGATAGGCTCCAAGGGTGAGGGGGTTTTTATCCCATACGACAATACTTGCAAGTTTCTCCGGTTCAACGGTTCCAAGTCTATCATCTATTCCGAGGATCCTTGCATTTTTATATGTTATTAATGATATTGCATCTTCTTCTGACATGCCCTGAATTAGGAAAAATTTAAGAGAATCTCTTAATGTATAAGAATGAATTACGGGATGATCGGTCATTAATCCAAAATTTGCTTTGGAATTCATTAGTAGCTTTGCATTTTGGTAATAAGCATGTTTCAATTCTGTTTTATATCCAACGGTTCCTAGGGGGCCATAAACAACCGGAATATTGTTTTCTCCAAGCTTATCAAAAATTTCCTTATGAAATACATCTCCCGTATGGTCGGCCGTTACATTTAGATTATATTTTTTTACCAGTTTAATAAGATAGAGCACATCATCTTCTTTATGAACATGAATCTTGGCGGTTTTATTCCCTGAAAGGATATCAAGAAGGGCTCTTTCTTCGCTGTTAAATTTTACCTTATATTCCTTTTCAATTAATTCCTTTTCCCTTTTTATGTCTTCTTTGGTTAAATTGCTATCTTCTTTTTCCGATTTTTTTTCAAGTTCATTTAAACTTTTCTCTTTTTGTATTTCAGCCTTTTCTTTTTTGATAAGTAAATCATCAAGTTTTTCTTCTAAAAGAGCATATACACCCATCCTGGTATTCGGTCTTTTTCCTTTCCAGTCAGTTGTTGAGCGGGGATTATATCCAAGAGCCATTTTGTACCCATATTGCTGAATAACAGCTTCATCCCGATTATTGGCAAAATTTTTAATTATCATTGCCTTTCCACCTATTAGATTGCCGCTTCCGGGAACAACACAGCTATAGAGCACCCCAAAATCAACAGTGTCCTTAAAAGCTCTATCATCAAAATAAATACTATCTACGGGGTCGTTTAATGGGAGCATCTGGTTTAAAAGGTCATTCGTTTCGGATTCCTGAGCCGGTTCACCATCCCTGTCCATACCAATGTGAGAATGTGCATCAATAAAGGCGGGGGTAACCCATCCTTCAAAGTCTGCATCCATTTCTTTAGATGTGACATCTACAATTTTGTCATCTTCAATAATAATATACATTTCTTCCTGTTTGTTTTTCCCATCAAAAAGTACTTCAGCTTTAATAACTTTTTTGCTACTCATACTATCTCCTTTCGATTTTATATTAATTATAAATTTAAATAAAATTATTTCAAATATAGAATAACAAAATAATAATGTTTCGCAAGCCTAAATTAATTCGATTCTGAATTTTTTTAGCAATTTGCCATTAACTATTTGCAATTTAGTAATTGTCATTATTCATTAGCAATTATAAAAGCTTTACTAATTCCTTAAAGGTATTAAAATAATA
The DNA here is from genome assembly GCA_008086245.1 of Candidatus Mcinerneyibacterium aminivorans. Taxonomy (GTDB): domain Bacteria; phylum Macinerneyibacteriota; class Macinerneyibacteria; order Macinerneyibacteriales; family Macinerneyibacteriaceae; genus Macinerneyibacterium; species Macinerneyibacterium aminivorans. The sequence goes on from VSIX01000089.1 coordinate 36,129, forward strand.
TAAAAAGGAGGAATTTATGAAAGATTTCGAGCTGAATCTTAAAACAAAAATATATTTTGGGAAGAATAAAGTTAAAGGTATATCAGAGGAAATAAAAAAATATGGTAAAAAGATAATGCTTGTTTATGGTGGAGGAAGTATAAAAAAATATGGAATATTTGATGAAGTTGATAATGAACTATCCTCTGGTGAGATAGATTATATAGAATTTGGTGGGATTAGTCCAAATCCAAGATTAAAAGAAGTAAGAGAGGGGATAAAAGTAGCCAAAGAGAATGATATAGATTTTATACTTGCAGTTGGGGGAGGCAGCGTTATTGATGCTTCTAAAGCAATTGCATGCGGAATATATGCAAAAAATGATGTTTGGGATTATTTTACCGGGGAAAAAGAAATAGAAAAGGCGATTCCCCTTGGCGTTGTACTGACAATTGCCGCTACTGGTTCCGAGATGAATATCAACGCAGTGATTACTAACCAAAAAGATAAACAAAAGCTTGCTATACATTCGGAGAAAGTGCTGCCAAAGTTTGCTGTACTTGATCCAAGCTACACTGAATCGGTTCCAAAATATCACACTGCAGCCGGTATTGCAGATATTATGGCGCATATATTTGAACAGTATTTTTCTCCAGATAGGGAAGCCGTGGTTTCAGATAGGATGGCCGAATCACTTTTGAGAGTTTGTATAGAAGAAGGACCTATTGCTTATCGTAACGGAAGTAATTATATTGCAAGGGCAAACATTATGTGGGCCTCCACGCTTGCCTTAAATGGCCTGCTATCCCTTGGAAAAAGGACTGACTGGGCGTCTCATAAGCTCGCCCACGAACTAAGTGCTCATTATGATTTAGCACATGGAGCTACTTTATCTATAATATTTCCAGCATGGATGAAATATGTACTTGATGAAAATACGGAGTGGAAATTTGTGCAGTTTGGCAAAAATGTATGGGATTTATCCGGCTCCGATAAAATAGCAGAAAAAAGCATTGAGAAACTGGAAGAATTGTTTCATGAAATAGGATTGCCTACCCGAATGAGAGAAGTTGGTATTGAGGATGATAACTTAGAAGAGATGGCTGAAAATATAAAAGAGGTATATGGAGAGATTGGTGCATTAAAAAAACTTGATTATGAAGATTTATTAAATATTTATAAACTGGCATTTTAATTATTAATATTGATTTGGGATTATAACTAAGACTTAAAAGCATACGGCAGGCTCCTGTATCAATAAGTTTTTACTGAACTTTTAATGAATAATACGTGTAAAGTCTATTTTTAAAGCCAGTTATTAAACTGCAGTAATTGTATTATATTTAATAGATATTAAATTGTTTTTAAAAGCCACTGATAGTGAGAGAGGATTTTGTATTTGAAAAAAATATTATTAGCTGTATTCTTAATAGTCTTTTTTGTTTCTATAATTTCCTCACAGCCAGAGTTATTAAGCAGAAAGAATTATGGCATTAACTGGTATCATTATAATACTGAAAATTTTAAAATTATCTATAATAAAAAAGTTGAAGCAAGTGCACTTAAAGCGGGAAGATTAGCAGAAGAAATTTATTCTAAACAATCGGAGAAACTGGGACTTAAATTCAAAAAAAGATATAAGATATATATTTCTAATATTGATGATATCCCCAACGGATTTACAACTCCATTTAATTATATTTATATATGGGCCGATGTTTCTAATTATTCAACAATTTTAACTGGATATGATAAATGGTTAAAATCCGTGTTGGCTCATGAGATGGTTCATGCTTTAATAATGGAAAATATAAAGGGGTGGGTGGATTTTTTCTTTCCTGGATCCATATTGGCTTTACCAAGAGAAATTAATGAGGGGTTTGCACAATTTTATGGAAATGAAAATTGGGGAGCTGAACGGGGAGATATATATTTAAATCTCGCTGTTAAAAACAATGATCTTTCCCATTCTGTAGAAACAATTGATAGGGGCAAACTTCTTTATGCTAAGGGGTTTTCAAAAATTAAGTATTTAAATATGGAATATCCGGATTTTAAAAGTACAAAACTATTTAAATATAGGGATTTTTTTGGTTTTTTTAACTGGGAAAAATCCTTTAATAAGAACTTTCCTATAAGCTATAAAACATTTTGTAATAACTGGGAAAAATATATGAATGTATATTATAACTGGAGAGAAGGTTTATCAGAAAGATCAGCAGAACTTGGAACCAAAATAAAAAACATAGAAGCAGTTTATATAAAATCCATAAAAAAGAACCCCGGGGCGGAAGGGTTTGCTTTTATCGGAAAGAAAAGCAAAAATTCCTCTGATAACAGATTGTATTATTTTAATCAAAAATTTAAAAAAATTAAATACCTGGATAGTGGAGGCCTGACAGGTGATTTGAATTTTAATAAAAGTGGAACAAAAATATATTTTACCAAAAGGCATTATACTTCCAAAAAAGCAATAAGTACCGATATATTTAGTGTAGACTTGAAAACAAAATCGATTGAACAGACTACATTGGATTGTAAAGCCTCTAATCCGGTAATAGTAAATGATGATTTAATTTTTTCAAAAAATAATAAAGGAACCATGAATCTGTACAATTTAAACCTTAAAAACAAAAAATTAAAAAAAATTACTGATTTTAATAATAAATTTCAAATTTTTGATATAAATATAAATTACAAATTTTCAAAAATAACTTTTTCCTTTTTAGATCCCGATATTAAAAAATTTGGGTTTTGCATTTTTAATTATCAAAACGGAAAATTAACAAAAATATTTACCGAAAATAAAATACGCTACCCCCTGATCTTTCCAGATAATGAAAATAAAATCCTGCTGACTGTTTTTGAAAATAATTTAAGGGTTAATCTCTTTTCTTACAATCTTGAGAATGGAAAACACCGAAGAATAACAAATCAGTCAAATTTTTTAAAGGCTATGGATTTTGACTCTACCGATGGGAAAATTTTAACGATAGTTCAAGAAAGTAGAAATAAAAATGAAATTTTTGCTGTTGATAAAAATAGAATTCCGAAAAACTATCCAGGAAAAATTCGTGAATATTACAAAAAATGGCTTGAAATCAAAACAGGATATAGCTTTAATAATAGAAATTTAAAAACCAGAAGAGAACAAAATAAAAGATACAATCATGCATTACATATTAATAAAAAATTGATACTTCCTTATCCATTTAATATAGAAAATAAATTATCAGGTGGATTTGTGGGGTATTTCTCGGATGATATTGGAAAAAATACAATTATCACCTATTTAGGTTATAATCATAAAGACCCCATAAATTCTAATTATGGGATAAATTTTATATATAGGAATTATTTCTTTGATATAAAAGCCGGATTTAATTATCTTGATTTTCAGAATTCGGATTATTTAAATAAAGAGCTGATGGAAAGAAATGAAAGTTACAGATTTGAAATATCAATTCCGATTTATGATAATAAATCTTTTTTTAATAAATCTGAATGGGGATTGGGTTTTGTTGATGATAAAAACATTGTAATAAATAGAGATATTTATAATGATGGTTTAGCTAATAACAGCACAATTAATTTACAGAATTTACCGGAGGGATATAATGCAAGGAAATTATTTTTCAAATATTATTCCAGAAAAGGAACTTTTTATAAAAACTTTCCGGACAACCGGTTTGATTTTTTTATAAAAATTGATCTGTCAAATTCCTTTTTCGGCAGTGATTATAATTATGAGAAAATCAATTTGTCTACTGATAATATTATTGGAGTTAATGATAAATATTCTATAAGATTAAATTTTAATTTTGAAATGCTGTCGGGAGAAATTGCTCCCCAGAATAGATTAGGGCTAAAATATAAAAAATCAAACAGCAGTATTGATTTATTTTCGGGATATCTTTATACCTCTGAACCTACTTTGAGGGGACTTGAGCATAATATTTTTAATGATAAAACCTTAGTTCAAAAACTAGAAATAAGGAATATCATCAATAAAAGTATTATGGGACTGCTTTTTATTGATTCAGGTGCTGTTTGGGATAAAAATGATTATGAAATTTTAAATTATATTGGAATTGAGTTCAAATTCAATTTCAACATATACAAATTAGCTGCGGGTATTTCGAGAAGAACTGATAAATTAGATGAAGGATACAATTATTACTGGTATATAGAACCACGGAAATATCTTATAAATATGTTTAAAAATATAGGAGGGTAATTAAAAAGAATTTATGCTGATAATTACTTGATACTTTATAATCACCTTCCTGGTAAAAGAAAGGTTTTTTCTTGATATTAGATTTAGAAATTATATAATCTAGATATGAAAATATTATTAATCATCTTTTTTTATTCTAAATTATGGAGAAAAAAATGATTGAAAGTTATAAAAATCATAATCCAGAGATAGAAGATAATGTTTATATTCATGAAAATTCGAGTATAATTGGCAGAGTTAAAATTTCCAGAAAGGTTAGCATATGGCCCGGTGTTGTTATTAGGGGCGATGTTAATAGAATTGAGATAAAAGAAATGTCCAACATCCAGGATAATACTGTTGTTCATGTTGCAGGAAAACATCCAACTATTATTGGAAAATATGTAACAATTGGCCATTTAGCAGTTATTCATGCATGTAAAATAGGGAATAATACATTGATAGGGATGGGAGCAACCATTTTAGATGGAGCGAAAATTGGAGATAATTGCATAATCGGAGCAAATTCCTTGGTAACAAAAAACAAAAAAATACCCGATAACAGCTTAGTTATGGGGGCCCCAGCGAAAGTAGTTCGGAAACTTAATCAGAATGAAATAAATGGGCTAGCAGACCATGCAGAACATTATTGGGAATTAGCTAATGATTATTTAAACAAGGGTGGTAAAAATGAGTAACAAGAGAGTTTTTTTAGTATTTTTGATTGTATTATTCTTATTATCTTCTGTATATATTTATGGAGAAAAGATAAACTCTATTGATTCAATATATGAGAAAGCACAAAAAAACTATGAAACCTTTAATTATCCAGAGGCTATTAATCTATACAGGAAATTTGTTAAAAAGGCCGATAGAGCAGATTCAAGACTTCCTCAAGTATATTTAAAAATTGGGAACATGCATAAATTTAGATTAGAATACAATGAAGCAAGATATTATTACCAGAAGATAATTGAAAAATTTCCAGATGCATCTATAAATATGCAGGCTCAGTTTAAAATTGCACGAACCTTTGATGAAGAAGAGAAATTTCTTCAGGCTGTAGAATTTTATAATAATATTTTAATGTCTGATGGTATCAAGGATAATATCAAAAAGATATCTATTGATGAATTAAAAAATATAATTGAGAATGAATTAACTGAAAATGATTATAAATATATAGTTGATTACCTTCCCGCAACCAAATATTTGAGAAATGTACATCTTAAACTGGCCAGGAGTTATTTAGACAACAAAGAATACAAAAATGCAAAGCTAGTTCTGGAAAAAATTCCTGAGCAGGATCGGAATCAACAAATAAAGGCTCTTTTAAAGGCAGCGGAACTGGAAGGAAAATTTCCGGGAGCCAAAATTGGGGTGTTGCTACCATTTAGTGGCGATTATAAAGAAGTGGGTAACAAACTCTATCATTCAATTGTAACTATTCAGCAGTATAAGAACAAATACCAGGCCGAAGACAAAAAAATTACTATTGTAAAAGCCGATACAGAAAGCAAAACCTCTAATATACCAAGGCTATATGAAAAATTGGTTGAGAAAGATGTTGATATAATTTTAGGACCTATTCAGAAGCAGGCTGCAGAAGAATTAAAACCGTATTTAGAAAAGCATAAAGTTCCGGTAATTTTTTTGCTATCCAATAATTTAGATTTGGCTGATAAAAGCCCCTATATCTTTAGAAATGCAATCAGAAAAAAAGATGAGGTGGTAATGCTTGCAAAATATGCTGTTAAGGAATTAAAATTAACAAATTTCGGAGCTTTAGTTCCTGATGGACGGGAGAATAGAGAGCTGGTAAAATTATTTGAAGATATAATCGAAGACTATAACTCAAGTCTTAATGTTACAGAAGTTTATCACAGGGGGGAAACAACATTTACTGAAAAATTGAAAAAAATTCAAAAATCTTTTGTAGATGGATTATTTTTAAAAGGAACTAATTATGAGGATCTGCATCAGATAATACCAACTATTCCCTATCTTGGTATGAAAATAAATGTATTGGCTGATTCCAGCCTGTTAAATGAAAAAGTTTTAAGGGTATTAAAAAAACATATAAATGGTTTCATAGTTGCTACTTATTTTAATAAATCAAATTTTGGAATACTTGAAAATGATATCTACAATAAATTCAAGCAAAATTATAATTATCAGTTAAATCAATTTACAATTTTACCGATTGATGCTTTTAACATAGCACTGACTGCCATAAAGCGTAGCGGCGGTATGAAAGGGGATAATCTTCTGGATGCACTTCATTCAATTGAAAATGAAGATGGTTTCTGCGGAGATATTTCTGTACTTAAAAATGGAGATATAAAAAAACAAATATTTTTATATGAAATTGAAAATGGTAAACCTCAAAGGATAGATATAAGTGTTCAAGAAGAACATATTGTTGAAGTTAGATAAATATTTTAGAACTTTCTTTTTTATTTATCTTGGAATAATATTTTATTTATCATCTTTAACTTCGGTGGGGAATACTGGAATTTTCAATTTTGCTCATTCAGATAAAATAATCCATTTTGTAGAATATTCTATTCTTGCAGTAATTGGCTATATCGGATTTAGAAAATATAGAAATTATAAAATAAAATTACTTATATTTGGAGTTCTTTTTGCCTTTAGTGATGAGCTGCATCAGCTTTTTGTACCCACCAGGGTATTTGATTTAGTTGATTTTTCAATTGATATTTTTCCTTTTGTCATTTTACAGTTTATTCAAAACCCGTTGGATATAAATACGATAAAAATAAAAGGACTGTATAGAAACAAAATATATGAACTATTTAGATCTATAATTAATGATATAGATTTTAGAATAAAAAAAGGTGGTGAATTCACAGTATGGATTAGGGATAACTTTATTTACTATTTTTACAAAGGCAACTATTTTTATAAAACAAAATGTAAAAAATGTGATCCAAAAGAACTAAAAAAGGAAATATATCTGGATTTGAAAAATTTCCTCTCAAGAGATATCTCCAAATGGGGATTGATTTATATGACAAGACCAATAAAAAAATTACACTACATGCAGGGAAGTCTAAATGAAAAAAGAACGAAACTAAAGAAAGATTATCTTGTCAGCAGGGAGAAAGCAGAGTTGTTGATTAAGTTATATAATATTGAGAAAAAAATATTAAATACAATTGATAAAAACACAAAGGCTCTGTATATAAATATCCCGTTTTGTCCAACAAAATGTGCTTACTGTTCCTTTACATCCTATTCTCTAAAAACATTTTCTAAATATTACGAGGAATTTATAAGCTGTTTGAAGAAAGAAATTAAAAAAAAATTATCCAACAATGACTCTTCCAGTATAAAAATAATATATTTTGGAGGCGGGACCCCTATGAGTCTTAAAAAAGAAGATTTAAAAGATATTCTGGAATTAATTGATAACTATATTAACAAAAATCAGTTAATTGAATATTCATTTGAAGGGGGGAGACCGGAACTCTTTAACGATGATAAACTTGCATTATTAAAAAGATATGGAGTTAATCGAATAGCAATTAATCCCCAATCTTTAAACAGCAGTACCTTAAACAAGATTGAAAGGGATCACTCAATACAGGATTTTTATAATGCATATAATAAAACAATAAAATATGATTTTGATATCATAAATTCGGATATTATTCTGGGACTGCCCGGAGAAAACTATATGCATCATATCAGTACCATAAAAAAGCTTTTAGAATTAAAAAGAATTAATAATATCACGGTACACATATTATCTCCCAAAAAAGGTTCAAAATTATATCAGAAAGGATATGATTATAATAAAAGTGTTAGCAAATCGCATAAAAAAATTAAAAAAATATTGCAGAAGCAGGATTTTGAACCTTATTATCTTTACAAGCAGCGGCATATACTGGATAATTTGGAAAACATTGGATATGCAAAAAATTTCAGATATTCATATTATAATATTATCATGATTTCTGAAACCAATGAAATTATCGGTGCCGGTACGGGGGCAAGCAGTAAAATATTAAAAGGGGAAAAAGTAATTACCCAGAGAAATCCAAAGGGGCTTGTCGAATATATTAAAACAATAAAAAAGGAATTGTAATATGAAATTTAAATATAAAAATAAAAATTCGTTGAGAGTTGATAAGATGCTTGCTGAAAGATTAGAAGATAGAAGCAGAAGCCAGATAAAAAAAGTTATAAAAAAAGGTTTTGTGAAGATTAATGGAAGTATTGTTAAAAAACCCAGCTATTCGGTTAAATACCGGGATATTATTGAAATATCATTTCCAAAAGAAAAAGAAACAACTCTTAAACCCGAAAAATTGGATATTGAAATTGTATACGAAGACAAATACATTGCAATTGTAAATAAACCGGCGGGTATGCTTGTACATCCAACAAAAAATAAAAAAGAAGGTACTCTGGCGAATGCACTTTTATATCATTTTAATAAATTATCTGAAATTAATGAAATAAGACCCGGCATTGTACACAGAATAGATAAGAATACATCCGGTTTACTAATAGTTGCAAAAAACAATAAAGCACATAGAAAAATTTCATCTATGATCCAGAGAAAAGATATAGAAAGAAAATACTGGGCTTTATTAAAGGGGAATTTGAAAAAACCTACAGGTGAGATAATAGCACCTATCGGAAGAAATAAAAGCAACAGAACTAAAATGGATGTAGTGCTGGAAGGAAAGCATGCTCATACAAAGTACAGGATAGTTGAAAAATATAAAAATTATACACTGGCCGAGTTTTCCCTGACAACGGGAAGAACCCATCAAATTAGGGTTCATGCAAGCTTTATAGGGACTCCCGTTCTGGGGGATGTTAAATACGGAGGAACTATAACAGACAAAAGATTTAAATTTGTAAAGAGACAGCTGCTTCATTCAAAAATATTATCTTTTCAGCATCCCTATCTGGATAAGAAAATTGATATAGAGATATCGGTGCCGGAAGATTTTCAAAAGGTTCTTGATAAATTAAAAAGCGGGAACTACAGCTGATCAGAAATTGTCATATAATAATAATAGTCGCCTTCTTTATATAAAAAGAAAATAGGGAGAGACTTTCTTTGATTATTAATAATCATATCAATTTTTAATTTATCTTTTGATATATTTTTATTTTCTATCCAATTAGCAGGAATTCTCAAATACAGATAAGCTTTCTTTATATTTTTATTATTGATGTTACTTTTAATAGAAATTTGTTGTAGATAGGTATTTTTTTGTGATGAATCAACAGCTATTGCTTTTATCCATTTATCTTTAATTTTAACCTTGTTTTTTGTTATTACAATAAAGTGAAATATGTTTGTATCGTTTTTTGAAATAATTACATCTTTTTTCTCAGCATACCAATCATAATCAAATTTTAGAGAAAATCCAAATGAAAGTTTGTCATAGAAGTTGTTGTTAAACTCATTCTGATATGCAAGATTAAAGTTTAAAAGATGGTAATTAATTGAAAATCCGGCATTAATACTTTTATCAAAGTTTATTCCAATAGAAGGGATAAATTTATCATTTATAAAGGATTTCAAGTATCCTATTCCCATTTGATTTTCAAATTCATCAAATTCATTTTTGTATGTATGGTTGTTAAAAAAAAATGTACCGTATTTGTTTTTATAAGTAATGCCGTTATCATAATTGATATGTTCATCTGAATTCAAAGCTTTTACGGATGAACTTAAATAAAAATCTTTTTTAAAATTCCAGATGATACCAAAATCCAGAAAGAATTCATTTTTGCTGTATTCAATGCTGGAGTTTTCTAATTCATTCCATATATCCATTTTTTGGAAATAAAAGCTGGTGCCTAAACCTAGATAGAAATTTTTATATTTTTGACCGTAATTAATACCTAAAGTATTTTCTGAATACCCCACCTTGCTGTCAAAATTATTTAGAAAAAGCTGTATTCCTCCTTCATATTCGAAAGGTTGATAAATGGAGAGAAGGTTTTTTTCCGGTAAATCAAATTCATTATTGAAATTGTAATAATATTTACTGTTAAAAATTGAAAAGCTTAATTTTTTTTGAAGTAATGGAAGCGAAGCTGGATTAACAAAAGAGGTGTCTATTGAATATAGATCTCTGTATCCGGTTCTTATGCTCATTGAAAGGTTAGAACCGTTAATATCTTCATAGCAATAAATATTTGTAATGACTAAAATAAATAATATACAGATTAAAAACTTATTTTTCATTTAAATATTTTAACCTTCCAGTTCTCAGAACTTCGCCCTTAATGTTTTTAATTACATAAATGTAGATGCCTGTTTTAAGATAATTACCATTTATTAATCCATCCCATTCGGCATTAGAGATATTCTTTATATCTCCGACATGTTTACCCTGAAAGGTGTAAATTTTTAAAACATTAAATTCTTCGGCAGGCACCTTAATGCTATTTTGTTGTCCGGCAATTATATTTAAAACTTTTTCCGAATTTTTTTCTTTTCTAAAAATCAATAGTTCTTTTCTATTTGAAAAGTCCTCCATTCCATAATTAAATATAATTATGTTTCTTCCACTAAATAGTGAAATTTCCTGTTTGAAATTACCATTAAAAGATTTCTCGATTTCTAAATTGTTAATGGCTAATTTGGAATTTTCGGGATAAATATTCCCTTCAATTTCTACCTTTGATTTAAAGGTGATGAAATTATTTGGAGGTTCAAAAATTCTTAAAATTGGAATATTCCTGAAGATATAAAATGTTCTAGAAAAATCCGAGGGGATATTTTTATATTCACCATCAAGATGTAAACCATTATTATCAGTTATATATTTACTTAATAACTTTACTTCGATTTTTTCACTGCTTTGAATATTGCTAATAGATAAACAAATTTTCTCAATTCCGTAGGAATCCTCATAGTTTAAATTTGGATTATAGTCTAGGTGTTTTGGAAAAACTTTAATAATTTCTTTTAAAGAAACTTCATTATTAAAATAAACTATTTTGTTAAACTCTATTTTTATATTAATATAGCTTTCATCTCTAAGATCTATTACCATATCTGGCTTAATATATTTACCTTCATATGAAATTTCAGACACTGAAGGGTAATCCTGTGCAAATGATATATTACCAATGATATATATTAAAATAAAAATAATGAAAAATTTTCTCATACGATTATTCTTTCTATATTGGGATTGATTCTGCTTACCACTTCATAGTTAATTGTATTGGTTTTATCAGCAATTTCTTCGGCTGATATTTCTTCGCTGCTTGATTTTCCTATTAAAATAACTTCATCTTCTAATTTTGGCTCCGGTATGTTTGTGACATCCACAATAATCATATTCATGCAAACTCTTCCGCGGAGAGGAGCTCTTTTGTCGTTGATAATAACATATCCGCTATTTGAAAGTTTCCTATCATAACCATCATAATAACCTATCGGTAATATGGCAAGCTGAGTTTTATTTGTTGTTTTGTAGGTGCAGCCATAACCTATATAACTACCAGGCTGTATTGTTTTTAGCTGTCCTATAATTGTTTTCCAGCTCAATACAGGTTTTAACGTAATAGGGGTTTGGGATTCAAACTGATGTGAAAGATATGTTTCCTTGGAAGACCATAATCCATATGAGGAAATTCCGGCTCTAACCATATCATAATGGGTTTCTGGAAGCAGCAGGATAGCAGCCGAACACGCTATATGGTTTCTTGGTAATTCAAAATTATTATTTTTTGCTATGTTTATAAATTCTTCATATTTGTTCAGCTGATATTTTGCATAGGTCTTATCTGTAGTATCTTCAATGTTTGCAAAATGACTTACAAGCCCCTCCAGCTTAACATAGCTGCAATTTTTGATTTTCTCCAGGTACGCCGGAAAGTCTTCTTTTAGTATTCCCTGTCTGTTTGTTCCTGTTTCGCATTTCAGATTAATTTTAATATTTTCTTTTCTATTCTTTGCTAATTCACAAATTTTGTTCAGGGATTCTTTATTGGTAACTACATGAATTAAATTATATTCAAATAGGTATTTTAAATTATTTATGTTTACATAACCTAGAACATATATATCTTTTTTAATCCCGTTTTCTCTTAATTTTATAGCAGATTCAAGCATGTGTACTCCATAGGTATCTACCAATCCAACCTGCTCTTCGGTTATTGAAACAGCTTTTTTGATATCATGGCCATAAGCATTGGCCTTAACAACAAACATCAGTTTCGAATTATTTGTTTGAGATTTGATATTTCTTAAATTATGAATTAAATTCTCTTTATTAATTTCAACCCATGTATTATTTTTCATAACTATCACCTTAAACTTGACAGATATTTTTTTGCTTTCTTTTTTAGGGATTTTCTATTTGAATTGCTGTTTATAAATTTTTTAAGATATTTCCTGGCATCCGATTTGTAATAATTATTATTCTTGGAAAGATTATAATAAATATAACCCAATCCATAATATGTTAAATGGTAATCAGGATTCCTATATGTAAGCAATTTTAGTTGATCAATCGCATCTCTAGATTTTCCGGAATAATAATAAGCCATTCCAAGATTATATCTCATATAAGAATTTTTATGGTTAGATAGATGAGAATGAAAAAAATTTATCGCCTGTGAGAAATCACCCTCCTGCATTAATAATGTTGTCAACCTGGTAATTAAATAGTTTGATCTATATCCATTGTTGTAGGCGCTCAAATAATAATTAACAGCAGATGAAAAAAACTTTTCTGAATCATAATTTAATCCCATATAATAGTTTACATACTTGTTGTTGGGATATTTATTATAAAGTTCTCTTAATATTTTTTTTGATGAAGAATGGTTTCCTTTAAGATAAAAATACCTGCTTTTTAAAATTTTAGTTTCAAAAGTTTGAACATTCCTGCTGTCCAGCTCTTTTAAATATTTTTTCGCTTCTTTGTGCTTTTCTTTATTTAAGCTATCTCTTGTTAAAGATATAAGAGTTTCGGTTTCAACATTGCTAAATCTGGTTTCTTTCTTTTCTTTAATTTCTTCCCTTGTTTTTGCACATCCAAAAATAATCAAAACAATAAGCAAAATTGCAGTAACTTTTTTCATTAATCCTCCTTTAAATATCAAATAATTTATGATTACCTTTAAAAAATAATACCACGAAACTTCCATTAAATCAATGTATTAATGTATATAACTGCTTGATTCAGCCGGTAACTTGATGTATTAATTATACTTATAAACCTATAAAATTAAAGAGACTATTAAATTTTGATTGTACATATGTAAAGTTGGTTAAATAATACCATTTTACTGCTTTTGGCTTGTTTATTTTTAAATTTCTTATTTTGTAATTATTTTTTTAATAGATGACTACCTCATAATACATTTGGGATATTAAGTATGCAAATTTAGAGGATATATAATATCTAAAGAACCTACATTTATTGAAATAGTTGAAATATAAATAAATTATTGAGATTGAAAAAACATATTAAAATGGTATTATTTATTTATGAAATTGAAAACGGAATATAGGGTAATATACGGAGATACAGATCAGATGGGGGTAGTTTATAATGCTAACTATCTTAAGATGTTTGAAAGAGGAAGAAATGAGTTCTTCCGTCAGCTAAATTTTTCCTATAGAAAGCTTGAAAAAAATCATGATATTCTGCTTCCAGTAGTTGAATCTTACTGCAAATATCTAAAAGGTGCCCGGTATGATGACCTATTAGAAATTATTACAGAAGTTGTTAGCCTTAATCCTGTGAAGATAAAATTTGAATATGAAATCAGAAGAGAATCCGAAATCGTGGCTGAAGGTTATACCCTCCATGTTTTTATGAAAAATAATAAAATACATAGGCTGGATAAAGATGTCTATAATAATTTAAAAAATTTAATAAGTAATCAAAAATGAAAATAAAATATTTTAAAAAACTTGGTTCTACCAATAGGTATTTGTTACACAAAATTAAAAATAATTCCATAGATGAATTTCCGATTTGTGTTAAGGCCGAAGTTCAGACAGATGGAATTGGTAGATATAATAGACACTGGGAATCAAAAAAAGGTGGGTTATACTTCAGTATTGCTTTAAAATTAAATATCAGAGAAAATTTTAAAGCATATCCTTTATATGTTTCGATGATTCTTCATAAATTATTGGTTGAAAATTACAATATTAAAAATTTAAAAATTAAATGGCCAAATGATTTGTATTACAATAATAGCAAATTAGCAGGGGTTCTAACCCAGAATATTGTTAAAGGGAGAAAAGTATTTATTGTGATAGGTGTTGGATTAAATGTGTTAAATAATCCACAAATAAATAGTTCTATATCATTGAATAGTATAATATCTGATAAAACAAAAATAAATATTGAAAAGATATTCAAGGAGTTTTTAACTCTCTTTGAAAACTCATCATTTAGGGATAAGAAGATTGTAGAATATTTGAATAAAAATCTATATGGAAAAAATAGAACAAAACAATTAAAAATTAATGAAGAATATAGAAATGTTAAAATCTGCAGGATAAATGATGATTTCTCTTTAATAATCAAAGAAAAGAATGGAACTATTCGAAATATAAATATTGGTGAAGTTATGGGCTAATCTTTTTTATCTGACAAACAGTTTTTACAGATACCTTTTAATCCTATATGAACATAATTAATCTTATGGTTGTCAATATAATCATAATCAAAAAGATTGTTTTCTAAATTTATATCGTATAGTTTCCCGCACTTGGTGCATTTAAAATGCATGTGGTCATGCGTGTTTATATCGTATCTCATCTGCTTGTCATCGCAGTGTAATCTTAATAATAGGTCTTTCTCACAGAACAATTTAACGGTATTATAAACTGTTGTTTTTGAAAGGGTGGGGTTGGTATTTTTCAGATCATTATAAATTCTATCAATACTTGGATGAATTTGATTTTCTTTTAGATATTTGTATATTATAAGTCTCTGGTATGAGGGATTAATTCCATTATTTTCCAGAATATCTTTAGTTTTTTTCATACCTTTATTCTAACAGGATAATTAATAGAATCAAGTTAATTCCTTATAGAAGTGAAACAATTGCATAACTGTAAAAATTACAAAAATATTATATAATAGGAAAAACTGTTCTACCCATAAATGTGAAAATAATATATTACAATACTTAATATTGGTAATAATAAATTAATATTATTGAATAATCCAATAAACCTTTTATATATTAGATAAAGTAATCAAAATTATTCTTGTAATAATAATCTATTCATGTAATAATAAAATATATTGTTGAAATAACAAGGAGGTATTATTATGAGTCAATATCATGAACCTGCTGAAAAATTAAGTGAAAAAACTAAAGATCTTGTAAGAGCCCTGAATAGCTTGAAGGAGGAAATTGAAGCTGTTAACTGGTATCAGCAAAGAGTAGATGCAACAGCTGATAAATCAATTAAGGACATACTCGCGCATAATAGGGATGAAGAAATTGAACACGCATGCATGACTATTGAGTGGTTGAGAAGGAACATGCCAGCATGGGATGAAGAATTAAAAACTTATCTTTTTACAGAAGATCCTATAACCGAACTTGAAGATTGATAATCAAAATTTTTACAGGTCTGAAAAAATTTTTAAAAATATCAATAGCTTTAGAATTTTTTAATTTTTTAAATTTAATTGTATTCAATGGGATAGGATCAAATCTTCTCCTATCCCAGAACAAAAAAACTCAAAATATTAAAATATTTTAAATTGTTTGTTGACAGGCGGTGGTTATGGTATTATATTTATTTAAAAGGAGGTTAGTGAATGCTAACTAACAATAAGATAAATTATACCGAAAGGCAGATGGAGATATTAAATTCAGCTCTTAACATTATATCCGAAAGGGGTATTGAAAATTTAACAATGAAAAATATTGGAGAAGAATTAAATATTTCTGATGCGGCCCTTTATAAACACTTTAAAAGGAAAAATGAAATATTTTATGGTATTGCCTCTATTTTTGAAACAGAATCAAATGAAATTCTTCAGGGGATCATAAATAAAAAGATGAAATGTGTGGAAAAAATAAGAACTTTTTATTTAAATAGAATAGAAAAATTTGCTAATAATAAATCTACAACAGTAGTCCTGTTTTCAAGTGAAATAATTGATGATGATCGGTTTAAAAATAAAATATTTAATATTATGAAAATTCATAAAAAATTGATAATGGGTGAAATCAAAAAGGGACAGCGTAAAAATGAGATAGCAAATATTGATCCCGAACATTTATTTAATATAATTATGGGCAGTTTAAGATTGATGGTTGAAAAGTGGAGATTAAGCGGGTTTAAATTTGATTTAAAGGAAGAAGCAGCTCAAATGTGGAAGAGTTTGTCGAAGATATTAAAAAAGTAAAAAAAATTTTAAACATTGAGGTTAGTAATTACTAACCTCTAAATACTGGAGGTTTATATGAAAAGAGAAATTGTTAAAATTGATCGTGAAAAATGCAATGGATGTGGGGAATGTATCCCCAACTGTCCCGAGGGGGCACTGCAGATTATAGATGGTAAGGCAACTCTTGTTAGCGATTTATACTGTGACGGACTGGGAGCCTGCATTGGCGAATGTCCTAAAAATGCAATTACAATAGAGAAAAGAGAAGCAGAAGAATATGATGAGAAAAAAGTTATGAAAAATATTGTAAAGAAAGGTGAAAATGTTATAAAAGCTCACCTAAAACATTTAAAGGACCATAACGAGAAAAAATTATACAAAGAGGCCTTAAATTATTTAAAAGAAAAAGATATAGAAAATCCATTAAAAGATACCGGCAGTAAAAAAAATGTAGGAAAATTTGTTTGCCCGGGAGCTGCTCAAAAGACAATTGAAAAATCAGAAGATAAGAAGGAAAAAAATAGAAATACAGATTTGTCCTCACAATTAGGGCAGTGGCCGGTTCAGCTCCATCTTTTAAATCCCAATGCTTCCTATCTGGAAAATGCGGATCTATTAATTTCTGCGGACTGTGTGCCCTATGCTTATGCCAATTTCCATCAGAGGTTTATGAAGGATAAAATTGTAATTACCCTATGTCCAAAGCTGGATAAGGGAATAGACTTATATATTGAAAAATTAAAACAAATTTTTAAAAATAAAAATATTAGTTCTGTTACAGTACTCAATATGGAAGTTCCATGCTGCAGTAATACATTGAAAATTGTGGAAAAAGCCTTGAAGAAAGCCGGTGAAATTGTAATAATAAAAAATTATACTATCACCATTAAGGGCGAAATTGTTTGAAAGGAGGTAGTTTATGAAAATCAGAAATAGTAAAAATCTGGAAGGGTTTAAAAACAATCACAATATTGAAAAAGCTGTAAAATTACTTGATAAGAACTACTGTCAGATAGTGCAGATGAATCTAAATCCTCAGGACACAGTAATTGAACATAAAACACCCGTGGATGTTTCGTTTTTTATTGTTGAAGGAAAAGTAATGATGAAAATTGGAGATGAAGAGAAGAAAGTAAAAGAGGGCGATTTGATAGAAAGTCCTAAAAATATTGTGCATAGTTTTAAAAACGAATTTGATGAAAAAGCTAAAGTTTTAGTAATTAAACATATGAAATCTAAATAAGGAGGTTATTTATGGATAATAAGATGTTTTGTTTTCAATGTCAGGAAACTGCTAAGAATGAAGGGTGTACTGTAAGAGGAGTTTGCGGGAAAAAGCCTGCAGAAGCAAACATGATGGATTTGTTAATTTTTGTTGTTAGAGGAATTTCCTTTTATGCCAGCAAACTGGAGAGTATTGATGAGGAAACCGGAGAATTCATCATGAGAGCTATGTTTTCAACAATTACCAATGTTAATTTCAGCGAAGACAGGATTTATGAATATGTAAAAGAAGGTTTTGAAATTAGAAAAAAAGTTGCAGATAAAGTTGGAGATATTGATGGAGAACTTCCAGAAGAAGCAACCTGGTATTCAGATGATATAGAAGAAATAAGAGAAAAAGCAAAACAGGTGGGGGTACTTACAACGGAGAATGATGATATTCGTTCCTTGAGAGAGCTTTTAACTCTGGGGATTAAAGGTATGTCAGCATATTATCATCATGCATACGTTCTTGGAAGATATAAAGATAAAATTACAAACTTTATTGTAAAGGGATTAAAAGCTACTATTGATGACAGTCTCGGTGTAGATGACCTTGTTGGTCTAGTTATGGAATGTGGAGATTATGCGGTTGAAACTATGAAACTTCTGGATGAAGCAAATACTTCAGAATACGGACATCCAGAACCAACAGAAGTAAATATAGGAGTGAGAAACAATCCAGGAATATTGATAAGTGGACACGACCTAAAAGATCTGGAAGAGTTATTAGAGCAAACAAAGGGTACCGGTGTAGATGTCTATACACATGGAGAAATGTTACCTGCAAACTCATATCCATATTTTAAAAAATATAATCATTTTGTTGGGAATTATGGAAATTCATGGTGGAAACAGAAAGATGAATTTGAAAAATTTAACGGTCCGGTATTTATGACAACAAACTGCTTGGTGCCGCCAAAGGAATCTTACAGCGATAAAGTATTTACAACAAGTGTTGCAGGATTTGATGGATTAAAACATATATCTGATAGAGAAGAGGGTGGACAAAAAGATTTTTCAGAAATAATTGAAATGGCAAAAACCTGTGATCCGCCAGAAGAAATTGAAAACGGAACAATATGGGGCGGTTTTGCAAGAAATGCAGTTATGAATGTTGCCGATAAGGTTATTGAAGCAGTACAAAATGGTGATATAAGCAGGTTTGTTGTTATGGCGGGCTGTGATGGAAGATTTAAGGATAGAGAATATTACACTGAAGTTGCTAAAAAATTACCCGAAGATACTGTAATACTTACAGCAGGATGTGCAAAATACCGTTATAACAAATTAGATCTTGGAGATATTGGAGGTATTCCTAGGGTGCTTGATGCAGGGCAGTGTAATGATTCCTATTCACTTGCTTATATAGCACTTAAATTAAAGGAAGCTCTTGATCTTGATGATATAAATGAATTACCTATTTCATATGATATTGCATGGTATGAACAGAAAGCCGTTACAGTATTGCTTGCTCTTTTATCACTTGGAGTAAAAGGAATCAGATTAGGACCTACACTTCCAGCTTTTGTTTCAGAAAATGTATTAAATGTTCTGGTAGAAAAATTTGACATCAAACCTATTTCAAACCCTGAAGAGGATATCAAAGCAATGATGAATGAGTAGTATTGTTTTTTTATATGGAAGGGGTTTTCCCTTCCATATCTTGAATTAGAAAGGAGTTGTTTTTATGGATGTAAATTTAACAGAATCTGTAAAATGGGTAGGAAAGGTTGACTGGGATTTAAAAAGCTTTCATGGAGATGAATATTCCACTCACCGGGGTTCAACTTATAACTCTTATTTGATAAGAGATGAAAAAAATGTATTAATCGATACGGTTTGGGCGCCTTTTTCAAAAGAGTTTGTTAAGAAATTAAAAAAAGAAATTGATTTGAAGAAAATTGATTATATAGTTGCCAATCATGCTGAGATTGATCACAGCGGAGGATTGGTTGATTTAATGAAAGAAATTCCTGAAACTCCTATATATTGTACCCAAAATGCTGTTGACTCTTTAACGGGACATTACCATATGGATTGGAATTTCCAAACCATAAAAACAGGAGATGAACTTGATATTGGAAATAAGAAATTGATATTTATTGAAGCACCCATGCTTCACTGGCCCGACAGTATGTTTTGTTATCTAACAGGGGACAATATTCTTTTCAGCAACGATGCATTTGGACAGCACTATGCAACGGAATTGCTTTATAATGATAAAGTGGACCAATGCGAATTATTCCAGGAAGCAATCAAATATTATGCAAACATATTGACTCCTTTTAGCAAGCTGGTGAAAAAGAAGATAGAAGAAGTTTTAAGTTTTGAACTTCCAGTTGACTTTATTGCTCCCAGTCATGGGGTAATTTGGAGGGATAATCCAACCCAAATAGTAGATAAGTATCTTGAATGGGCTGATAATTACAAAGAAAATCAAATTACTTTTATTTATGATTCAATGTGGAATAGTACAAAAAAAATAGCCGAATCTATAAAAGATGGTATATATAAAAAAGACCCAGGTTTGGATATTAAAATGATGAAAGCTTCCAGATGGGATAAAAATGATATAATAACAGAAGTTTTTAAATCAAAAGCAATATTTGTAGGATCCCCAACCATAAACAAAGGAATTCTCTCATCTATTGCCGGTTTACTGGAAGAAATTAGAGGACTTGGTTTTAAGGAAAAGAGTGCTGCATCTTTTGGTTCATACGGATGGAGCGGTGAATCAAAAAAAATGATTAATCATAAATTAGAAGAAGCCGGATTTAAATTGATCGATGAGGGAATATTAATTAAGTGGAACCCGAATAATTCCGATAAAACTGAATTAATTGATTACGGTAAAAAAATTAGTACAAAATTGTAATGACAACACTTGAATTATTATTTCAACTGTGATATCATTCACACTAAATAAGGAGGTATTATGATAAGTTTAACAATAGATGGTATTAAAGTAGAGGTTGAAGAGGGAGCAAAGATACTGGATGCAGCTGAAAAAGTAAATGCACATATACCGACTTTATGTATGCATGAAGATCTGGAAAGATCTGGAAATTGTGGTGTTTGTATAGTAGAAATAAAAGGTAAGGGTACTGAAAGAGCGTGTGTCACACCTGCAGAAGAAGGTATGGAGATAATAACCAAAAGCAACGAATTAAAGAAAGCAAGGAAAACGGTTGTAGAATTAATTTTATCTAATCATCCAAATGATTGTCTTCAGTGTATCAGGAATCAAAATTGTGAGCTTCAGGAGTTAGCTGAAAAAATGAATATAAGAGAATATAAATATCCCCAAATATATGGATCTCACTTGAGAGAGGATAATTCATCTCCCTCCATTTACCTTGATCCATCCTATTGTATTAAATGCGGAAGATGTGTTCAGGTCTGTCAGGATGTTCAACATGTTTATGCTCTGGAAGTTAACGACAGGGGTTTTGATGTATTTTATGGCCCCACGATGGGTAGAGATCTTGAAGATTCAGAATGTGTTAAATGCGGTCAGTGTTCAGCTCACTGCCCGGTTGCTGCGATACATGAAAGAGTAGATTCCGATAAAGTATGGGAAGCTCTAAATGATCCCCAAAAAATAGTTGTTGCCCAGGAAGCCCCAGCAGTCAGGGTGGCTTTGGGTGAAGAATTTGGCCTTCAACCAGGTGAAAATATAAAGGGAAAGATGTATGCTGCATTAAGAAGGCTCGGATTTGATTATGTATTTGACACAAACTTCGGTGCTGATTTGACAATAATGGAAGAAGCGGCTGAATTTGCCAAAATATTGCAAAAGGATCCTTCAGAACTACCGCTTATTACAACCTGCTGTCCTTCATGGGTTGATTATCTTGAAAAGTTTTTTTCTCCATTAATTCCCCATTTTTCTTCTGCGAAATCTCCGCATCAGATGGTAGGTTCAATGGTGAAAACTTACTGGGCTGAGAAAATGGGAATAGATAAAGAAAACGTGTTTCTGGTATCTGTAATGCCCTGTACGGCGAAAAAATATGAAATAGAGCGTATGGAACATATGTACTCTTCCGGACATAAAGATGTGGATGTAACAATAACTACAAGAGAATTTGCAAGAATGCTAAAAGAAGCCGGAATTGATCCTACCGAACTGGATGATGAAAAACCCGATAGCCCCATGGGTGAGTATTCGGGGGCAGGAACAATATTTGGAGCATCCGGTGGTGTAATGGAAGCGGCGTTAAGAACCGGATATTATTATGTAACTGGAGAAGAATTGCCCGATCCCAACATTGATTTTGTTAGGGGAATAGAGGGAGTAAAAGAAGGCGAAATCGAAATTGATGGTAAAAAAATTAAGATTGCTGTTGCCTCGGGATTGTCCAATGTGGAGAAAGTTTTACAGAAAGTTTATCTGGCAAAGCAAAATGGTGAAGAATCTCCTTATCACTTTATAGAAGTTATGGCATGCCGTGGAGGATGTGTCGGCGGGGGAGGACAGCCCTATGGAAGTACAAATAAAGTAAGAGAAGAAAGAGCTAAAGGTTTGTATACTGAAGATGAAGAATTGAAAGTAAGGGAGTCCCATAATAATCCATATATTAAAAAGCTTTATGATGAATTTTTAGGAGAACCCCTCGGGGAAAAAGCTGAAACACTTCTTCATACGGGATATAAAAATAGAAAAGGATATAATGATATGCTTTCAGAGGAATGGATAAAAAACGAGTATTAATAGATTATTATAAGGGGAGATGATAAATTTAACCCCTTATTTTAAATTTAAGAAGAAGACTTTCATGGAACTTAAAAATTTTCTGGAAAACATTTATAAGAAGTACAATAGAAAAAAATATATAGATCCTGACCCGTTGATGTTTCTTTATGATTATCCTGATAGTAAGGATAGAGAAATTGTTGCTCTAATAGCGTCTTCTTTTGCTTACGGCAGGGTAAATAAGATTATTGAAACGGTGCACTTTATCCTCAAAGGGATGAATTATAATCCTTATGAATTTATTAAAAATTCCAGCCGCAAAAGCCTGGAAGATAAATTTGAAAATTTTGTCTATAGATTTACAAATCAAAATGAGTTAGTAGAATTTATTTTAGCCATAAAAGATAAAATAGACAAATTCAATACAATTAAAGAATTCTTTAAAAAACAATTTATAATGAATGATAAGAAAGTTCTACCTTCGCTTGAATGTTTTGTTACAGAATTAGGATATCATAGCCGGGGAGTTAAATCCCTTCTATCTCTTCCATCTAAAAAATCTGCCTGTAAAAGACTTTTTCTGTTTTTAAGGTGGATGGTAAGAAAGGACAGGGTTGACCCTGGGGGCTGGAATTTCGTGGATAGATCAAAGTTGATAATTCCTCTTGATACACATATGTATAGAATTTCAAAACTTCTTGGATTTACAGAACGAAAGCAGGCAAATCTTAAAACGGCTGTTCAAATTACTGATAAATTTAAAAGGATCAACGAAAAAGATCCGGTAAAATATGATTTTGCCCTTACGCGTTACGGTATTAGGGATGAACTAGAGATAGCACAACTGGAATTTCATTAATAGTAAATGTATTCTAACAATTGCAAACATAATTCTTAGTTTTTCTAATTTTTTGATCTTTATATTAAATATCGATTTATAATTGTTTAATTTAGTTCAATCAATTAGGGTCATAAGACATTACAAATCTATTTGCGATTTTTTATAAAAGTCATTACAAAAAATGAAATTAAAAACAATTTCAAGAACTACTTTGGCTGTACATTTAATTATTTCTTCTAAGGGTTATGTTTTAATTTTTATCGAATAATGAATAATGAAAATTACGATTGTATTTTTTAATCTGATAACAACTAACTGATAACAATTAACGAAAAATCACTAAGTGATTTTTAATTATTCAAAAGTATATCTGTTAAGCTATTCACTATTGACTATTAACTAAAAATTAGCAAAGTAAATTTTTAAACTCACACTCACACAAACACAGAAAAAAGGGGGAGATCCCCCTTAAATGAAATAGTTAAAATTTTTCGCATAATACTTCAAAATAGGATTTTGGGTATCTACATGTTGGGCATTTTGCAGGTGGTTTTTTCCCCTTATGGATGTAACCGCAGTTCATGCATTTCCACTCCGTTTCAGATTCTTTTTTGAAAATTTCGTTATTTTTTACCTTCTTCATAAGTTCAAGATATCTTTTTTCATGATGCTGTTCCACTTCTGCTACTTTGGTGAATAAGGTGGATATTTCCGTGAAACCTTCTTCTTTAGCTATTTCAGCAGCATTTGGATACAATTCAGTATGTTCTTCGTTTTCTCCCTCTGCGGCAGCTTTAAGATTTTCGGCAGTTGTTCCAACTTTGCCGGCAGGGAAGGAAGCAGTGATTTCAGTCATTCCCCCCTCTAAATAACTAAAAAATCTTTTAGCATGTTCTCTTTCATTCATTGCGGTTTCTTCAAAAATAGCTGCGATTTTTTCATAACCTTCTTCTCTCGCCTTTTGTGCAAAAAGATAGTATCTTGTTCTTGCCTGGGATTCTCCAGCAAATGCTTTTAATAATTCTTTTTCTGTTTTGGTTCCTTTAATATTTACCATAGATCATCACCTTTCTATTATTTTAGATAAAAAGAAAAAGGGAAGAGAAAGCTCTTCCCCAAACTTGTTATTTTAATTCCTTCTGAATAGCCATCAGTCATAACAATTTTATTCTTCCATTCTTTCTTTATTAGTATCAACATCACTAGCCATCAGATTAAATATTTTTTGGGTGATTTTTACTTTTCCTCCGTAGAGAAATCATCAATTAAATATTGTTTATGTTTCTTTCACCCATTTAATTCTCCATGAATGGATTGATAATAAAATTAATGTTTATTCTTCTTCTCCTTCTGGAACGAATTGACACATGAGAGGGCGCTGTTGAAGTTCTTTGTCAAGATTGTATAAGCCGTTTCTACTGTCCTCTATTAAATTAATTTTATCTAATATCTCATTAACAGAATCCTCTTCTTCAACCTGTTCATCAACGAACCAGTTTAAAAAAGATTTTGTTGCATAATCGTTTTCTTTTACTGCTATATCCATGAGTGCATTAATTGATGCTGTAATTTTTTGTTCATGCTCCAGAGCTTCTTCAAAAATTTCCTTTAATGAATTCCATTCTTTTTTTGGTTTTTCAATTGCATCCAAAACGGCTCTGCCACCTCTTTCATTAATAAAATTGTATATTCTCATAGCATGAGAGATTTCTTCCTGTGCCTGTGATTCCATCCAGTGAGCAGTACCCGCAAAACCTTTATCCTCAAGGTCAGCAGCCATTGCAAAATAAAGATAGGCTGAAAATAATTCTTTATTAATCTGCTTGTTTAAAGCTTTTTCCATATTATCTGTTAACATAAATTCTCCTTATCCTTTCCATAATCCATGTACATTACAGTATTCTCTTGCTTTTAAGTTGTCTCCGGTAATTTCAAAAACCGCTTTGGGTTCCTCACCTGGTTGAAGGTGTTTTTTATAAACTTTACCATCAACCTGCAATTCAATCCATTCTATGTAATGTTTTTCCTCCATAGGATGAGATGTGTTTTCTCCCACTTTTACTATTGTTTTTCCATCTTTTTTTTCGATGAAAGGAACATGTTTTTCTGTTGAAGAATCATCGGTTTG
Organism: Candidatus Mcinerneyibacterium aminivorans; assembly: GCA_008086245.1. Classification (GTDB taxonomy): domain Bacteria; phylum Macinerneyibacteriota; class Macinerneyibacteria; order Macinerneyibacteriales; family Macinerneyibacteriaceae; genus Macinerneyibacterium; species Macinerneyibacterium aminivorans. The sequence continues at coordinate 61,638 of VSIX01000089.1, forward strand.
TTCTTTCATCAGTTTCATGGGTTCACCACAGCATACCAGCTGTCCTTTTCCTCCATGTAAAATTTCTACAATATTACCGCATATTTCACACTTATATACTTCATACTTTCTTGCCATAAAACAACCTCCTTATTTTTGGTTTTCTAATTCCTCTTTATAGTTAGTTAATTTCATAAAATGCTTTCTCTCTTCCTTAATTATATTTTCAACCTGTGTTTCAATTTTGTTTTCATCAATCATTCTGTTTAGTTCCTGATAGTATAAAATTGTATCGAGTTCTCTTCTTATTCCGAAATTTAGGGCATCTATTGGGGAATCTATCATTCTATATTCATTTTCTAACTTTTCTTTATCAAAAATCACCTTTGAAGCATATTCAAAGTAATACTCTTCTGGAAATAAGTCGGTATTAATTTTAACGCTTTTATCTTTAAGCATGTTGGCGAAAGTTTTTTTATGCTGCAGTTCGGCTTTTGCTAAAGAGGTGAATATCCTTTTAATTTTGGGATCTTTAGTTTTTGATGAAATTTTGTTATAGAATTCATAACCGGCATCTTCAATTCCTGTTGCAAATTCAACAATTTTTGAGAATAAAATTTTTGTCATGAGCAAACTCCTTCTTAAAAAAAAAGATGGGTTACCCCCATCTTTTTTTATATTATTAATCTACAGGTTCAAACATATCTTTCCCAACCCCGCATACCGGGCATACCCAATCATCTGGAATTTCTTCAAAAGGTGTACCGGGTTCAACTCCTCCATCGGGATCTCCTTTTTGTGGGTCATAAATATAACCACAGGCCGTGCATTCATACTTTTTCATAAAAAAGCACCTCCTTTCAAAAATACTCAATAATCATCTATATTTGTTCAGCAATTTTATTTTCAATATTCTTTAACATCTTTTTACTAGGTATATAATTAATTTTAATTTTTTCAAGTGTTTCAAAACCGGAATCTTCAAGTTCTTTGTTTATTATCGGTACGCTCTGTCCTCCCCAGCCATATGAACCAAAAGCGAGTCCTTTTCTATTTTTTGGAGCTAAACCTTTAAGGTAGGTAAGAAAGGATGCAACACTGGGCATTATATTATTGTTTAGAGTTGGTGAGCCAATACAGATATATTCTGAATTTAAGATTTCTGTCATAATATCTGAGATATGATTTGTATTTAGATTTAATATCCTCGTTTTATATCCGGATTTCTCAAAACCGTTTTGAATGGCATAAGCAATTTTTTTGGTGGAGCTCCACATAGTATCATAAATTATTACAGATTTTTTATCTGTTTGATTGGAAGACCACTTTTTATAATAATCAATAATTTCAGAAATATGTTTTTTAAAAATAATCCCATGACTTGGAGCAATCATTTTTATATCAAGTTTGGAGGCATTCTGCAATTCTTTTTGAACCTGAGAACTGTAAGGAAGAACAATGTTCGCATAATATTTTTTAGCTTCTTCAAAAATTATATTTTTCGGATATTCATCATCAAATCTTTCTGAGCTTGCAAGATGCTGGCCAAAAGAATCATTAGAAAACAGAATATTTTCTTCAGGACAGAAAGTAACCATGTTATCGGGCCAGTGTACCATAGGTGTTAATAAAAAGTTTAAATTTCTGTTTCCGATATTTAAAGTTTCTCCCGTTTTTACTTCTTTATAATTGTAATCATTACCATAATGTTTTTTTAAACCTTTAACTCCATTAGGGGATGCAATTATAGTTGCATTGGGTGCTTTTTTCATTA
>VSIX01000090.1 GCA_008086245.1 Candidatus Mcinerneyibacterium aminivorans
GATAATATAGAAATGAGCGTAGAATTGATACATCCTGTGGCACTGGAAGAAGGATTGAGATTTGCGATAAGAGAAGGTGGAAAAACCGTAGGTGCCGGTGTTGTTTCCAAAGTAATTGAATAAAAGGATAAAATTAAACTAGTTAGGTTGTGTGATTGAAGATGGCTAAAGAAGATAGAGTTAAAATTTTGCTTGAATGTCCCGAGTGCGGGAATAGATTTTACAGCACAACAAAGAACAGAAGAAATACAAGGGACAAATTAAAATTAAAAAAGTATTGCAAGTTTTGTAAGAAACACACCGAACATAAAGAAGTAAAAGCAAAATAGATTAGGGACGTAGGCCAGTAGCTCTAATTGGCAGAGCACCAGACTCCAAATTTGGTGGCTGGGGGTTCGAATCCCTCCTGGCCTGTTAAATGGAGGATTGTTTATGAAGAAGATTAAAGATTTTATAAATGAAGTTGTTGCAGAAATGAAAAAGGTAGTTTGGCCTAAAAAAAATGTGCTTTGGGTTTCAACATGGATGGTTATTATTGTTGCTTTATTCTTTGGAATAACCCTGGGTATGTTTGATAGATTGTTTAGTTATTTGTTTAGATTGTTTTTTTAAAGAAAGATTCAAAGGTGAAAAAAATTGAAATGGTATGTAGTTAATGTTTTAGTAGGAAAAGAAAAAAAGATCAAGAAACTTTTGAAGGAAAGAATCCGAAAGGAAAATCTTTCCGAACACTTCGAAGAGATCTATATCCCTTCTGAAAAAATAAAGAAAAAGTCCAGGGGGAAACAAAAGGAAGTTAATCAAAGGATTTTTCCCGGATATATACTGGTGAGAATGGAAATGAATGATAAAACCTGGCATGTTGTAAAAAATACAAATGGAATAGGCGGTTTTGTTAGTGCGGAGAGTGAACCGATGACTTTATCCGATGAAAAAGTGAGCAAAATCAAAAATGAAAGTGAAGATAGACGCTCAACTCTTCAGAAGAAAACCGATTTCAGAGTAGGGGAAAAGGTAAGAATTATTGATGGGCCTTTTGCATCTTTTAATGGAGTTGTAGAAAACATTTTATCCGAAAAATCCAAATTGCGCGTTATGGTTTCGATTTTCGGAAGAAAAACACCTGTAGAACTTGATTATGATCAGGTAAAAAAAGATAAATAAATCAAAAAAGGAGAAAGGATTTGTTATGGCAAAAAAAGTATCTGGAAAAATTAAATTACAGATAAAAGCGGGACAGGCAAACCCTGCACCTCCAGTTGGTCCTGCGCTGGGACAGCATGGAGTCAATATAATGGATTTTTGTAAAGCATTTAATGCTAAAACCAAAGGCAAGGGAGATGTGCTGGTGCCTGTTGAAATTACAGTTTATCAGGACAGAAGTTTTGATTTTATTACAAAAACACCTCCAGCTTCATTTCTTATTAAGAAAACAATAAATATTCCAAAGGGATCCGGAGTTCCAAATAAGGATAAGGTTGGAACAATTAAGTGGAGTCAGTGTAGAGATATAGCAGAGCAAAAAATGGAAGATTTAAATGCAAATGATTTAGAAGCCGGTGCAGAAATGATTGCTGGAACTGCAAGAAGTATGGGAGTAAGAGTAGATAGAGATAATTAATTTATATATTAATCAATAATAAAAGACTGTGGAAGGGATATGATTTAACCCGTTGACCACAAGGAGGAATAAACATGGCTAAAAAAGGTTCAAAAAGAATAAGGGAAGCCCGGGAAAAGGTAGATAACAAAAAACTTTACAGCTTAGATGAATCTCTGAAGATGATTAGTGAATTTCCCGAGGTTAATTTTGATGAAAGTATCGAGATGCATTTTAATTTAGGGGTTAATCCCAAGTATGCTGATCAGATGGTAAGAGGAACTATTGTTTTACCTAACGGTATTGGAAAAGAAGTTAAAGTCCTGGTTTTTGCAAAGGGAGATAAGAAGAAGGAAGCAGAAGAAGCAGGTGCAGATTTTGTTGGTTCCGATGATATAATAGAAAAAATTGAAGAAGAGGGATGGACCGATTTTGACATAGCTATAGCTACACCAAATATGATGGGTGAAATTGGAAAACTGGGCAGGATACTGGGACCGAGAGGATTGATGCCTAATCCAAAAGCCGGAACAATGACAGACGATGTTAAAAAAGCTGTTAAGGAAGCTAAAGCAGGAAAAATGGAATATAAGGTTGATAAATTTGGAGTAATACATACAATAGTAGGGAAACGAAGTTTTGATACTGAAGATATCAAAGAAAATATACTTGCATTAACAGAAGAGATTTTAAACCAAAGACCTAAAAGTATAAAGGGAAGATATCTTAAAACTGTATATATAACACCAAGCATGAATCCCTCAATTAAATTAGACCCTAATGATTTGAGAAGAGAAGTTTAATTATAAAACAGTCGTTGCTGTCGAAGACAGTAGGTGCAGGTAATGGCTTAAAATTGCCTACCGAGACAGAGGTCGAAATATATGCCCGGCCTTTGTCGGGTTTTTTTATCATAAATGATAAAAAAACCAAAAATAATCAGGATAGTTGAAAGGAGGTCGAATGGCAAAAAAAGTCAACCCGAAAAAGTTAGAAGTAGTAAAAGAATTGAAGGAAAAAATATCTTCAGC
>VSIX01000091.1 GCA_008086245.1 Candidatus Mcinerneyibacterium aminivorans
ACACAGACACTATTTATAAAGAATCCTTGAAATAATTGAGTAAATAGGTAAACTTAAATACCTCTGTAAGACTTTTTTACTTGACTAAACAGGATAGTTCTTATATTATTTTTTTGCACTTAAGTATAGCTGTTTATAGAGAGGAGGAGAAAAAATGAAAACATTTAGACCTAAAGAAAAGGATGTAGAAAGAAAATGGTATGAAGTAGATGCTGAAAATAGAACACTGGGAAGAATGGCATCCAGAATAGCAAGAATATTACGGGGAAAACATAAGCCAATTTTCCATCCAGCTGTGGATACCGGAGATTTTGTTATTGTAAAAAATGCAAAAAAAATAAAATTAACTGGTAAAAAGAAAGATAACAAATATTATCATAAACATACAGGATACCCCGGAAATATTAAATCTTATACCTACGGAGAAATGATTAAAAAGCATCCTATAACCGTTGTGAAAAAAGCTGTAAAGGGTATGCTCCCCGATAACAGCTTGAGAAGAAAAATGATGAAAAGATTAAAAGTATATGAGGGTAACGAGCATCCTCATGAAGCACAAAAACCCGAAAAGCTTGAACTTTAAGAAAAGAGGTGATTAAATTGGGTAAATATTATTGGGGAACTGGAAGAAGAAAAACTTCTGTTGCAAGAGTGAGAATTAAAGCAGGCAGCGGAAATATAGAGGTAAATGATGAGAAATATGATGAATATTTCCAGACTAAAAAGCAAAAAGATCTTGTTATGCAACCGTTAAACCTGCTAAATATGCAGGATAGATATGATATCTTTGTTAATGTAAATGGCGGAGGTTTAAACGGACAGGCCGGTGCAATAAGACATGGGCTATCAAGAGCTTTAGTTGAAATGGATGAATCATTGAGAAATGAGTTAAAACAGGCCGGATTCTTGAAGAGAGATGACAGGATGAAGGAAAGAAGAAAATACGGACGTAAAAAAGCAAGAAAAAGAAAGCAGACTTCAAAGAGATAATTTGGTCAGTTTAATTATAGGTATTAACTTAAAAAAACGCACAATCCCCTTCCTGTGGTGCTTTCCGGTATGGAAAGTGAATGGGGATTGGAGGATTAACCAAAGGAGGAAATAATGACAAAAGTTACAATGAAGGACTTACTTAAAAGCGGGGTTCACTTCGGTCATCAGACCAAAAGATGGAATCCCAAAATGAAACCTTACATCTTCGGTGAAAAAAAAGGTATTCATATAATTGATCTGCAGAAATCATTACCACTAATCAATGATGCACTTGAGAAAATAACTCAAATAGCTGAGGCTGGCGGCACAGTGCTGTTTGTTGGCACAAAAAAGCAGGCTCAGGATTCAATTAGAGAAGAGGCCAAAAGATGCGGGATGCCTTATGTCTCCTACAGATGGCTTGGTGGAATGTTAACAAATTTCAAAGTAATAAAGCAAAGAAAAGAATATTTAAAAGAGCTGGAACGAATGGAAGAAGAGGGCGAATTTGAGGAAATACCCAGCAAGGAAGCATCAAGACTTAGAAAAGAAAAAGATAAACTTGAACAAACATTTAGCGGAATACTGGAAATGGATAAACTGCCCGATGCCCTGTTCATTACGGACATAAAAAAGGAAAAGAACGCGGTTGCAGAAGCAAATAAGCTGGGTATCCCTGTATTTGCAGTAGTGGATACTAACTGCGACCCCGACAAGATAGATTATCTTATTCCCGGAAATGATGATGCTATAAGAGCTACCCGGGTAATCTGCAGAGCATTTGCTGATGCGATACTTGAAGGTAGACAGCAGGAACTTGAGGGAAGAGAAGTAAATGAAGAAGAGAAACTTGCTGAAGAAACCCAAAAAGAATCTGAAGAAGAAATAAGCGAGGAAGATGTTGAAGAGTTAGAAGAAGAAATGGAATAGTATAATAAAATAAATTTAAAGACAGGAGAGGTGGATGATTATGGAAATAGATGCAAAATTAGTGAAAGAGTTGAGAGATAAAACCGGTGCCGGAATTATGGATTGTAAAGAAGCTCTTAAAGAAGCTGAAGGCGATATTGAAAAGGCTAAGGAAGTGCTCAAGAAAAAAGGATTGTCTGAAGCTGAGGATAAAAGGGGCAGAGCTACCAAAGAGGGACGTGTTGGTTCATATATCCATGGAGAAGGTAAAATCGGGGTTCTAATTGAAGTTAACTGCGAAACAGATTTCGTTGCTAAAAATGATGAATTTAAAGAACTTGTTAAAAATTTAGCAATGCAGGTTGCTGCTTCAAAACCAACAGCAGTTAGAAGAGAAGAGCTTGATCAGGAAGCTATCGAAAAAGAAAGAGAAATATTTAAAGAAAAGATGCGCGAACAGGGAAAACCTGAAAAGATTCTTGACCAGATAGTTGATGGCATGATGGAAAAGAGATATTATAAAAAGGTATGCCTTCTGGATCAGCCCTATATAAGAGATACAGACATGAGCGTTGAAGAATATATCAAAAGCAAAATTGCTAAGCTGGGAGAAAATATACAGGTTGAAAGATTTGAAAGATTTGAACTGGGAGAGTAATGTCAAAAAGATTACTTCTTAAACTTAGCGGTGAAGTAATATCAGGCGATAAAAACTTTGGGATTTCTCCCAAAGTTTTGAATCGCATTGTTTCAGAAATTGTTCAGCTTAAAAAACAAAATTATGAAATAGCAGTTGTAATTGGTGGGGGAAATATCTATCGCGGGAGCAAACTCATAAAAGAGATGAATTTCCCGGATTATAAATCCCATCACATGGGAATGATTGGAACAGTTATAAATGGATTGGCCCTGGAGACTGCAATTAGGAAAAAAGGTGTTAAGGCCCAAAATTATTCAGCATTTACAGTTGAAGGAATTACCTCCAGGTTTGATGTAGAAAAAGCCAGAGACCGGATAGGGGATACTGTGCTAATATTTACGGGAGGTACCGGGAATCCTTTTTTTAGTACGGATTCAGCAGCTGCTTTAAGGGCGGCTGAAATAGAAGCTGATCTGCTTCTTAAAGCAACAAAAGTAGATGGTGTTTACAGCGAAGATCCCGAAAAAAATCCCGAAGCCGAATTTTTTAAAAATATTTCATATTCAGAGTATATCAGGAGAGATTTACAGGTAATGGATTCGAGCTCTGTTCTTATCTGCAAGGAAAATCAAATTCCTATATATGTTTTTAATATCAATAAAAAAAATAATTTAAATCTTGTCTTAAACGATAATACCCATTATACTTTAATAAATTAGAAGAAATGTTTATAATTGTATATTAAATGAAAGGGGTTATATATGCAGGATGAAATATTAAAGAAAACTAAAAAGAAAATGGATAAAACTATCAAAGTATTAAAAGAAGAGCTTAAAACGATAAGAACCGGTAGGGCTTCATCAAATATTTTCGATAATGTGTATATTGATTACTATGGACAGAAAACACCTTTGAGTCAGGCTGCAACCATAAGTGTTCAGGATCCCCAAAACATTTTGGTAAAACCATTTGACCCATCTGTTGTAGAAGAAGTTGAAAAAGCAATTCTATCTTCCGATCTGGGTTTAAATCCACTTGTGGAGGATAATGTGGTTAGAGTTCCCATCCCTTCCCTTACCGAACAGAGAAGAAAAGAGTATGCCAATCAGGCAAAAAATTATGCCGAGGAAGCTAAGATTGCAATTAGAAATATAAGAAGAGATATAAAAAAGGAAATTGAAGAGATGGGTGAGTCAGGGGAAGTACCTGAAGATTATGAACACAGGCTGCTTGATGACCTTCAGGAAATAACAGATGAATATACTGAACAAATCGATGAACTCCTGGAAAAGAAAAGAAATAAGATAATGGAGGTATAACTTGTCCAGTTCCTATCCGGAACATATTGCCATTATAATGGATGGTAATGGCAGATGGGCCAAACAGAGGAATCTTTCCAGATCAAAGGGTCATAAAGAAGGTGTGAAAACTACAAAAAAAATTATAGAATATTCAGCAAAGATTGATATCAAGTACCTAACACTATATGCCTTTTCTGCAGAAAACTGGAAAAGACCCAGAAGAGAAGTTAGTTTTTTAATGAATCTATTTAACTCTACCATTGATAGAGAGCTAGATGATTTAATTGAGAAAAATGTTAAAGTTAAATTCATAGGCAGAAGAGAGGGGCTGGGAGGAAGTATAAGACGCAGAATAGAAAATGCTGAAAAAAAGACAAAAGATGGAAAAAAACTTGTGTTAACCGTGGCACTTAACTACGGTGGAAGAAAAGAAATAGTCGATGCTGTTAAAAATCTTATCAAAGATGAAATTTCAGCCGAGCAGATAGATGAAGAAACATTTTCAAAATATTTATATACTTCCGGAACTCCCGATCCGGATTTGGTTATTAGAACCAGCGGTGAATATAGAATATCCAACTATTTACTGTGGCAGATAGCTTACAGCGAGTTATATATTACGGATGTTTTATGGCCGGATTTCGATGAGAAAGAACTTGATAGGGCAATAAAGGATTACAAAAGCAGGAATAGGAGATTCGGGAGTATAAATTGAAGTTTTTAAAGAGATTGATAGTTGCTGTAATTTTTATACCTCTGCTGCTTTTTATTGCTTATTCTGAAAATCAATTATTCAGTTTTATTTTTTCGATAATTGTCATTACCGGTTCTATTTTCGAAATTTATAGAATCTTTAGGATAAAATTAGGGTTTTATTATATATTTACTTTTTTACTGGCTTTTTCCAATTTATTCTATATTTATAAAAATAAAGAATTTAATCCTTTCTTTTTGATTATTCTTGCAGGTTTTATGCTTATATACGAGGTGTTTTTATACAATAAAAGAGAAAAAAGAGATTTTAAAAGGTTGTTAATTATATTTTTCAGCAATATCTATATAAATTTATTTTTTAGTTACTTTTTATTGATGAAGGTTAAATTTTTTGATAGTTCCAAATTTGCATTGCTGTTTTTTATCTCCGTATGGGTAATCGATTCCTCAGCATATTTTGTTGGAATGACCCTTGCAAAAAAAGAGCACAGGGGAGTTATGAAGGTTTCGGGAAAAAAATCTATTGAAGGTTTTTTAGCCGGTATTATTATTCCCACTATACTTTTTGTATTTTTTAGGGGTATGTTTTATCTAAATATACTTCATGCAATAGGTTTTATGGTCGCGTTTTCGGTTGCCGTTCAGCTGGGAGATCTAACACAGTCATTGATTAAGCGATATGCGGATGTTAAGGATTCCAGTTCTCTAATCGCCGGCCACGGAGGTATTTTCGATAGATTCGATTCAATGATCTTTTCCATGCCTTTTTTCTATCTTTTGGTAAGATTGATTTATTCTTTTTAAAGAACTGTATTCTGTAATCTGGATCGGTATATTTCAGGATAGTTTGTACTTTTAAAATAGAAAAACAAAATACAGACACGGACCAGCACTTACTTTATAACTACATAATTTTATAAGAAAAGTACATTAAAAATTAAATAGGTAATTTGA
>VSIX01000092.1 GCA_008086245.1 Candidatus Mcinerneyibacterium aminivorans
AACTGGATAAATATTATATTTATGATATGTTTCCTAGAACGTACCATTTTGAAATTCTGTCAAAACTAAAAAAGGAGTGAGAGTAAATGGTTGAAAAAACATTTATTATGGTTAAACCTGATGGTATCCAGAGAGCATTACTTGGAGAGATAATTGATCGATTTGAGAATAAAGGCCTGAAGCTGGTGGGGCTTAAACTTTTAAAAATGGATGATGAGCTTGCACAAAAACATTACAGCGAACATAAAAACAAAGAATTTTTTGAAAATTTAGTTAAATTTATAACATCCGGCCCGGTTGTGGCAATGGTTTGGGAAGCTGACAATGCTGTTTATATCGGCAGGAAACTGGTTGGACCTACAACACCTAATGAAGCTGGGCCTGGAACGATCAGGGGAGATTTCTGTATAAATACCCAGTTTAATTTAATTCATGCCTCGGATTGTATAGAGAATGCAAGAAAAGAGATAGCTCTTTTCTTTGATGAAGATGAAATACTTTCATATGAAAAATCAATCCGTCACTGGCTGGGGCTTGATATTTGAAAGGGGAACTATTATGAAAAAAATTGCACTGGATGCATTGGGTTCGGATAAAAGACCAAATCCCGAGATACTGGGAGCAATAAAGGCATTAAGAGAAAACGATGATATTCTCATATATTTGATAGGAAAAGAAGAAATCTTACATAATAAATTAAGAAAATTTCAATATGATACAAGGCGATTGAAAATTATCAACGCCGATCAAGAGGTTAGAATGTCAGAATCCCCAACAAAAGCTTTAAGGGAGAAAAAAAACTCTTCTATTAAAATAGGAATGGATTTTCTTAAAAAAGAGGCTGATGCTTTTATTAGTGCCGGAAACACGGGAGCGTTAATGACTCATGCTTTAATGCAGATAGGGCGTATAAAGGAAATAAAAAGACCTGCAATATCTACAATTATTCCTACTCCCTATGGGGAAACTATCTTAATCGATTCGGGAGCTAATGCTGATGCCAAACCAATACATTTGCTTCAATTTGCGATAATGGGAGAAATTTATGCAAAAATAGTCTTCAACAAAAAAAACCCCAAGATTGGACTCCTGAGTAACGGGGAAGAAGAAAAAAAAGGAAACAAACTAACCAAAGAAACAAATAAATTGCTGAAAAAACATAGCAAACTAAATTTTATTGGAAATGTAGAGGGACGGGATATTCTTTCAGGAGAGGTGGATGTAGTCGTTTGTGATGGATTTACAGGAAATATTGTGCTTAAAACTGTAGAAAGTATATTTAAATTTATATTTAAAATTTTTAAAACTGAAATAGCAAACCATCTGCTTGCAAAGATAGGGCTGTTGCTTTTAAAACCCTCATTAAAAAGACTGCTGAAAAAAATGGATTATTCTGAGTTTGGAAGTGCTCCTCTTCTAGGGATAAAAAAACCGGTTTTAGTTGCACATGGCACATCTGATGAAAAGGCCATAAAAAACTCAATCAATTTTACCTATAAATATATTTCTGAAGATTTTAGCAAGATGCTGCACGAGGAAATAAAAGATCTGGATATTGACAAATAGAGAAATAGGGAATTATTTTTGATTGGGTAATTGATTTATATATTTTTGAACTTCTTCTATATGGGGGTTTTCTTCAGAAGCATAATCCAAAAACTCTCTGAAATAAGATTCAGCCCCAGAATAGTTTTTTAAATATTTCATATTTAAATATCCCAAGGCATATAAAAGCTTTGGGTTTTTTGGGTTTTCATCCAGAGCTTTCTTATAGTAATTATAGGCTTTTTCCGGCATATTAAAATATGAAAGATAAATTTCTGCTTTCTTTTTTTCTGAAAGGGCATCTTCTTCAAGTATTTTATTAATCCCGGAAACGATTTTTTTGATATTATCGTTGCTTATATCATTAATTAGAGCATCTGTAAGAGACAATAGTTCCTCATCTTCATTCTTTTCTTCCTTAACAGTAGAACTGTTAATTTGAAAATTGGTTTTTAATATTTTTAAATTATTATAGGAAATATTGGGGTCGCGGTAGTAGAAATATACATTTTGATATCTTGTAAATAAATGAGCATACTCGAAAAAATCATCAACTGTTTTAGGTATATTTATGCATTTATTAATTTTAAGAAAATTATCCTGTCTCGAATAGTCAAAAAGATATAACCCGTTAATATTTTTGGTATTATTATTGGGCCAGCTAATAAGAATTTGACGGCTGCCGGCTTCCAGATATTTAATCGTGTTTTCATAAAAGTTCAAATCTGATTCCAGATATACATTTTCCCATTTAGGAGGATCCTTGATATAATTAAGTATATAACCGTTATAATTTCTTATATCGTTTTCCTTCCCCCCCAAAGCCATAAACAAATTATCCTTTTTGTTAAAAAGAAAAGTATATTCCTTTAAATCGGGTACTATTCCCTTAATATCCAGCTGTTCAAGGGTTAGAATATCGTTGCTTTCTATCTCAATTCTATAAATCTTGGATAATTTATAAAAAAGATAAATGAAATTATTTTCAATAAACACATTTTCTTTGGCAATATTATCTAAAACCCCATTTTCAAGCTTTAAAGTCTCCCATCTGAAATTATCTTTATTCAGTGCATAAATTTGTGAACTGTCAAATTCCAAAAATATCCATCTTTTATTAATTTTATCCCACACTACAACATAATTGGATGGAAATGTTGCGGGCGGGTTGTTCATAGATTTCTCCTGCCAGATTTCATCTTCTAAAGCATAAAGTCGCCAGTCAGAAGAAGAAATTTGTTCAATAAGATAAGGGTCAGTACTATCATGCAAAAGGAGGCTCCAGTTATCGGGAAGGTCCTTGTAGGTTTGAAAGGAGGATTTTATCTCAGCACTGTATTCAAAATTTCTCTCTTTTTTTCGGGCTTTTGATTTCTGGGAAGATACTAAAAGAGATCCCAGTTGCTTGGCCTCTTTGAACTGTTCTTTTTCAAGAGCATGTGAAAGAAGTACAGAATACAGACCATTTCTTAATTCAAAATTTAAGCTACTGATTTTATCATAATATTTATCAATCTGAGAGATCTCAACTTCTGGATAGAGGATATTTTTTAAAAACTTATATTTGTTGCTATTTTTATAATATTTTTTGAATATTTTATAATAAAAATCTTTAATAAATAAGGTTTGTATAAATTTGCTTTTTACTTTATTGGATTTTATCAGTTCTATGGTGGAAAAAAGATTCGTAAAATTTTTGTTTTCATAATAATAGTAGGACCACAAAACCGGAAAGTCATCCTTTTTATCAGCATTTGATTGTATATACTTTTCAAATTCTGCATTATAATTTAGTTTAATTAGAGTTTCAGCATACAAATATTTTAATCTTTTGTTTGGCTTCCCTTCCAGGGTGTTATTGTAGAAGTTATATGCACGTTGATATTTCTTGTTATTAACAAGTATCTGCATAATATTTGTTAATGAGTTAAGATAATGCTTTGAATCAGGATAATTTTTTATAATTTTTTCATAATAAAAATAAGCTTTTTTATTATCTCCCATATCATAATAAATATTTCCAAGGATAAAATAAGAGTCATCATGAAGATGACTTAGGTCTTCATCGGATATTATTTTGTTACATTTCTGTTTAGACCTTTCATAATTACCTTCCCTATAGTATTTTTTAGCATTATAAAAAAGATTAAAATAGCCGCAGCTGGTAATTATTAATAAAAGTATTAAAGAAATAAATATAAAATATAATTTTTTCATAATTAAATATTGTTTAAAATATCTTTTTTCAAATCGGTTTTTTCCCAGTTGAATTCTGGAAGCTCTCTTCCGAAATGGCCATAAGCAGCTGTTTTTTTATAAATAGGTCTCCGAAGTTCTAATCTATCTATTATTGCTCCCGGGCGAAAATCAAAGGCTTTTTTTACGGCTTTTGCTATTTTTTCATCGGGATATTTCCCGGTTCCAAACTGGTTAATATATATTGATACGGGTTCGGCAACTCCAATTGCATAAGCCACCTGAACTGAAACTTTCTTTGCTAACCCGGCTGCAACAATGTTTTTTGCTACATATCTGGCAGCATAAGTTCCTGTTCTGTCTACTTTTGATGGATCCTTTCCTGAAAAGGCACCGCCTCCATGTGCGCCAAAACCTCCAAAAGTATCAACAATGATTTTTCTGCCAGTTAAGCCTGCATCAGCTTTTGGGCCCCCTTCTACAAATCTTCCGGTTGGATTTATATGGTATTTAACATTTTCTATATCTATATCCTTATAGGAGCACTCTTTTTCTAAAACAGGTGCTATAACATGATTAATCAATTGATGTTTGAGATTATAGTGATCTATTGTGTCTTCATGCTGGGCAGAAAGAACAACAGTATTAACTTTTTTTGGGGTAAGTCCTTCATATTCAATTGTTACCTGACTCTTGCCATCGGGTCTTAAAAATTCTAACTTTTTATTTTTTCTTACGTCGGCGAGTTTTTTTGTTAATTTGTGGGCCAGATAAATTGGCATCGGCATATATGTAGGAGTTTCATCTACTGCATATCCAAACATCATTCCCTGATCTCCGGCTCCCTGATTGAGATGTTTTTGGGTAACCCCTCTGGCAATATCGGGAGATTGTTCATCTATTGAAGTTAATACAGCAGTTGTTTCATAGTCAAAGCCGTAGTGAGGTTCAGTATATCCGATGTCTTTGATTGTATCCCTAACAACCTGGGGAATATTTACATAGGCATCGGTTGTTATCTCACCTGTAATTATAACCATTCCTGTTGAAACGAGTGTTTCACATGCAACTCTTGCTTTCTCATCCTGCTCGATTATTTTATCCAAAATTGCATCGGAACATTGATCGGCTATTTTGTCGGGATGCCCTTCAGTTACTGATTCTGAAGTGAAAAAATATTTGCCCTTGTTTTTATCCATTCTATTCTCCTTCTATAAAAGATTTTGATCCTATGTTTGTTTTAGTAAAATTTTTCTTAAGATTGCTCTTATCACCAATTATTGAATCCCGCAGCAAGAAGTTTTTTATTTTAGTATTTGAATATATAAGACTGTTTTTTATTATAGAGTTATCAATAGATATATTGTCTGAAATTGATACATAAGGTCCAATTATGGAATTTTTTATTTTAACATCTTCCCCAATGGCAACAGGTGGAATTATTACTGTATTTGGATAATTATATTTCAAATTTTGGTCTGAAAATTTGTCGAGCAAAAACTTATTTGTCTTAAGCAGGGTATCAATTGTACCACAATCAAACCAGTTTTTGACATCATAGGTTTTCATTTTATCTTTTTGTTTTTCTACCATATAATTCAACGCATCCGTGATCTGGAATTCTCCTTTGGTTTTAATATTATTATTTATTATGTATTTTAAAGATTCAAAAAGCTTTTGGCTTTCTTTAATATAATAAACTCCGATTAAAGCTTTATTTGTTGAGGGATTGTCAGGTTTTTCAACAAGGTTTGTGATAAACTTATCTTTGTTTAGTTCTGCTATTCCAAAACGCTTTGGATTATCAACCTGTTTTGTAACAATTCTGGAATAATCGGAATTAATCAGTTTTTTTATGTCAATATCTACTATAGTGTCGCCTAAAATTATTAGAAGCTCCTCATTCTTTGAAATATTATCTTTTGCCATATAAATTGCATGGCCTAATCCAAGCATTTTCTGCTGTGTAATAAAGGTTATATTCAAATCAGGATATCTTTTATTAATCCAATTAATTAACATATCTTTTTGATATCCAACAATAATAACTATTTCTTCCGGATTTATTTTATTAACCCTATCAATTATATGGGCTAAAATGGGTTTCCCAGCCACCTCAACCATAGCCTTTGGGCGATTGTAGGTGTGAGGTCTTAATCGAGTGCCTATTCCAGCGGCAGGAATTATAGCTTTCATAAGTATCCCTTCCTTTTTATGTTAAAATGGTAATTGCCTGAGGGCAAACTTCAATATCAACATGTTCCTTTTCTAATCCTGCAAGGTCTCCATCAATCTGTCCCGGGATTTCTTCTGTAATTAATCTTACCTTTGGAACCTGATAATATTCAACATCATCCGAGCTAATATGCGTTCCCTTTAATACATCCATAATATAAGAAATAGATTTTAAAACACCTTTCTTTTTGAATATGCAGATATCCAGTAAACCATCATCCATTTTTGCAAGGGGCGTTATGCTGTAGTTTCCCCCATAAAATGAGGCATTTCCAACAACCACAAAAAATCCTTTAACCGGATCTTTGCCGTCAAAAAGGTTTACATATATCGGTTCGGGTTTATATGTAAATAATGTTGAAAACCCGGCCAGTGCATAGGCATATCTTCCTATAATCTGTTTAAGATTGCTATCGACTTTGCTAATTGTATGAGCATCAAAACCATAGCTTACCATTAATCCAAAATATTGATTTCCAAATTTTCCAACATCATAAGGTGTTGGATTTGCTTTATTTACAAGATAGTAAGCGGCTTCAAAAGGGTTTGTGGGAAGGTTTAATTCAATAGATAAAACATTTGTTGTACCCGTTGGAATAATGCCTAAAGGGATGTTTTGTTCTACAGTTTCATTTATTACAGAATTAACAGTTCCATCCCCTCCTGATACCAGAAGATAGTCATAATTTTTAAGATTTTTGGTGTTTTCCTTTAAATCAGCATCGTTTTTTATAATTGCAAGGTCAATCATGTATCCATTTTTTGACAGAATGTATAAAACTTTTGGTAGATAATCATCAAGCCTTCTCTGTCCGGAATTTGGATTTACTATTAATTTTACTTTATATTTCATTAAATTATACCTAAAGTTTCTCCTGCTTCTTTGAATTGTTTTAATGCAAAATCCAGCTGCTCTTTGGTATGGGTTGACATAAAGCTAGTTCTTATAAGAGAATATCCCACAGGTACAGCAGGTGGTACAGAAGGGTTAATAAAAATACCATTTTTCTGCAGTAATTTCCATAACTGGAAAGTTTTGGTTTGATCGCCAATTATTAATGGTATTATTGGAGTTTCTGCATCTCCGGTATTATATCCCATATCCTGAAAGTTCTTCAGCATATATTCGGTATTTTCCCATAGTTTTTCAATTCTTTCCGGTTCTCTTTCCATAACTTCAAGAGCTCCAAGAACAGAACCCGCTGAGCCAGGAGGAAGAGACGCGCTGAAAATAAGAGAACGGGCATTATGTTTTATATAATCAACAACTTTCTCATCGGCTGCTACAAATCCTCCAACAGAAGCTAGAGATTTCGAGAAAGTTCCCATAATAACATCAACCTCGTCTTCAAGTCCGAAATACTTCGCAGTTCCTCCACCATCTTCGTTTAATACTCCAATAGAGTGAGCATCATCAACATATATTCCCGCACCATATTTTTTTGCTAAATAAGAAATTTTATCCAGTTTGGCGATATCGCCATCCATAGAAAAAATTCCATCGGTAATTATTATTTTTGGCTTATCCTTATATTTTTTTAATTTTGTTTCTAAATGTTCCATATCAGAATGTTTATACCTTGCAAATCTACCGGCAGCCAGACCTACTCCATCAAGAATACTTGCATGGTCAAGCTTGTCGGTGATAATTACATCTTTTCTATCCGATGCTAAAGCAGAAATTGCGCCTACATTTGCCTGATACCCAGTAGCAAAAACTAGAGAAGATTCTTTACCAACAAGATCTGCCAGTTTCTTTTCAAGTTCAAGATGAATATCTAAAGTTCCATTTAAAAATCTTGAGCCTGCACATCCCGTTCCGTATTTCTCTACGGCATCTTTTGCCCTTTTTATAACATGAGGATGGTTCGTTAGGCCTAAATAGCTGTTGGATCCCAGCATTAATAGGTCCTGGCCGTTCATTTTCACCTCTGTATCCTGCTCGGATTCTATAATTCTAAAATATGGATAAATATTTTGTTCTCTTGCCTTATCTGCCTCTTCAAATTGATATATTTTGTCAAATATACTATCCATCGTATACTCCCTCCTTATTTATCTATATGTTATTTTAAGAGAAAATATGATTATAGCAAGAAATTTTTAACTGTAAAGGTTTTTTAATCCCTGATATAGATTGTATTTGATAGGAAGATCTGTTTTGTAAAAGTCGTTTTCCTTATATGCCCAATCCCTGCGCATTTCACGGTATTTTTCTCTATTAAAAATATAATCGTCCGAAATTTTTTCATTAATTATGGCTGCCAGAAATGCCAGAATAGGAGGAATATATACTGTGAGGGCTTTATCATTAATTGCATTTTTTGCTATCTGGGCCAGTTTTTTTTGAGAATAAATATTTCCATCATATATATAGTTTATACTGCTTTTGTTGGCTCTAGTTGTAATGTTAAAAATAAAATTTACAAGGTCTTTAACATGTATTAAAGTAATTTTATTTTTCCCAAGCCCTATCACAGGAGCAATTCCCTTAGAAATCATGTCAAAAAACTGCTTCATTTCCTTGTCCCTCTGCCCGTAGATTGAAGGGGCTCTTAATATATTAATATTAAGAGATGGATCATCCAGATAATCCCAGTGAATTTTCTCACCCAGTAATTTTGATTTCCCGTATTTGGATAAAGGATTTAGATCTTTTGTTCTGGTAGGGATATCATTTTCGTTTTGTCTGGGGCCAGCTACAGCCAGAGAGCTCATAAAAAAATAACCCTTTATTTTTGAGCTATATTTTAAATATAAATCAAAGAAGTTTTTTGCTATTTCATGGTTTACATATTTAAAAAAAGAGAAGTCTTTTCCATAAGTTAGGCCTATAAGCTGAAAAAGAAAATCTGATGATTTAACATATTTTTCATAGGTTGAGGGGTTTGCAAATTCAACAACTTTTATGTCAACTGGGAGTGTTTTTAAAAAAGAAGTATCGCTTTTTTCCCTGACAAGACATGTAGTTTCTAAATTGGGGTTTTTAGAAAGAAATTCTGCCAGATGTGAGCCAACAAAACCGGATCCTCCGGTTATAGTAATTTTATAATTTTTTTTCATATATTCTGAATTTTTTATAAATTTCAGCCCCGATATTCACCAGTTCACGATTCATCATTTTATTATTTTCAAGAATCCAGCCTAAATCAGCTTTGTTAATTCCCATTTCCATTACGTTCTCAAATGTTTTATGAATCAGCAATGCTTCAACCCCTTTTTGCCTGTATTCGGGAATAACTCCCATAGTGATATTTCTAACCCTATCGATGTTTTTCCATGCCAGCATCATTTTTATAAAACCAAAGGGAAAAAGTTTTCCATTGGTTTTTTTGATTGCCTGGTTTGCATCGGGCAGGGAAAGAGAAAATCCTATTGGATTTTCTTTATCATATATAACAAAAGCCAGAGGTGGTTCGAGTATGGGTTTCAAGGATTCTGCCATGTGCATTATTTCTTTCTCTGTCATTGGGACAAAACCCCAGTTGGATTCCCAGGCTTTGTTATAAACGGTAATCACATCATCAATTAACTCATTCACATTTTTCTTTGAAATATATTTAAAATAGTAATCTCTTCTTTTTTTCAAAATTTTAGCAATTCTATCCAGTTTTTTGGGAATCGAATGGTCTTCTGAAACAATTTCATAGGAATAAAGATCCATCGCTTTTTTATAATTATGAGATTTCATATGTTCCTTATAATAAGGATAATTATAAGGCATCATAACTACAGGATCATCGTTAAAACCCTCTATGAGCATTCCACAGGTATCGTTGGTAGATGGGTTCATGGGCCCACGCACTGTATTCATACCATGCTCGTTTCCAAAATCTCTTACTTTTTGCAAAAGGGCTTTACTTACTTCGGGATCATCAATAAAATCAAAAAAACCAAAAAAAACAATTTTTTCATCATGGGTTTTGTTGTGATTGTGATTTATAATAGCAGATATTCTTCCAACTATTTCTCCGTTTCTTTTGGCAACAAAATTTTTCATTTTTGAATGTTCAAAAAAGGGATTTTTATTTTTATCCAGCAGCTTTTTTTCCTCACTTATTAAAGGAGGAACCCAGTAATCACAATCGCTGTATAATTTAAAGGGAAATTTTATAAAATATTTAATATTTGACTGAGATATTTCATTAATTTGTGGCATTAAGACTCCTTTTTTAAATAATGAAAAACAATTGTTATATATTCAGTTATATAATCGGCAATGAAAAAATATAAAAGCACAAAGATATCGTGACCTTTAAATAATATAAAATATATTGCTGCAGATGTGAAAATTTTGTTTAGGATAGGAATGTTTTTAAAAAACTTTTTTTCTAAAAAAAGGCCTACAGATGCAACAATAAGAAGCTCAAGAATAAATTTTGGGATAAAAAAATAAATAGAAGCTAGAATCAGAGGAATAATTAAAATTCTGTAGGATATCTTTCTGCTGTTAAGGTAATAATAAATATTAAAAATGAAATGATAGATTAGAAAAGGTAAAACGGGCTTATAAATCTGTAAAATATCATCCATAATATCACAAATTTGATTATAAATATATCTGCTCAAAAGTCAACTAATTGTTGTTAAAAATAATTAGAAC
>VSIX01000093.1 GCA_008086245.1 Candidatus Mcinerneyibacterium aminivorans
GATTTTTTCAACAGACGCAAAAAAAAGGGGACCAGAAAGATCTGATCCCCCAAATATATGTTTATATGTTGGAAAGTGTTTTAATTAATGAACTCCGATTGGATCCGGATCTCCATCTGGATCATTTTGTGCATAACCATCAGTTGATATATTTCCTGCCAGCAGCAATCCTGCCATATGTGGAGATGCCATAGAAGTTCCGTCTAATGTGTTAGTAGAACCGTCATTCCAGAGTGATAAAATATTTACTCCGGGTTCAGCATAATCAACAGGTGGGTTTCCATAATTTGAGAATGAAGCAAAGGTATCTGTACTATCAATTGCTGAAATTGTATAAATATTTTGGTGATTTACTCTTGCAGGTGAGGAGTTATTAGCGTCTGTACTTGAATTACCGGCAGCTACTGCAAATTTAATACCCTGTTCTGCAGCATTTAAGGTAGCATCATCTATTGATGTTGATGTTCCACCGCCCAAGCTCATGTTTGCAACATCACCTGTACTGGCATTGGCAGCAACATAGTCAATTCCACCAACAACACTTGAAATTGAACCGCTTCCTGAACTATCAAGAACTTTTACAGGAACGATTGTAGCGTTTGCTGCTACACCTACAACTCCGGATGAATTATCAATTGCAGCTATTGTACCAGCTACATGTGTACCATGACCATTATTATCGTTTGCATCTTTTTTATCTCTTCCAGTTGTTATAAAGGTTTCTGCCCTTGAAGTGTCAACATTAAGATCTGGATGATCATAATCAACTCCGGTGTCTATTACCCATGCAACCTGTCCGGTACAGTCAACGGGACCGCCGACTCTTTCAATACCCCATGGTAGCGTCTGTGAGCTATCGCCATCACTATCATCACCATCATCTTTTGGATCAGATGCCCATGGAGGTTTTTCATAAATTGAAATTATTTGGTCCTGTTCTATGTATTTTACTTTAGAATCTTTTCTTAATTTTTTTAGCTGTCCCTTGTTTAAAGTTCCTGCAAAACCTTTAATGGTGTTACCATATACGTGTTTTGCAGCTGCAGGAAAGTCAATACCGTGTTTTTTCGCCAATTTTTCAGCAACTTTTTGAACAGCTCTTTTTCCTTTTGCCGGAATATCCTGTTTGAATACTACAATATACTGATTCTCAATTGGACGAACCACATTTGAGCTTTGGGATGTGTATAACGGAGCAGAATCACTGTCCGGTCCAGTTGCCATGTCAGATGATTTTGAACATCCAAAAGCAAAAATAAATACAAGAGATAATAGAATAATTAAAAATTTTTTCATTAAATTTCCCCTCCTTTTGAGGTTTTAAATTATTCCATACCAACCAACAACATTCTTATAAAATAGTGTAATATTAATTAAATTAGCTGTCAATGGTAAATAGGGGCAATAAAAACAAAATAATTAAGAAAAAGCATAAATAAATTAAATAATTAAAGATAAGCTCATAATTGATTAAAGAATATGGCTATCGTTTCTTAATAAAATTAATTTTATTTATGATTTAACTTTAAAAAAAAATCTTTTAAAATTCGAATTATTTAATATAATTAAGAAAGACTTTTAATTATAGGGGTGATATTTATGTTTAAATATTTTAAGAAAAAAAGAAATTTGTATGAACCTCCTGGGTACAATAGAGAAGATGATAAAAATGATAATTTGGGGCTGAGGGATAAAGCAGAAATTACCTTGATTAAATATAACGAAAAAAAATATGAAATATATGAAGATGTTGAAGTTGAAGAATTAAAATCACTGGAAAAAAATAAGTTCAATTACTGGGTTTATGTAAATTCAACCTATGATAGTAAAGTTATTAAAGGGATATCTGATACCTTTGGTTTTCATGACCTTGTAATTGAAGATATTATTAGTAATAACCAGCGATCGAAGATTGAAGATTGGAATGATTATATTTTTATGGTTATGAAGTTTGTTGAATTTATTGAAAGTGAAGCATCATTTTCAAATAAAGAGATAAATATGATATTAAAGGAAAATATATTATTTACATTTCACAATAACAATTTAAAGTTTTTTGAACCTATTTCAACCCGTATAGAAAACCAAACGGGAAATATTAGAAAATACGGAGTTAGTTATTTATTTTATGCTTTGAAAGATTTTCTTGTGGACCATAGCTTTCTTGTACTTGAAAAAATTGATGATATTCTGGAAGATATCGAGGATATAATTGTTGAGAATCCCGAAACTAAATATCTTGAAAAACTGTATGATACAAAAAAGGATTTAATAATGATAAGAAAATCTATCTGGCCTTTAAGGGATATATTAAATAAAATTGTCAGGGGGGATTTTGAACTTTTCGATGAGAATGCTATTCTTTATTATCGTGATCTTTATGACCATGTGATTCAAATTATTGATATTGTGGAATCTTTTAGGGATGTGGTTTCCGGGCAAATTGATTTATATATGTCAAGTATAAGCAATAAAATGAATAAAGTAATGCAGTTTCTGACAGTTATAGGTACAATTTTTATACCCCTTACTTTTATAGCGGGGGTTTATGGAATGAATTTCAAATACATGCCTGAACTTGAATGGAAATTCAGCTATCCTGTTGTTTGGGGTGTAATGATAATAATCACTCTGATAATGTTACTTATCTTTAAAAAGAAAAAATGGTTTTGAAATTTAATTGATTTCTGTACAGTAAAGAAGAAATTTATCAATAATTAATTTGCCAATAAACTCGTAGTAAGATGTGTTTAAATCAAAATCATTATATTTATCTTTTTCTATTATATATATCCCTATTTCAAGGGGTTTTTCCTCTATATGCTTTTTAAATATTAGGTGCGTATTATCATCCAGCTTTTCAGAAAATTTCCCGTTGAATTTGGATCTGTAAGTTTTATCCGATACTATTATTTTGTTTTCTTTTTTTACAGCGATCAGTAGCGAAATGTTGCCAATGTTATCATAAAAAGATTTGTTGATTTTCTTTATAAACTGTTTTTGGGATAATTCGGTATTGATGGATTGAATAAGCTGAATAATTAGATTTAATTTGTTTTTATCTCTTGCTGGATCTGTGATTACTCTCTGTTTAAGGTAGGATTCTTCTGGATTTTTGTTCTTAATATTTTCCCAAAGCACGGCCTTGTTTTTTCCTGTTTCTTTTGCATAAAGCAAAGCGCGATCGGCTTTTTCTATTATTTCTTCAAGAAACTTACCTTCTTTAGGATATATTGAAACTCCCATGCTTATGGTTATATTATCTCCAGGAATTATATTTGACTCTTCAATTTTTTTTCGAATTCTCCCTGACACCTGTTTGATATCTTTTATATTATCGGTTATAATTGAAAAAATAAATTCCTCTCCTCCATATCTGCCTGCAGTATCCATATTCCTGAGGTTTTCAAGAAAAATAGATGATATTTTTTTTAAAACATTATCTCCCTCTTTGTGTCCGTAATGGTCATTTATAGCTTTGAAATCATCGATGTCGACCATTAATATTCCCAGGTGTTTATTCCTTGATTTTACATGATCAAGAAGACTTTTGGTTAGAGAAATCCAGTTCTCCCGGGTATACAAGCCCGTTAGGTTATCTTTTAATGCTGAGTTGATTAAATGCAGATTATAA
The DNA here is from genome assembly GCA_008086245.1 of Candidatus Mcinerneyibacterium aminivorans. GTDB lineage: Bacteria > Macinerneyibacteriota > Macinerneyibacteria > Macinerneyibacteriales > Macinerneyibacteriaceae > Macinerneyibacterium > Macinerneyibacterium aminivorans. The sequence continues at coordinate 3,635 of VSIX01000093.1, forward strand.
AAAGATATATTTGTGAATTCTCTAAAATAATACAGGTAATTAATATCTTTTTTTTGAGGTTTTAAAATATTTAATTTAGTATCAAAGTAGAAAACTCCTTTTATATTCATTATATTTGAAGATGGTGTAGAGCTGTTTTTAAATTTTGATCTATCCACTTTCCGGGAAACATTGATATCTATAACGGGAACGGCTATAGCGTAGGTTAATCCGTTTTCTTTAGGTTTAAAAGCATGCCATTCTTTATATCCATCTTTCTGGGCCAGTATGATTTTGTCGAATATATTATTTTTAATTGCCTCATTTTCTTCATAAAAGTTTTCATCGAATATTTCCTTTATTTTTTCCCATCCGTTTTCTATGCTGTATTCATAAAAGATACCTCTTTTCATCTGGGTTATCGCAAGAACCTCATTTATAAAGTTTTTAATAATTTCATTTTTTTCAATGAATTTTTTATAAACGGCGTGTTTGAAAAAGTTTTGCTGAACAGAATTTATTTTTTGTTCTCCCATTTTTTTATATTTTTTGATTAGTGAGCCGATATTTAGATTCAGCAAGTTTTTGGAGCTTTTAATATTTTTAATTAAACTGTTAAATTTTTGGAATTTATTTAACTGCAGGGATTGATATTTTTTTGGTGTATTTTTATTAATTTTTTTCATTGCTAAAATGTACTTAATATAATTTTCATAATAATATATATCTTTGTCGGTTGATTTTTTAAGATATATAAAATAAAAATAAAATCTTATTTGCAGATATTTCATTTTTGATAAATCGAAATCATGATGGTTAATGTTTTTAATATCAAAATACCAGAAAAAAAGATTCAAAAGCAGCTGGTTTATCATTTCATCTTCTTCAAACTGTTTGTTATAGTTTTTGTTAATTTTTTCAAGGAATTCCTTCGCCAGTTCAAATTCTCCCATTTCAAAAAAAGACATTGCAAGATTAGAAATTAGCAAATATTTTCCCCTGGGGGTTGCTGCAATTTTACTGTCATTTATGATTTCTTCGTATTGCTTTCTCCAATTTTGGTCTGTTAAGTGCATATATTTTATTAGCTGTGAATAATAAACAAAACTTGAACTTAATTTTTGATTCTCTTTTGTATAATAGTCTTTTGTTTTATCCAGATAATTTTTTACTTTTTTTGTTTTTTCAAAAAATAAAAAATAATCAATTGTAAAACTGAAGTAATAAGCTCTATTTGGTTTCGAGTTTAGCTTATCAATATATTTTTCACCCAGCTGAATTAAGTTTTCTATTGAATTAAAATCGTATTGGCTGTAATAATATTCTATAAGATTCCCAATTGTTACAAAAATTATATTATATCCTTTGATTTTGAGGGCGGATTCTAGGGCTTTTCTCATGTGTTTTTCCATTTTTTCGGGTTCGTTTATATAATAATATACAACCCCTAGATTAACATTAACTGTTGCCAGTAAATCATAATTGTTAAGTTTTTGGGCTAAATTATGGCATTTGTGATAATATGATAAAGCTTTTTTAAAATTTTGATTGCGTCTTAAGATTATTGCATATTTATTAAAAGCCTGGAATTTATTATTAAGAGAAAGTTTATCAGGAAATTGGTTTATATAACCTATCATCTTTTCGCTGATTTTTTCTGCTTTTTCCATGTTTTGCAGATCAACATAAATATTGTAAAGTATGTTGTTTAAATTAAATTCTAATTTTGGATTGAAATCTTTTTTATGAGGCTTAAAATATTTTTCATATAATTCTAATCCCTTTTTGTATTTTCCTAAATCAACTAACTTGCTTAATATAGATGTAGGAAGAATATTATATTTTTCATTAAGTATATTTTCTTTGTTTTCAAGGTAGGTGTAATATTCTTTTATATCCTCTAAATCCATTTTATCTTTTTCAGTTATATAATTAGCCAGGTATTTGAATTTTTGCTTTTTATTTGTCCATGTTTTTTCCATGTTTTTTATTAATTTAATTGTATTGAGTTTATTATTTTGATCCAGTTTGTATAGTGCCCAGTTTAGATCAAATTTATCGCTTTTAACAAGCTCTCTCTCTCTTTCCTTGAATTTTAAGAAGATCTGAAAGAATTTGTTTGTATTTATGTTTGTCCCTTTTTTATTAATATTCTTATAGTAATCTATAATAGTAGAAAAAGCGGATGAATAGTTCTGCCGAATAAATTGAATTTTTCTGTAAATTTCGATATAGGTTCCTGAAGGGGTAAAATAATTTTTTAGTAGTTCGGTTTGGCGGGCATAAAAATTATTATTTTTGTCTGATTTTACCAGGGATAATAAATAGTTATGTCTTATTTTGTAATATTTATCTTTATCTAGAATTATGCCTTTTTCCTGAAGTTTTATTAAAAGATCTTGAAACTCATCTGAAGTATTTTTGAATATATTTTTTGAATATTTATTGTTAAAAAGCTTTATTACATCCAAAATATATTTTTCCCTGAGCTCAAGATTCTTGTAAACCTGGCTTAAAGTCTCAAGAAAAGGTAAATAATTTGCTGTTTTTTGTATAGGGGTGATAGTTTTATCTTTGTATTTAAGAGCTTTATTTTCCTGGATTCTGTTTAAAAAATTTGATATAAGGTTAATTTCACCATTTGTATAATAAAAAATTTCGGACATAGTTTTTTTATTGAAAGGGAAATGGTAAAAGAAGTATTCAAATATTCTTTCAGTCCTTTTAGTATTTAAAATTCCGGCTTCAAAATTATCAAAAAAAACTTCATCCAGCTTCCTATCTGAATTACATATGATTTTAACGTGCTGGGTATCAATATCATCGTAGAATTTTTGTATTATCTTTTTGCTGTTTTTATCAAGATTACAGTAATTATTTATCCGAATTACAACCGGATATATATGAGAAATTTCTTTAATGAGATTTACGGAGGCTTCTTCAAGCATCGTTTCTCTGTATTTTTCATCTTTGGATCTTTTTTTGTCTTCTAAATCATTGGACAGCCTTGAAAGTTTATCTTTATACTTATTTAAAATATTACTGCTTGTTTCAAGTCTTTTAATCTTTTTTATTAATATTTTTATTAGATTAAATTTGTTCTTTTTATCGAGTTCTGTGATATTCACATAATAATAATTTTCTGTTTCAAAGTAGGGAATTAAACCTCTGGAAGCAATTTGGGCATTTTTAATCTCTTCCTGACTATATAAATTGATAAATTTTTTTGATTTTAAAATGTTTTCTATTTTTTGGTTTGATAAAATTAGATTAACGGGGATATGAGATGTTTTCAAATGCTTATATAAAATGTTGATATGCTGTTTTGGGTCAAACTGGTCGAGTTTGAAAAAATCCTTTATGGAGTTTAGTTTTTTTCCAATTTCAAAATTTTCCAGCTTAAATATAGAGTAGAGCTGTTTTACATCCTCAATCTCCTTACGCTCAATCGCAAAGAATGGACTGATATCGGATAATTTAATATCATTATTCTCATCCAGAAGTATATTGTTGGGCTTAATATCTCCGTGATGTTTTTTGTTTTTATATATAAAACGCATCGCATTGATAATCTGGTTAAAATGTTTAATGTTTTCTTTTTTTTCTTTTTTGTTAACCTCTTTAAAAGGTTTTTTTACAAAATCTAAAATCTGTATATACTGCTCGGATGAAACTTTTTGGCCGTCAATTTTTTTTACCTTTTCATAATAAAAAGCTTTTCTAATGTTGGGATGGGATAGAGATTTGTTTACTATGTATTCTTTTTTAAAAAGTTTCTTTGCAGTCTCATATTTTACCGTCTTTTTTAGAAATTTAACAGCAACTTTTCTTTTCTTTAAATTGTCATATCCCTTATAAACTACGCTGTGGTCCGATTCTCCTAATTTTTCTTCAATTTCATATCTTTCATTTAATGTTTTCATAATCTATTTTCCTATATAATTTTTTAATTTATTCATGTCTTTTCTAAATTCATCCATTCTCTTTCCACCTCTATTTCTCAAAAGATAGGATGGATGATACATCAGCATTACCGGGGTATTTTCAAACTTATCTATTTCTCCGCGTTCTTTAGTTATTTTCAAATTTTTCCTTTCTGTCAGGATTCTTCCCGGAACCCTCCCAAGTGTGGCTATTATATTGGGTTCAATAATGTTTATTTGTTTCTGAAGATAGGGTAAACAGTTTTTGATTGCTTCATGTCTCGGGTCCTCGTTGTTGAAGGGACGGCATTTTGTTATGTTAGCGATATAAACTTTATCCATATTTAACTTTTCTTCTTTTATTATTTTTCTTAATAGTTTTCCGGCTCTACCAACAAAGGGGCGCCCCTGCAGGTCCTCGTCTTTCCCGGGTCCCTCACCGACAAATACTATATCGGCATTTACATTACCCTCTCCAAAAACAAATTTGTTCCTTTTTTTACCGTAAGGACATTTCTTACAATCTTTTATTTTCTCATAAAACTTTTTCATTATTTCAATCTTATCCATATATGTTTTGTTCCCCTTTTTTTTAAAATATTTAATTCCATTATTTTGAAGCCACCATTTATAGATATTATATTTCATCCCCATTACCCAAATTATAATTTATCTATCATAAAAGTCAATTTAATTATTCTGGATTCTGTAAAGAATAAAAATTAAACCTACAGAAAACATCTTTTAACTCATCATGTGGAATAACTTTTAAGGATTTAAATATAACATGTGTTATATGGCTGTAGCTTGAAGGAGTATCTACTGTCA
>VSIX01000094.1 GCA_008086245.1 Candidatus Mcinerneyibacterium aminivorans
CCTCAACTCCCGTCTAAATTGTAACGATAAATCATAAAAAAGTAAATATCGCAATAAATTATTACAATAAAAGTGTTGACATCTGGCTTAAGTATAGTTACAATTATAGCTATCTTGGCAAGGGGTGAAAGATGGCTTACAAGACGTATCATAAAAACAAGAAAACAGGTGTTACATATGTATATGAAGCAGTTTCATACTGGGACAAAGAAAAACGACAATCCAGAAATAAGCAGGTCTGTATCGGCAAACTTGACCCGGAGACAGGAGAGTTTATTCCCTCCAAGAGGCTTGATAAAAAACAGGCAGCAGCAAGAGATCCAAAAGTAACAGCGACAAGTAAAGTAGTAGGTCCATCTTTGATATTGGACAATATAACGGAATCATTAGGATTGGATAAAATACTGAGGCAGTGTTTTCCTGATATACATGAACAGATATTAAGTATGGCTTATTATTTAAGTACACGGGGAGGAGCTTTGAGCCATTGTGATTCTTGGGCGAAGAGCCACTCACATCCGGGGAGTAACTCGTTGGACAGCAGGCGTATAAGCGAAATATTGAAACAGGTAGATTTTGATTCCCGGGAAACATTTTTCAGCAAATGGTGTCAAAAAATAGTCAGCAACGATTATCTTTTTTACGACATAACCTCAGTGTCATCTTATTCAGAACTAAACGATTATGTGAAATATGGTTATAATAGAGACAATGAGAAACTGCCCCAGATAAACCTTGGTATGCTGTTCAGCAAAAAGAGCTTACTTCCGGTTTATTACAAAAACCTTCCGGGTAATATATCCGATGTTAGTACCCTTAATAACATTATAAAGATGCTTGATAAGTTAAACTTTCCCAAATTTCACTTTGTTCTGGATAAAGGTTTTTACAGCAGAGCAAATATAGACAAACTAATGATTAACAAAGACAAGTTTACAATAGCAGTTCCGACACGTTTAAAGTGGGTGCAGAAAATAATAGATGAGGTAGATTATGACATACAAAACCCGGAGCATTACAGGGACTTTGACGGAGAAATACTGTACACATGTACGAAACTTCATTATTGGGGGGATAAGCGCCGTCGTGGCTACGTTCATGTATATTACAATTCTCACATAGCTGCTGAAGCTGCAGACAAGTTCAACAAAGAGTTGCTTGAATACAAGAAGGAGCTTGAAAGTGATAACCTGGTTAAAGAACATCAGGATGCTTACGATACTTTTTTTATCGTCAAGGATACTCCTGTCAGGGGGCGTAAGGTTAGCTTCAATAATGACATGGTACAGAAATATCGTAACAAGTATTCGGGCTATTATGTTCTTTATACCAATGAAATAAAAGATTCCTCAGAAGCTTTGAAGATTTATCGTAATAAGGATTCAGTTGAAAAGTGCTTTGGTGATTTAAAAAACAGACTTGATATGAAACGTCTTCGGGTACACAGCGCACCTGTAATGGAAAGCAGGATATTTGTACAGTTTATATCGTTAATTTGCATAAGTGAGTTGAGAAATATGATGAGAAGGAGTGGGCTTGATAAAAAATATTCTGCAAGAGAAATATTACTGGAGATGGAAACGCTGTCGGAAATAAAATATTCCGGGAAATATGGTAAAATCTATACTGAAGCTACTAAACAGCAAAAAGAGATACTCAGCAA
>VSIX01000095.1 GCA_008086245.1 Candidatus Mcinerneyibacterium aminivorans
GAAAAAATAAAATATTTTTTTGATTTTTCGGAATACAGACTTCCTAAATCTGAGAGCAATATTGTAATATTCTGGGGACATGGTTTTGATTCTAACGGATACAATTCTTTCCTTTCTGATAAAAATTTTGAAAATATAGTTGATGTAAATGAATTTGAAGAATTACTAACCTATATAGAGGATAAAATAGGTGGGATTGATCTATTAATACTTGATGGATGTAATTTGGCGGATCTGGAGTTTTTATATCAAATATCGGATATACCGGGGAATATTATAGCCTCAGCACAAAATGTTCAGGGAAGAGAAATCTCCTATACAAACTTATTACGAGAAAGCTGGGATAATGTTGAATCTGTTATTGATTTAATTGCTAGTGATAAATATTATTTGTTTAATTCAAATACCATTACCGAATTTGTTGAATATATTAATCAAAATGAAAATTTGCTTTTTTCGGAAAGACCAAACGGGAATTCTGATTTCACCTCTAATATACAAATAGATAACTCAGAAGCTATTTTGTTTTTCCCTATTGAAACTACCTGGAGAAAAGAAAATGTTGAAGAAATAGTGGGTATTATAAAACAAAGATACAATTCTTTGTTTTCAGAAGATACCGGATGGTATCAAAAACTGAATTCAAATTACGGAGATATAGATTATCCTGAAAAAGTATCACTTTCATATAAGAAATTGTTCCCAAATAAATATAGATTCAGATGGGAAAACTCCTTTGATATAGCCGGTATAGATTATTATAAAATTATCGAGTTTGAAAATATTAATTACAGAATTATAGATTCGGATGATTTTGAGATTAATGAATTCGAATATCAAAATGGAGTTTACAGCAGCAAGGATGTTATTAAAAATTACACATTGTTAACAAAAAATTTTTACATAAATAACAGCAATTTAAATTTCTTTGAGTTTGATTACAGATATTTTATTGCCGATGAAGAGACTGATAAGGTTACTATCAATATTTACTCCGATGGGAGTATAATTAAAAAATTTGAATCAAATAAAAGAGACATACCCTGGACAAATAAATTTGTAGATATTTCTCGATATAATGGAACAAATATACAGCTTGAAGTATTGATTACACAGGAGGGTAGTTCAAATTTTAATTTAAGCAAAGTTTGGATTAAAAATATGAGAATATTATCAATTAATAAGAATAATTTGGAGATGTACAAAACTACCGGTAACGAATTGATTACTTCTATTCCGGATAATACAAATTATTATTATACGATAGTTCCGGTAGATGAAAGAGGAAAGCAGGGTCAATATTCGGGCATAATAGATATTGTGGAAAATAATGAAGAAAGAGAAGAGAAATTCACCGTTTTTCCAAACCCATGCTCATTATCAACTATAAATGTTCATTTGAAGACAAAATCTCTTGATAAATTAATTATATATGATATAAAGGGAAGGGAGATAATTACCAGGCATATAAATGCTACAGGTGATCTTTCCAGAACAGTAAAAATTAATATATCTAATTTAAGCAGCGGTGTGTATTATATGAAGTTTCTTGGACGGATTGAGAAATTTGTTGTAATAAGATAATAGGATAAAAAATAAGATAAGGAGGAAATATGAGAAAACTTTTAATTGGCATAATGATAATTATGTTTATTTTTACACTGAATATCTCGGCTGAAAAGCTGCCTCAGGTATATGAACCGCAGCCAGATGTTAAATTGCCCGAAGACACAATTGTAGAGCAGGAGGGAATATTTTTTGATGTTGTGGTTTTAAAAGGAAAGAGTATGATTACAAAAAAAGCTCATCCCAGAATAGAGTTTTATAAGAAGTATAAGGACTCTAAGTTTGATATTAATATTACGATAAAATCAATAAAAAAGGATAAAGTAGTAGAAAACTACAGCGATAAAATTGAAGTGAA
>VSIX01000096.1 GCA_008086245.1 Candidatus Mcinerneyibacterium aminivorans
TACTTTAATGTAAAGATTGCTTGTTATTGTGGGTTGATCATAAATTTCAACATCATTTTTAGCGAATATTATTGGTTTTCCCGCTAAATGCCTTCGTTCAATAAACCCCTCTGTTTCTCCATCTGCTCTAACAATTTTAGCAAGGGTTAAATCCTTGTTATTTACCTTATGTTTAAATTCATCCAGAAGTTTTACATTTTCCCCTTTTGCAAGAGTAGCGAGCCAGGTATTTAAATTTTTATCTTTATAAATATTTACCCTATATTTAGCATATACGGTATTTTTTTCATCTTTCGATTGTACTGTTTCTTTCTTTGATTCTTCTTTTTTTTCAACAGCCGATTCGGATTGTGCTTGCTGTTTACACCCCATGCTAAATACAAATATAATTACTAAAAAAATAGTTAATAGTTTTTTATACATAATTACCTCCTAATTTTTTTGCTTTTAAAGAATATACCATTTTTTTATCTATTTTCAAGGGGTATTTATATAAATAAGATAATTATATTTTATTTATAATTATTTCTTATTATAATTAATTATTATCATTTATTTTACTTAATATTTTTAATTTCCTTATTTAAAAATTAATGCTTTTATATTTTACTAATTTTGTTATAATTTAAAATAAATAAAGGAGGTTGTTTATGGAATTCAAAAAAATCATGATGGTAGTATTAATTGTATCAATTTTATTGATTAGCAGCATAAGTCATATTAATGCAAAAAAGAATGAAATTATCATAGCAGAAGCAAACTGGCCCGGTATACGTGCTAAAACAGCAGCTGCTAAAATTCTGCTTACCAAAATTGGCTATCCGGTTTCTACTAAATTTGTGAACGATGTTGTAGCTCACAATGGAGTGGCTGAAGATCAAATAGACATTTATATGGGCTCCTGGATGCCAACAAGAAAAGATACCATGGAAAAAATCAAAGACAAAGTAGAAATAGCAGCAACGAACACTGATAACTGCCTTTACATTATGGGAGTACCTAAATATGTATGGGATCAGGGAGTTAAAACATTCGCCGATCTTGAAAAATATAAAGATAAATTTGATAAAAAAATGTATGTAGGTCCAAGCGGCTGGGCTGCGGACAAAATCATGCAAAAAGCAATTGATAATAATGTTTATAATCTGGGAGATTGGGAAGTTGTTAATAGTACACAGGGAGCCACACTTGCACAGGTTACCAAATCAATAAGAGAAAAAGAATGGATCTGTTTTGTGGCATGGAAACCCCACTGGATGAACTATATGTTTGATATAAAATACCTCAAAGATCCGGAAAAATTATGGGAAGATCCAATATCTACCGTACTAACATTAGTACCTAAAAATTTCAAGAGCAAATGGCCCGAGGCTCATAAGCTTACCAAAAACCTAATTTTTGATATTGAGGTCCTAAATAAGTGGATATATGAAATTGGAAAAAATAATACCGATCCTGAAAAAACGGTTCTAAAATGGATGAAAAACAACAAAAAACAGGTTGAGAAGTGGCTCGATGGAGTTAAAGCAAAAAACGGTGAAGACGCTTATAAGGTATTTTTGCAAAATATTTAATTAATAAAAACAACCTGGAGGTCTTCTATGACCTTCAGGGTTACTGTTAATGCTGGTGTGTGAGTAAGTGTTAAAAATTGCTATTGTAATTTTTAAAGTCATTTCAGGTGAGCAAAGCGAACGCAACACTCTCAAAAGCTACTTTGAAATTGCTTGTAAAATTTTCAATTTTTCTCTTTGCCCTTACTTACGGACCAGCCCTGACTGATATTTTCAATTTGAATATCAATATAATTTATTAGTTTAACCCCATTAAAATGACATACAAAACTTTCAATTTTCAACTGTATTATCTGGTTCTGAATTTAGAAATTATCTTTGATAATTTCTTTTGTTAGGAATCTTCTTTACTTTTGGTTCATTTGTATGTAAATTCCGGCCGAAGTGAAACGAAGTTCCGGAATCTTCTAATATTACTTTTAAATTATTTCTTCAAAGGATTTACATTCAAAACTCATCACCTGGAAGGATTTCTATAGCATAAAATCCGTCACACATTACGGGGAAGTACTTTAGAACCCTACTTCCGTCACTAAAATTTCAATAGAGATTTTTTAAATTCTCGATTCTTCATTACCCATTAACAATTTTTTTACTGTTTCTTGAAATATTCCTCAACCAGCTTACAGGCAAGTCCAGTATATTTCTCCGGTGTCAGCTTTTTCATTTTTTCTTTTATAAAATCCGGCACCCTTGTGAGGCTTTCAACGAATTGGTTTATGTCATCTTTTGTTATTTTCTTACCCCTGGTTAATTCCTTTAGTTTCTCATAGGGGTTTTCTTCATTATAGACTCTCATAACGGATTGAATGGGTTCTGCTAATAGTTCAAGATTTTCGTTTAAATCCTCTTTTATTCTTTTTCGGTTTATCTCTATTTTGTTTAACCCACTGTTAAGTTTTTTCAGTGATAAAAGCAGGTGGGAAAAAATAGTTCCAAAATTTCTCAGCACGGTACTGTCTGTAAGATCTCTCTGGAATCTTGAATTTAAAAGTTTTGTTGATAAATGTTCCATTTGACCAA
>VSIX01000097.1 GCA_008086245.1 Candidatus Mcinerneyibacterium aminivorans
ATTGAACGAAATACCGAATAAAAATTATCATAGATAATTTTAGTCTAAGTCAAAGTATAAGCAAAAGTAAAAAATTAAATCTTATACCAAAATGGTTCTTGTTGTCTGTAATCAGGATTCTGTTATCTGTAAAAGTATTTTTTATGAAATCAGAATTCAGACAACAGAATACAGATAATTGTTTTTTTAGCTCATTACCTGGTATTACTTCTTTGTAGTAGCATCCGTCACTCATTACGGGGGAGTACCTCAGTAAGGTAACTTCTGTCACTCAAAAATCACGTTAGCGATTTTCTAGTTACGCGTAACGCGTTACAGGCTACCCTTTGTGCATATCTACATTGTTTTTTTACTTTACCTTTAACTTAAACTTGGATTAAAAAATCGCAAAGCGATTTTTTTACTCCATTTTAAACTCAAAAGTTTCTTCTGAAGCCTTATCATTATAGTCATCATGAAGCAAAAGATAATAACCCTGATCTAATTCCAGTTCGAACTCTGCAGGACACTTTTTCCAGCTGGAAACGTCTGTCAGCTCTTCAGGATTATCTTCTTTTATCCTGTATATTTTTACTTCCGGTGTTATATCTGAACTATTATTTCTAGCTACAAATTTAACCTTTTTATTTTCTTTGAGAATAAATCTAAAATAATCCTTATCTTTTCTGGGATAAATTGCCGGTTTAATAACCTTTCCCCTTTCCAGAAGTTTGGCTTCTGTGAACTTATCATTGGATTCATATTTGTCTATCTCAGCTATAAAATTAATCTTTATATCAAAGGTTTCGGGGGACATATTGTCATCATAGTCATCTTTAAAACACAGATAATATTCCCCTTTTTTGGGAATAAAGCATGCCGCAGGAATTTTATCCCAGTTACGTAATGTCTTTACTTTCGGGTCTGCCCATTCATCGTATTCGGCAAACTTAACCTCGGGAGTTATTTCTTCGGGTACGCCCTTTGCTTTTACTGCTATATACCCCTGTTCTTTTACTTTCATTTTAAACCAGTTCTGATCTTTATCAGGATATACTGCAATTTCAATTACATCATTATCTTTGATTGTTTTGGCTTCTTCGGGGACATTATTTGGTTCGAATTTATCCATTTCTTCAACAAAATCGATTTTTATAGGAAAAGATTGTGAGGAAGCTTTATCGTGATAGTCATCCTCTATTTTTACATAATATGTACCCTTTTTAAAAACAGCTGCAGCTGCCGGTAATTTTATATTTTTTCTTAAATATACCTCATTATCTTCCTCCCATTCATTATAATTGGCAAAGGAAGCTTCTGGATTAATATTTTCCGGCACATCAGCAGCAGAAACCCTTAAATATCCCTGCTTGTTAACATCAACCTTATACCAGTCAATATCTTCTTTTGGATTTAATTTCATTTCAAAAGGATCGGATATGTTTAATTTGACCGCTTCAGTGATTTTATCATTTGGTTCTTCACCTGTTTTCCCTCCGCATCCATACAACAAAAAACCCAGCCCAAGTGCAGTAATCAAAATTAAATAAAAACTTTTTTTTAACATTTCTCCTCCTTATGGTTATTTAAGAAAATTTAACTTTCTATTTAATTAAAATATATAAAATTTTAAATATTTATCAACCTCTATGAAACATAATAGGATATATTAACTCTGTTAACAAATATATGAAATTATAATGTATCTTTTGTTTTTATAGATGAATTTAACTGTATTTCTCAAAAATCATCATGCTAACAATATTTTTATAGTAGTATTTTTTTCTTACAAATTTGAAACCCGTATCTTTTATTATCTTTTTCCAGTCTTTTTCTATGTATTCAAATGCATACTTACACTCTATCATTTTAAAAGGAATTTTTATATAAAAAGGCAGCTTCTCTAAATTAAATTTGGCATAATCAAAAATGTACAGCCTTTTGTTCTTCTTCAGAGCTCTATTAGCATTTTTCAACACCTGAATTCTATTTTTATGCGGAAGTCCATGCAGAACAAAAGAGATTAATGCTTTATCATATTTATTCTCAAAATTTAAAGGAATATCTATTCTTTTTTTATAAATTTTTACATTGGGATATTTTTTACAAACTTTTTTAAATTTTTTTATCATATCTTCCCCTATATCAAGCCCAACAATTCTGCCTTTCAAGGATAGATATTTTATCATAAAACACTCATTATAACCGGAACCGGCACCAAAATCTATAATTCTGTCTTCGGGAACAATGTTCATATCATCCACGAATCTTTTAATAATTCTTTTGTATCTTCCCAGAGTTATTAAATTCAAAATCCTGCTGTAATGTTTGGCTACAAGTCCATTAATTTCAATATGTGAATCCTCATAAAGTTTTCCCACATAATCACCATTCTTATTATACTACAAAAAGAATTTTTTAAAATTGCAGCAGAGATTATTATCAGGAAAACATGTGTATGAATTATTCTTATACACAATGTATTATATTCATTAATTCTAATATAATTGCTTCAATCAGCTCTTTTTGTGAATCTAATATTGCTTACCGCAAAAATAATAATCCCCAGGCCAAAAAGCATAAGAATCTGATCCCATAGGACTTTTAAGCCTACACCTCTTAAAAAAATACTTCTGATTATTACAAGAAAATATCTTAAAGGAAAGATATATGTTATCCATTGTACTATTTTCGGCATATTGCTTATTGGAAAGATAAAACCCGACAGAAAAACCATAGGTGTAATTATAAAAAATACGGATGTCAGCATAGCCTGCTGCTGGGTCTGTGAAATAGTAGAGACAAATAATCCCAGCCCAAGAGTGCTTATTAAATAGACCAGAGTTAGAAAGAATATAAGTAACAAACTTCCTTTAAGGGGAATTCCAAAAATGAAAATTGTGGCACCAATCACGAGAAAAATATCTATTATCCCAATTATTGTGAATGGAATTAATTTCCCCAGTATCATCTGCCATCCTTTTATGGGGGTTACCATTACCTGTTCAAGGGTACCTCTTTCTTTTTCTTTCACAATAGCAAGTGAAGTAACCACCATTGTTATTATCAAAAGAAGCAGCCCAAGAATACCCGGCACCATAAAGTTTCTGCTTTCAAGGTTTTGATTATATTCTATTCGCACAACAGGTTCTATCTGTCCGTATTTTATATTTTTCATTAAGGATGTTCTTTTTTTCAATATTTTTTTTACAAAATCCTTATTTATCATTGAGGAAAAATTTAATCCGATTGTTGCCGTATTTGAATCGGAGCCATCTATAATTGCTGCTACTTCGGGAGATGCCCCTTTTTTTATCTTTCTTTCAAATCCGTTTTCTACTATCAAAACAAATGAAACTTCTCCTCTATCAATATATTTATCTATATTCTGAATGTTATGAACTCTTTTTTTAACATCAAAATAACCCGTTTTAGTAAAAGAATCCACATATTCCCTGCTAACCTGAGTATTATCCCGATCACATATTAGTGTTGGTATATCCTCAACATCCAAATTAGCTGCATAACCTAAAATAATAAGCTGAAATAATGGTACAATTATACTCAAGGCAAGCATCTTGGGATCCCTAAAAAACTGAATAAATTCTTTTTTTATAAAGGATATCAGCTGTCTCATATTACCGTCCTTTAACTCAACTTTCTTTTTAACTTTTGAGAACTTACAAAAAGCAAAAATACTGCTATTATAGTTAAAATTACAAACTCAAGCCAGAAAGAAAAAAACCCGGTTCCTTTAATTATTATTCCCCTAATAATATCCATAAAGTATCTGGCAGGAACCAAATAGGAAAAAAGCTGAATCGCTTTTGGCATATTTCTTATTGGAAAAACAAATCCCGATAATAACAGGGTTGGAAGAACTGTAGTAAAAACCGAAATCATGAATGCAAATTCCTGACTATCTGCAACAGCTGAAATCATTAAGCCAAATGAAACTCCAACCAGAAGGAAAATAATCATACTTATTAAAAGAAGAATCAGGCTACCCTTTACAGCAACCCCAAAAAATAAATACCCCAGTATAATTATTGAAAGGGAACTGCTAAAGGTAACAATCACATAGGGAACAATTTTTCCTATAATTAATTGAAAGGAATGAAGAGGGGAAACTATTAGCTGTTCTATCGTATTTTCTTCTCTTTCCCTTACTATGGTTAGTGATGTAGATACAACAGTTATTATCATTAGAATATAAACAATCAATCCGGGAACTAAAAAGACCTGGCTTTTAAGTTCAGGATTATACCAGATTCTTGGTTTGAAATTTACCGGTTCTTTATTTTTGTTTTGGAACTCCGGTTTTAAATTATTATTAACACTGTATACGATTTTACTTATATATCCCTGTATTGTAGATGCTGTATTTGAATCTACCCCATCAATAATAAACATCACCTTGCTGTTTTGGTTTTTGCCCAGTTCTTTACTGTAATCGCTGGGAATAATCATTATAGATTTTGTTTCTTTCCTATCAAGTTTATTATAAATATCTTTTTCACTGCTCTGATAATTCTGCAGTTTGAAGTATTCGGTTTTTACAAATTTATCAATTAATTTTCTGCTTCCTGGTGTTTTAGCTTTATCAACTACAGTTAGTTTTACATTTTTAACATCAAAACTTAATGCATATCCAAAAAGAATCAGCATCAATATTGGAATAAAAATTAAAAGACCAAGAGATCGTTTATCCCTTAATATATGTTTGAACTCTTTTTTAATAACAGCTTTAATTCGTTTCATATTTTCACCTTTTAATCTATTAAATGCACGAAAACATCTTCCAGAGTTGGTTCAATCGTTTTTATTCCAAGTAATTTAATATCGTTTTTATTGAAATTTTTCTTTATAATATTTTCGATTTTTTCCATTCCCTGATTAGTCATGATATTCAAATTTATCCCGAGGATAGCAACATTTATTATTTCATCCATTGAGGCTAAAATGTTTTTAGCCTTATTTAAATTATCCGTTTCAATTTGATACATGTTTGCTTCTATATTTTCAGTTTTTAAATCTTCGGGACTTCCACCTGCAATAATTTTTCCTTTATCCATAAGCTTTATTGTATTGCAGTATTCAGCCTCATCCAAATAATGAGTAGTAACAAAAATTGTAATCCCCTGGTCCGAAAAATTATTAATAATTTCCCAGAAATCTCTTCTTGAAACGGGATCTACTCCGGCGGTAGGCTCGTCCAGAAATACTATATCGGGGTCATGTATCAAGGCTGTCCCCAGAGCAAGCCTCTGTTTCCAGCCTCCGGCCAAATCCTGGGTTATTCTTTTTCTCATACCCTGTAAATTTGCCAGGTCTATTATCCACTCTTTTTTCTGTTTTACTTCTTTAGCAGGCAGGCCGTACATTCCTCCAAAAAATTCAATATTTTCCTCCACGGTCAAATCATTATAAAGGGAGAATTTTTGTGACATATATCCAATTTTTTTCTTTATATTCTCGGTTTCATTATTTATATCATATCCAGCAACAATTCCACTTCCACCGCTTGGTTTCAATAATCCACAGAGCATTCTTATAGTTGTTGTTTTTCCAGCGCCGTTTGCTCCCAAAAAACCAAATATTTCACCTTTTTTAACTTCAAAATCTATATGATCAACTGCTGTAAAATTTCCAAATTTTTTGGTCAAATTTTTAACCTTAACTGAATAACTATCTTCCATTTTAGAGAACTCCCATTGCTTTTTTTAAATTTAATTCGGATATTCTCAAATCAACCAAAGCATTTAATTTTTCCATCTCTGCTTTCATCAATGAGGTTTCCGTTTTAAGAAAGTCGCTGCTTTTAATGAGTCCCTCATTGTACATATTTTTTGATATTCTATAATTTTCCTCTGCCCCTGAAAGCTTTTTATCAATCACTTCAATTTTTTGAACATATTTGTTATAGTCAAGATAGGCATTTATTACCTGACTTTTTATATTATCCTTTAAATTTTCCAGGAATATTTCTGATTTTTCCTCTTCCAGATTTGTTTTTGCAATTTCATAAAATCTCTCCCCGCCTTTGAAAATATCCATGGATAAGCTAAATCCTATTTCCCAGCTTTCTTTATATTCATTTTCTAAGGGCTGAATAGAATTGTTGGGTTTATCATAATGATATTTCCCAATTAAAGATAATTTAGGGGATAATCCCGATTTAGCTATCTTATTTTTTAAAGATTGGATTTCTGTATTAATTTTTACCTGTTTTATAATCTCTCTATTATTTAAAGCCTTTTCAATGCATTCATCTTTTTCATAATTCATGTTATCAATTTTTTCAATTTTTGATGTTAAAATTATTTTTCTATCAGTACTTATATCCAATATGTTTTTTAATTTCATTTTTAGTTTTTCCGTTTTGTTTTCATTCTCAATAATAATTAAATCTATTTCCGATATTTTTTCCTGCACTGTTAATATATCTACTTTAGTTGCCATACCCTGCTTATAATAATTTTTTGCATTTTTCAAATGTTCATCTATCTGCTTTTTGTTTTTTTCAAGAACTCTATGCATATTATTAAGTTTTATTATATTCCAGTAAAGCCAGTTTATTTCAAATATAAGATTTCTTCTATCTTCTCTGTATTTACTCTGCTTTATATTACTTTTTTCTGAATATAATTTCGTTTTATTGTATAACCCGAAACCTGCAAAAAGTGGCTGTTTAAATTCAAGAGTATTTTTGATCCTGCTGTCCATCTTTGGGGAAATAATTATTTTTTTATTTAAATCAGGAATTTCAAGACTGTATTCCTCCTTTTGATCGGTTTTTAAATAAGTCGAACTTATAGAGATTTCTGGAAACATATCTGCTCGTTCAGTTTTATATTCATTCCTTGAAACCATTGTTTCTTTTTTTGATATCTTGAGCTCTTTACTTTTTTCTATTCCCCTTTCTACGGCATCATTAATACTTAAATCTATAGAATCGGGATATAAAACTACAGAAATCAACAAGACAAGAAAACTCACAATAATCAATTTCCTCATTATTCCTCCTTATCATTTTGTAAATAATATATAAAAGCATCTTCCAGAGATGGTGTAATTTTTTCAAAGCTTTTAAAATGAATATTTTCCTCTTTTAGTTTTTTCATTACCTTTTCTCTGGTATTTTTTTTATCATCATCTAAAAATAGATGCACTCTATCACCGAATGATTGGATATCATTTATTTGCTCGATACTTTTTATTTTCCTGTAGGCTTTTCTAACCTCTGAAAGTATGATTTCATAAATTATCTGATTTATACCATCTTTTAAATTTTGAGGAGTATCAAGACCAAGAAGTCTTCCCTTATTTAACATTCCAACCCGGGAACACCTCTCAGCTTCATCGATGTATGGGGTGCTTAAAAATATTGTAACATTTGATTTTAAAAGTTCTGCAAGAATCTCCCAGAACTCCCTTCTTGAAACAGGGTCTACCCCATTTGTGGGCTCATCCAGAAATATAATTTCCGGTCTGTGTATTAGGGTACACGCCAAAGCAAGTTTTTTCTTCATTCCACCAGACAGATTTTTTGCTTTTCTATTCCTGAACTCTCCCATTTTGGTAAATTCAAGAAGTTCTTTTCTCCTTTTCTCATAATCCTTAATTTGATGCAGCTCCGCAAAAAATTCGATGTTTTCGTCCACGG
Organism: Candidatus Mcinerneyibacterium aminivorans; assembly: GCA_008086245.1. Classification (GTDB taxonomy): domain Bacteria; phylum Macinerneyibacteriota; class Macinerneyibacteria; order Macinerneyibacteriales; family Macinerneyibacteriaceae; genus Macinerneyibacterium; species Macinerneyibacterium aminivorans. The sequence goes on from VSIX01000097.1 coordinate 7,646, forward strand.
TTAAATCCTTATACAGACTGAATTCCTGGGAAAGATAACCGATTTTACGCTTGATTTGTTCTGCACTTTTTTTCAAATTGTATCCAATAATTTCTACTTCACCTTCAAATTCCTTCAGTATCCCGCATAAGATCCTTATTGTTGTTGTTTTTCCTGCGCCATCCGGTCCGATAAAACCGAACATCTCACCCTTTGCAACATTAAATGAAATATTATCAATTGCATTTATATTTCCAAAATTTTTCTTTAAATTTTCAATCTTGATTACCTTTTCCATATATCACACCTATTCATTTAAATTAATAACAACATCACACGGCATACCGGGTTTTAATATTTTATCTTCATTTTCAACTTTTATTTTTACTTTAAATACCTGCTTTACACGATCTTCTTTGGTTTGAACATTTTTGGGAGTAAATTCAGCTTCTTCAGCAATATGATAAATTTTACCGGCAAATTTTCTATCCGGATAAGTATCTGAATACACACCAGCTTCACCACCAATTTTAATTTTTCCAAGATCTTTCTCCGGCACATATATATAAACTTCCAGCTTTTGTAAATCAGAAATTGTATAAAGAACAGCTCCTTTGGAAATCAGTTCTCCACGCTCATACATTTTTTCTGTAATTGTCCCATCAACAGGTGCCTGTACTGTACAATCATCTATTTGTTTTTTTATTATTTCAATTTCTTTTTTTGTCTTATTCAAATTAGCTCCTGCTATTCTATAGTTCGATTTAGCATTAATATAGTGGTTTTCTGCTTCATCAAACCTGTTTTCGGAAACACTTTCCTCATTATATAAATTTTCTACTCTTCGGTAATTTTTTTCTGCCGTCTCAAAAGCTTTTTCTGCACTTTTTAATTGCTCCTTTTTTCCAATTAAGGCTGATTTTGCCCTTTCCAGCTTTAAATCCAGGATTTCATGTTCTATTGACAATAATCTATCATTTTTTTCAACCTTATCTCCTTCATTTTTAAATACCTCTATTATTTCTCCTGTAGCCCGGGAACTGACATCTACCTGGTTGGCTTCAATAGTGCCCGAATATTCAAGCGTTTGGTTCTTTCCGCATGAGATTAAAAATATTACAATTATGAAAATAAAAATAAATTTAATTTTTCTCATAATTCCTCCTATAAATTTATATCAATATTTTTTTTATCTTTTAATAAACCATTGAAAAATATTTCCACAAACTGAACCACATTTTTTTTTATTGAATAATTAGATTTATAAATAAAATCTGCATCTGTAACTATTTTTATATTTTGATAAAAAAGCTCGCTAATAAAATCCTCATCAATATCTTCCTTAACATATCCCTCTTTTTTCCCGCAGTTAATTATCGATGAAAACAGTTTAAGAATATTATTTTTTCTATGGTGTTCTATTATCTTCCATATATCGGGATGATTTTTTTGAACATCTTCTATGAATACTTCATTCAAATCAAATAGAAATCTGCTCGCAAAATTTATCCATCTTTCAATTTTACCGAAAAAATCGAGATTATCATTTTGAGAGATACTATTAACTTTCCCTGTTACCGTTTTCAAGAAAGACAATATAGCTTCCTTTTGAAGTTCATTTTTGCTATCAAAATAGTTATATATGGTTTTTTTACTAACACCTGCATGATCTGCTATTTCTTTTACGGTTACTTTGCTGATACTGTATCTCATGAATAAATACTGTGAGGCTTCAATTATTTTCACCCTTTTTCCTTTTTTAGCTTCCATTTCAACCCCCCTTATCACTATTTACACTATTATGGTTTATTTAGTTTCCTTAAATGTAATATAATAACATGTATGCCATTTGTCAAGTCAATTTCCAAATGTATTTTTAAGAAAAATATATTAATCGATTATAGAAAATTCTCCTGTATCGGATGAATATTCTATTTTAATATTTGACATTTTTGTTCCGCTTTTTCCTGACGCCAGTATTATTATATACTCTTCAGAATTTGTATTTTTGGTTATTGAAAAATCCCAGAGATTCCTTATTTTTTTATCGATACTCACATCTAAATTTTGTTTAATCTCATCAATGTCAGAGCTTGCAAAATAACTATTATGAATTTGATAATATTTTTTCTCCGCCAGTCTCATCTGTGCGATGTAATTTTTAACCTCGCTTACATCAGCCTGCCGGATATAATTCATATATAAAGGTAATCCAAGGGCTACCAGTATTCCAACAATAACAATCACAGTTAAAACTTCCAGCAAAGAAAAACCTGATAAGTTTTTATTGAACATGCTTCCCTACCTCCCCACCATTAGGTAAATACATTATGTTTAATTAATTATATTATACTTTTATAAAATTCAAAGACCTTTTTTAAATTTTTATTGTCATATCTTAAAACAGATTTAATATTATAAAATTATACCAAGTAAAAGAATTCTTAGCAAGCGAGTGAAAAGGTCATTACGAGGAAGCAAGCCTTACGGCGATTGTCGATTTAGAATTTTCAATTGCCGATTATAAAAATTAATAATCATAAAAAAATGAGATTTAAATGTTTTTCTCATACTTATACTCATACTTATACTAAAACTCTCATTAGAGATTTTTTAAATTCTCCATTTTTTAATCGCAATTATAAAAATTATTTTAATAATTTTTACAACCTATGAGCTTCTTCCGGAGTTTCTATTGTTTCCATTTTAGCCCGGGCTTTTGTAGCATCCTCATCAACCACTTCATATTTATCCTTTTGATATTCAAGGTACATTTTATACCCACCGGATAGATTTAATAAATTATCAAATCCGTGCTGTTTTAATATTCTATATCCAAGATAACCTCTTAAACCTATTGCACAGAATACCACAGTTTCTTTATTTTTATCAAGCTCATCCAGATTATCCCGTAGTGAATTAAGCGGTATGTGTATGGCATTTTTTATTGTACCAAGTTCTCTTAATTCTTCAGGCTCTCTTACATCTATTAGCTGAATATTTTCTTTTTCATCAAGCTCATCGCAGCAAATTGTATCCATTGTGTCGGTAAGAATATTTTCAGAAATAAACCCAGCCATATTAACCGGATCTTTAGCTGAACCAAAAGGCGGTGCATACGCCAAATCAATATCTTTTAAATCATGCACCTTTTTTTCAAATCTTATAGCAGTTGCAAGCACATCCAACCTTTTATCTACATCCTTATACCCAACTGCCTGGGCTCCATATAATTTCCCATCATCTTTTGAAAAGAGCAGTTTAATAGTCATAGGAATCGCTCCGGGATAATATCCTGCATGATTTTTGGAAATTGTATATGATTTTTCATAATCGATACCGTAATCCTGTAATTGTTTTTCATTTAAACCTGTTGATCCCACGGTTAGTTCAAAAACTTTTGCTATAGCTGTACCCTGAGAACCATTAAATTTTTCATTGCGTCCCGCAATATTGTTTGCTACTATTCTGCCCTGTTTATTGGCAGGACCGGCAAGAGGAATATAAGTTTCTTTTTCCAGTATCGGATTTTTCACCTCTATTGCATCTCCAAGAGCGAAAATACTAACATCCGATGTTTTCAAATACTCATCGACTTTTATTCCCCCAAGCTTTCCAATTTCAAGCCCTGCATCTTCAGCCAGCTTTGTATTAGGAGTAACTCCGGCAGCCAAAACTATAAAATCGGCTGATATATTGTCACAATTTGACAGTTCAACTACTTTCTTCCCTGCTACATCATCAATGGCTTCCACACGGCTGCCCAGAAATAAATTCACACCTTTCATTCGCAAATGATTATGTGCCTGTGCAAGCATCTCCTTATCCAGAGAAGTTAAAATTTGATTTTCCATTTCTACAACCGAAACATTGATTCCCCTGTGGGTTAAATTTTCTGCCATTTCAATTCCAATATATCCGGCACCTATAACAACTGCTCTTCGGGGTTTTTTATTAGCAATAAATTTATTTATCCGATCCGTATCAGGAATATTTCTCAGGGTGAAAACTCTTTCTCCATTGATTCCTTTTACCGGAGGTTTAGTAGGCTCCGCTCCCGGTGACAGTACAAGAATATCATAGCTTTCTTCATATTTTTCATCATTGTTCAAATCCATTACAGTTATTTTCTTATTTTTTCTATCAATATCAATTACTTCATTTTTAATTCTTACATCAATTTTGAATCTGTTCTTCATAGCCTCAGGTGTTTGTACCAGCAAATCTTCCCTATTTTTTATCACTCCACCTATATGATAGGGTAATCCACAATTCGCAAAAGATATATGCTCTCCTTTTTCAAGCATTACTATTTCGATATTTTCATCCAACCTTCTTAATCGTGCTGCAGTGCTGGCACCCCCTGCAACTCCTCCTACAATAACAACTTTTTTATTCATAAAAACCTCCTTAATTACTTTCTTAAATAGAGAGTATCAAACATATGTTCATAACTCAAGAAGTATTTTTAGAAACTGAGGATTTACTAATAATTTGATTAACTACTGAATAGCCCGGATTTTAAAATCTTATTGACAGGCAGCTAACTCCTCCATCAAGCTTTCTGAATTCAGATACATCAACAGTTAAAACCTCATATCCGGCATCTTCAACAAGCTTTTTTGTTTCCGGGTATCCCCCGGGCATAATTACTTTATTATTTACCCAGATGCTATTAGCCGCATATTCCTCATTTCCGGGAACCTCAAGAAGATTGAAACTTTTGAATGCAGGGTGATTTACAAAATCTTTAGTAGCTAAAATATTATTGTTTTTTAAATAGGAAATCCCTGTTTTTAAATGAAGATAATTTTTCACCTTAATTTGTGAACCGCTGTATCCATATTTATTTAGAATATTAATAAGTTGCTCAGCACCTTCTTCGTTTGTTCTTTTAGATAACCCAATGTAAAAATGATTATCCACCCTCATTACATCTCCACCATCAAGGGTTCCTGGCTTTTTAATATATTCTATTGAATTATAATATTTTTTAAGTTCACTTTCTACTTCACCAATTTCACCCTTCCTGCTTTTGGTGCCGGGGTTAGTTATAACAGCACATTTTTCAGTAACAACTGCCGTATCCTCAACAAAACAGCTGTCGGGGTATTTTTCCTGTTTTGCCAATCTTGATATCATACTAACATTACAGCGACCTAAAGCCTTCACATATTCTTCATGCTGCTTTAAAGCTTTAGAATAAATTGGTTTCTCATCCTGATTTGATGATATACCATTTATCATCGATTCCGGGGGTACCTTAACAATAACTTTATTAAACATAATTTAATCCTCTCTCTTTTTTTTAAAATCCCCAATCCGGAGCCGGTTCGGGAATGAATTTAGAAGTATAATCTAATTTTTTTATTAGATTATTGTTTGCTTTAAATTTATCAGTCAGCATAATAATTTCCGGTTTATGTGCACCGATCCACCATCTGGTAAAACCATTTACGCTGGTTTCAAGGGTTTCTAAATCTTCATCAAAACCTTTTTCAACAAAAGATTTTTCTCCAATATGAACTTTATATTTTCCTCCGATACCTTTCCATCCGGAATTAACATCCTCCAGATATTTTTCTATCGGATCTTCAATCAGTAAATTAAAACTATAATTAACTTCCGGTATTTTTATTGCTTCAATACATTTTTCTAAATCTAGTATCCTGAACTGATAATATGAAAAAGCCTTTATCGTGTTTTCATATTTTCCTTCTTCGGTTAACTTATGATGAAAGATAGGTTTTTTTAGAAATTCCTGAAACTGTATATCGGGTGGTTCTCTTAAAGATATCAATTTGATTTGATCCTCAAAACTTTTCAAGATGCCCAGTAATTCAACAAATTCATTATAATTTTTATAAGCCATCCAGCTAACATTAAGGGGTTTATTCATTTTGCCCTTTCCCCTCAAACATATATGATGTTTAATTTCATTGTCATCTGCAAAACCAAGAATTAAAATTTCATCCGATTTATATTTTAATTCCGCACGGGTGTAGACTTCCGGCAGATTGCAGGATCCATGTAATCTTTTCCGGTGAGTTTTGGATTTATGAATTTTTTTATAATCATCAATACTGAATCTCCTGTAGTTTTTATTCTTTATCCTAATATTCAAAGATTCAGGGGTAAATTTTAAATAATGATGATAACCAATACTTGAAAATCCGAGTTTGTTATAAAAGCCCTGCTCAAAAATAGTTAATCCTGAAACTGCCATCCCCTTGTCAGCATCGTCTGCAAGTTTTTTAGCTGTAAGCTTACTTGCAATTCCTTTTTTTCTCGCAATTAAACTTGTAGTCACTCCTGTTACTACTGACAATCCAAGATTTTCATTCAAATATTTGATATCACCTTCGGTCGAAACAACCAGGGATTCTACCTGATTATCTATTTCGGCAACAATGCCCCCGAGTTTTTTTAGTTCAAGCTCCATTGCTTCTTTATCATCTTTTCCCACCCAGCCACATTCATTCCATATTCTAAAACAATTTTCAAAATCTTTTTTATGTTGATATTTCCTTATTTTCATAATTATTCTCCATTTATTTTATAAATTTTATTTAATTTTCTATTACTGTTGCTTACACAGTCCAATACCTCTTTCTTTGCTGTAAAATACAAGAACTGGAACCCCTCTTCAGCAAGGTCAAAAAGAATCTCGAGCTGTTTTTTCAATCTATTGATATCTGATTTGACAAATGGATCATCGAATAAATAAAATCCTTTTTTCTCATTAAAAATCTTACTTCCCATTGCAAGTCTAATCGATAAATAAAGTTGATCTAATGTTCCACCCGAAAGCTGATAGGGTTCAAGTAATTTACCCGTTGATTTCTTCACTTTAATAGAAGCATTTTTTGAGTCAAAAATAATTTCATCATACCTATGATTTGTTATTTTTTTAAAGTATTTTGCAGCATCAGTTTCCTTTCCAAAAAGCTCAGATACTTTTTTTGTTTCTTCCTTTTTTAATTCATTTATTAATTCAATTGTTAAAACACTTTCCTCAAACCTTTTTTCCCATCTTTCCACGAAATTTTTTAATTCATTTTTGATTTTTTCCAGATCTGCAATCGTTTCCGTATAATAATGTTCTTCAGCATCCCTGAAAATCTCATCATTGATCTTAATTTCGATCCTGTTCAATTTTTCTTCGTACTTTTCTATATTTTCCTTTATTTCAGAAATTTCTTCGGTATAACTTTCAATATCATTTTTTATATCCTGGTATTTTTTTTCTGTATACCTAAATCTTTCAGCCTTATTTTTATACTTATCAAGTTTTCTTAGACTTTTTTTAAAATATTCAATTATTTCTTTGACCTTATCTATATCAAAATTGATATCTTCATTTAAAATATAATTCAGTTCTTTTACCCTGTCTTTAGCGCTTTCAATATATCCAAATTTTTCTTCCAGTTTATTTTTATATTCAGAAATACTGCTAACACCTTCAATGCCGAGTATATTTTGTTTTTCAAATGTAAGTTCTCTTATTTTTTTCTCAATATCTATTTTTTCCCGTTCATATTCTTTTATGTTTTTTTCAATAGTATTAATTTCTGCCTTCAGTTTATCCACTTTTCTATTCATAAGGTTAAATTCATTCCGGAAGTTTTTTAATTCTTTAAGCAATTTATCCTTTTTATCAGTGCTGCCAAGTTTGATTTTTAACTTCTCTATTTCTTTTTTGCTATTATTTATTTCCTCCATCAGGCTATCATATTTATCCTGAATTCTATTTTTTTCTCTTAATTTTTTTTCGTACTCAATTTTGGCATCTTCAAAATCATTTTTAATATTATCAATTACCGATAAAATATTTTCCTTATCGACACTTTTCCCCGCGACTTTTTTCAGCAATACTTTTACCCTTTTATATATTTTTTTATATTTTGAGCTCTTATACAGATAAGAACCCGAAATAATCCCCGATAATAAAAATAGAAAAGAGAATATTCCCAATGCGGCTTTTAAATAAATTGAAGGATAAAAACCAAGAATTACCAAAATCATCATTGAGAGTATAAATGTGAGAACCGATGCTTTCCTTCCCGTTTTTATTTTATCAGAAACTAAGTCTAATTCGGGATATATTTCTTCAAGCCGGTATATTAACTGGCTGCTGGTATCAATTTTTTCCTTTTTTTTCTTTAATTGCCGGTAAACTTTTTCCTTCTCATCATAAACATCTTCTATTTTATTTTTTTTATTTTTAATTTTGTTTAATTCGAGAGTTTGGGTTTCTATATTTTCAAAACGATTTTTTAATTCATTATAATAAGGTTCGTCTTCTTCCAAACTCTGTTTCTTTTCTAAACTGCTATTTAATTCTTCCTTTATATTATCCAGTCTTTCCTGCTGACTTTTAATTTTTGTATTTCTATCCTTAAGCTCCACTTTTTTATTTTCCAAATCCCGTTCAATATTTTTTAATCTTTGATGTTTATCATTTGTTATTTTCCTGTAGCTGTCAATTTTTTCATTAATATTTTTTAGATCGTTTACAAGTTTTTGGCTTTTTTCATATTTTATTCTTTTTTTTGCATCCTCCAGATTTTTTAATGTATTTCTTTTATTATTTAATTTATTCTTCAGTTCTACCTTTTCTTTAACTAATTTGTCATAATCTTTTTCTTTTAAATATTTAATTGTTTCATCAACAATTTCGATATATTTTTTTGCTTTTTCAACTCTACTTCCAAGCTGATTATTATTTTTTGTACTTGCAATTTTTGTATAGTTGTCAGTTAAATTTCCTATATCCCTGATGTTCTCTTTTATTTTCTCAATTTTTTCAGTTTTTAAGCCAACCAGTTTGTTTGTAAAATCAATATAGTATTTATCCTCTTTTATTCTCAGATCACTATCCCTTATTAAAAATATATTATTAAAATCTTCCATTGTTAAATTATAATCTTCCAGAAATGTATTATCCTCCGGATATTTAATTTCTTCATTCTCATTTTTAATATAAACAAATCCCTCAGGGGATTCTTCAACTCTCTCGAGTTTGTCAATTAAATTTCTATGGGTCTTTTTTCTTATAAAAAATTTAATTAAAGCCTCGAGCAAAAGGGTTTTTCCTTCTTCATTATTTCCATAAATTAAATTAAAATTGTTGAGATTATCAATTTTTATATCTTCCAGGGGTCCGTATTTTAATAAATTGATTTTTTTAATTTTCATATTTTAGTCCTGCCATAGCTTTAATCATAATTTTTTTTAATTTATCCTTTTTCTCTTTTTTATATTTTTTTTCATCGATTAAATCTATAAATTTCTTAAAGATATCCGATTCCAGAATAAAAGAAATTTCCTTAAAATTGAATTTAATATCAGATGAATCATAATTTATATTTTTTTTATTAAGCAATTCATTTACAAAATCTACCATTTCCTCTTCATTAATATTCCATTTATCTCCGTTAAAAAAACCGTTAATTTCCATAATTAGATTACTGTCTTTCTCTACTTCTTTTATCATTTTTCTAATTTCATCCACAGGTGAAATTTCAGAATACGGATCTAAATCTATTTTCTTAAAATCATAATAAAAAGAATTTAATTTCAAAGGCTTTGGTTTCTCATTAGAAGATATATAGTTGATTCTTCTTTTACCGAGCTCCTTTTTAGTTATAGATACCGGCGACCCGGGATATATAAAGTAACTCTCTTTTTCAATCTCAAAAATATTGTAGGAAGTGTGAAAATGTCCTGCAAGAATATAATCAACTCCCACATCTTTAAAATCATCAATTCTTACTGGCATATATCTTGTATCTTCTTCATTTCCGTAATCCTCTTTTGAAAAAAAAGAATCTATCAATTCCCCGTGAAATAAAAGAATGTTTAATTTGTTTTTGTTTATATTCTCTTTTACATATTCCAGTTGTTTTAATATTTTCTCATTGGTCATGTTTTGCTGATAGGGTAAACCCCATATTGTAATTTTGTCTTTGATTACGGGGTTTTCTATACTATTTATCGGAATTAAATTATCGCCAAAGTAATCTCCCTCCTGAATAGCAGTTATATCGTGATTTCCGGGAATAAAAAATATATCAAAGCTCAAATCGGAAAAGAGCTCTCTTAAATTATTCTGTAGGATACTGCCAGAAATATTTTTATCAAATAGATCTCCGGCAATAAAAAGGTAATCTATTTCCCTTTTTTCGCATAGAGAAATCAAAGTTTCAAGAGCTTCCCACCTTTTATCTTTATATTCTTTTAAATGAATGTCGGCTGTATGAATTATTTGCATAACTATTTAAGTATAAAAAAGAAATAGGAAAATACAAAGGATTTTTTGCAAAATCAATATTTGATTTTGCAGTGACGGAAGCAATTCATATAAAACTTTTGGTAATGAGTGACGGATGATTAATCAAATAACAGAGTACAGAGAAAAAAGTACAAAGAAAAATATTCAAAAAATAATTGAGAAGTTTCCCGTGAAATGTATTTTGTATGCGACACAAGAAGATTCCGGGATTTCGTTCGCTTTGCTCACTTCACCCGGAATTTACATAATTATAACAGAAAAGGAATCTTCCTGATGTAGCAAGTGCAGCGAGTGGAATTTTCATTACTAATATTTTATTATTATGAAAATTCCGGCCGTAGTGAAACGGAGTGCCGGAATCTTCTGGTATTACATTTAAATTTATTTCTTCAAAGAATTTACATTCAAGCACATTACCTAAAAGTACTTCTATGGCATAACATCCGTCATGCGTTACATGGAAGTACCACAGAAACTTACTTCCGTTACTAACATCTCGGCCCTAACTTATGGGTCAGTTTGACTGCAAGAAATTTTTCATATCCCAATATTTTCTTTTATTACATTTAAGTTTTTTTCTGGTTCTAGGTCTGGTTCTGGTGCTAAAAATCACAGAGTGATTTTTAATACATTGACATCGAACCTCATTACTTTATTATCATATTTAAGCAAATATTAAAAAATATGAAAGGAGAAATAATGGCAAAACCTGAAGATGGAAATATTGTTGTTGTTAATTATACAGGGAAATTGAAAGATGGGACTATTTTTGATTCCACAAATGGAGAAGATAGAGATGCCTTTGAATTTAAGCTGGGTGAAAATAAGGTGATCCCAAAATTTGAAGAAACTGTAAAAGAGATGGAAAAAGGAGAAGAAAAAACTGTCGAGATCAAATCAGAAGATGCATATGGAGAAGAAAAAGATGATTTGATATTTGAAATGCCGAAATCTAAACTTCCCGACGATTTAGAACCCCAGAAGGAAAGAACCCTTCAAATGCAGGATAACAAAGGCAACCCATTTTATGCAACTATCAAGGATATAAAGGATGAAACTCTCGTTCTGGATGCAAATCATCCGCTAGCAGGAAAAGATCTTACATTTGAAATAGAACTGGTTGATATAAAAAAAGACTGATTTAAAAAATCACTAACATGATTTCAATTGCGAATACAGGCTGTAAAGAAATAGCAACTAATTAATGAATATCCAAAAAATTTTAGAAAACAGTCATCCTGAATTTATTTCAGGATCTACTCTAAAAGACTATATATCAATCAATTATAGAAGATGCTGAAACAAGTTCAGCATGACGTAGGTTTTTAGTAGTTAGTTGTTCGTGTTAGGTTTGAAAATTTCTATGAGAATATTTTACAAACACAAACACTAAGACATTAAATATCTGTGTGATTTGAAAAATTCAGAAAACAGAATCCACCTAATACTTCAGGGTAGTTTGTACCTCAGAAAAAAGAATTTACAAATAATAAAAACACCTGACGCAGATGGACGCAGATTAACACTGTTTATAAGTGAAACCATCCATGTAACTCATAAGAGATA
>VSIX01000098.1 GCA_008086245.1 Candidatus Mcinerneyibacterium aminivorans
AAAAAAAAAGGATGGGAAAGAATCCCATCCTTAATTTATCTTATGCAGCGTGGCTTTTAGCTAGATATGGGTGTGGGTTACATACCCATTGCTCCACCCATTCCGCCCATGCCGCCCATTCCGCCGGCTGGACGTCCACCGCCGCCCTGGTTATTGTCATCATCTTCTTCATCATCATATACAACAGCTTCAGTTGTAAGTAGCATAGCTGCTGCTGATGAAGCATTCTGAAGTGCCGATCTAACAACTTTTGTCGGATCAATAACTCCAGCTTCCATTAAATCTTCAAATTTATTTGTTCTTGCGTTGAATCCCATTGGCGCTTTTTCATTTTTAAGTCTTTCAACAATTATTGCACCTTCTTCACCGGCATTAGCTGCTATTTGATAAGCAGGGAATTCTATTGCTTTTTTAACAATATCTACACCGGTCTGGAAATCCCCTTCGCTTTCATCTGAAAGCTTTTTAAGTTCAGGGATACATCTTAATAGTGTTGTTCCACCACCGGGAACAATACCTTCTTCAACGGCTGCTTTTGTAGCTGAAAGAGCATCTTCAACTCTAGCCTTCTTTTCTTTCATTTCAACTTCTGTAGCTGCTCCAACATTAATTACAGCAACTCCACCTACTAATTTAGCTTTTCTTTCAAGAAGTTTTTCCTGATCATATTCTGATGTTGATTCTTCATGTTCAGCTTCTATTTGTGCAACTCTTTCCTTAACATCTTTTTCTGCACCAGCACCATCAACTATAGTTGTGGTTTCCTTGTCAATTTTAACTTTTTTAGCCTGACCAAGATCTTCTACTTTAGCATTTTCTAATTTCAATCCAATATCTTCTGTAATAAGTCTTCCGCCTGTAAGCACAGCAATATCTTCAAGCATTTCTTTTCTTCTATCACCAAAACCTGGTGCTTTAACAGCCGCAACATTAATTGTACCTCTCATATTATTAACAACTAATGTAGCAAGTGCTTCACCTTCTACCTCTTCAGCAAGAATAAGCAGAGGCTTGTTTTCCTGTGCTACATTTTCAAGAAGTGGAAGTAAGTCTTTCATTGCTGATATTTTATCATCATGAATTAATATATAAGGATCTTCCAGATTAACTTCCATATTTTCGTTATCTGTTACAAAATAAGGTGATAAATATCCCCTATCAAACTGCATACCTTCTACAACGGATAGATGAGTTTCCATACCTTTTGCATCTTCTACTGTAATAACTCCATCTTTTCCTACCTTATCCATTGCTTCAGCGATTAAATCACCGATTTCATCATCATTATTTGCAGAAATTGCTCCAACCTGTGCAATTCTGTTTTTTTCAGAAACATCATGGCTTAATTCTTTAATCTTTTCAACAGCTACTTCAACTGCTTTATGAATACCTCTTTTTACAAACATTGGATTAGCACCTGCTGTAATGTTTTTTAGTCCTTCCTTAATCATGGACTGTGCAAGTAATGTACCGGTTGTGGTACCATCTCCCGCTACATCATTAGTTTTCGTTGCAACTTCTTTAACCATTTGAGCGCCTATGTTTTCAACTCTCTGTTTAAGATCTATTTCTTTAGCTATTGTAACACCATCATTTGTTACTGTTGGTGCACCAAAACTTTTTTCTATTACTACATTTCTACCTTTTGGTCCAAGCGTAACTTTAACAGTATCAGCAAGCTTATTAACTCCATCCAAAAGCTTATGTCTAGCATCTTCATCAAACATTATTTTTTTTGCCATATTATTACCTCCTTATTAGTCTTCAATTATTGCTAAAATGTTAGTCTTTTTAAGCACTAAATACTCTTCAGCATCAATTGTAACATCAGTTCCAGAAAATTTTTCAAATAAAACTTTTACACCTTTTTTTAGACCCATTTCTTTTAATTTTTCATCAGTTCCAACTTCTACTACTTCACCGTACTGGGTCTTCTCTTTTTTTGAATCAGGGATATAAATTCCACCTTTTGTCTTTTCTTCCATCATTTCAACTTTAACCAGTACTCTGTCTCCCAAAGGTTTTACTTTCATAATCCTCTCCTTTCTTTTTTTATTATTATAATTATTTTTAGCACTCTCACCTAACGACTGCTAATATTAAAACATATCTTAAAAATTAAATCAAGAAAAAATTTTCATATTTTAAAAAATCTCTATACGATTTCTAAAATCGCAGTTTGAAATACGATATTTATGCAAATTCTGGATGAAGTGAGCAAAGTAAGCAAAACTCGAAAACCTTTTTTAAATTATCGATTATTAAAAACATTTTGTGTGAGTGTGTTGGAAAATCGCTATCGCGATTTTTGAGTGACGGAAGTTATACATAAAAAAGACTTCTAGTAATGAGTGACGGATGTAATTCCAAAGATGCTCTACCAAGTAATGAGCCCTTAAAAATCACTAGAGTGATTTTTAAAATTGAAAATCGAAAATTGAGGCTGTAAAGAAATGGTAATTAATTAAGAAATATTCAAATTGTTTAGAAGACAGTCATCCTTCCCTTGCTCATGGGACAGACTCGTCTGGAATTTATTTCAGGATCTTCTCTAAGAGACTAAATAACAATTAATTATAGAAGATGCTGAAACAACCCTGAAACAAGTTCCGGTCAAGCCGACCCATAAGAAAGGGCAGGGCATGGTTTTTTCAGCATGACACAAAATTAAATACTTGTACATTATATAAAAAAAGTTATGAATTTCTTTACAGTCTGAATTGACAATTGAAAATTAATAAACCTAATACCTCCGAGAAAAATATCTTAAATGTACTTCTAAAAGATTCCGGCACTCCGTTTCACTTCGGCCGGAATTTACATAGTTGCACCAAATAAATAATCAAAATTTCTTGAGAAAAGAAATTATCAAAGATAATTCCTGGACTAAGCTTAATTTTAAGATTGAGAAAAATTCTTAAAAGTAAATTCGAAGAAGCTCTTGTTGTCTGTAATCAGATTCTGTTATCTGTATAAAGTTTTTTTAAAAAGATCAGACTACAGATAACAGTTTAAAGCTCATTACTCATTACTCAATAATTAAATTTTAATTTGATTATTAAAACGTCACCTGGTATTACTTTTATAGATATTACCGTCACTAAAATCACGAAGTGATTTTTTAAGGGCTTGAAAACTTACTTAAATGTCTTATTATTAAATATGAATAATTCTTTCACTAAGGAGGTCCTATCATGAAAGAAATATTTGCTAGAAGAAGTATCCGAAAATATAAGAAGCAAAAAATTTCTGAAAAAATGATTCAAAAGATTCTTCAATCGGGAATGGCTGCTCCTTCTGCAGGAAACGAACAGCCCTGGCATTTTATAGTTATTACATCTAATGAATTAAAACAGGAAATTGCTAAAGTTCATCCATATTCTGACATGCTTCCAGATGCTCCAGCCGCAATTTTAGTTTGTGGCGATACTAAAAAAACCAACCATGGTGAATTCTGGATTCAGGATTGCTCTGCTGCAACAGAAAACATGCTGCTTATGATTACATCTTTAGGTTTGGGGGGAGTATGGGTTGGGGTTTATCCGAGGAAGAAAAGAGTGCAGGGAATTAAAGAATTACTTGATCTTCCAGATAATATAATACCTTTTTCTATAATACCTTTTGGCTATCCCGATGATACTAAAAAGCCACATGATAGATATTTAAAGGAAAGGGTTCATTATAATCAATGGTAAAATAGGAGGTGTTTATGAAGTATTTAAGCGGTAAAAAAATTTCAGAAATGCTGGATAATATTATCTATGAAAAAAAACAGGCATGTGGAGATTCTTTCTATTTAACGGTGAATAAAATCTATAAGTTCAGCTCTACAGGAGAACTGGATTTTGGAGGAAGCGAATTCAAGAAGTGTGATTTAAAAGAAATTAAACCTGAAAAAAGAAATTCTGAAGATGATTACGGCTGGTGGGAGCTCAAGCAGGGACATTACTTTATTGAATTTAATGAAACACTCAAAATGGATAAGATTAGTGATGAGCGAATTTATATATCTCCACTGGGCAGGTTGATGCTTGCAGGAGGGGATCATACAAAAACACTTCATGAAAAGAGAAAACCCGTCATTGATACAATCCTAAGAGTTGCAGAATCCGGCCTGAATATAAAAGAAAATGCACGTATAAGCAAGCTGGAGGTGTTAAAAAATTAGCAGTGCTAATTTTTTAAAATTGAAAATTGAAAGAGGAAAATTGAAAATTATTAAAACCTATTCCTCTGAAGAAATAGAGAATAGTAAAAAGTGAATAGTTAATAGGTTAAAGGAAATCCCAGCGAAGAAAAAAAACTAAAAGTAATACCAGAAGATTCCGGCACTTCGTTTCACTTCGGCCGGAATATTCATACTAATGGACAATAAGTAATGAAAATTCCTGACGGATATGAATTTCTTTTATTTATTCATAGTTCAGGAATCTTCTATTATACATTAAAAAAAGACACTAGAAGATTCCAGGACTTCACCCGAAATATGTATATTTACTAAACATAAGTAATAAATAGTCCTGACAAACTGATCAAAAACAACAGAATACAGATAACAGTCATTGCGAGCGAGTGAAACAAGTGCGTCAATCTCAAATGCTGTTTTAAAGTTACATTTATTTTTTTTACAACAACGGAATAACATTCAAGCACATTACCTGGTATATCTTCTATGGGATTACATCCGTCACTCATTACCTGGGATTACTTTTATAGATACTACCGTCACTAAAATCACAAAGTGATTTTTCAGGCTCTTTACTTGGCATGACTTCCATGGGATGACATCCGTCACTCATTACTTGAAATTACTTTTATAGACTCTACCGTCACTAAAATCACAAAGTGATTTTAAAATTGGCCATTAGCAATTTGCAATTAAAAAATCAGCAAAGCTGATTTTTACTCCGGTCTCACTTTCGGAATTTCTTCTTTTACCTTCTTCCATTTTCCCCTTTTGTAGAGTATGAATGCCCATATTGCCGAAAGCACATTGCTTATAAGCATACTCCACCACAGTGCTTCATAGGGATGTTCTGAAAGCGGGGAGGATATGAAGTTAACTATTCGGTGTAAAAATTCAATTTTAAACCAATCATAATTTAATATTTTGGCAGAAAGTACATATACCAGAGGAATTCTAAACAACCACAGCCTGGATACATTAAACATAAAAACTGAAGTTGTTCTTCCGGCCCCATTAAACAAGCCTGTAAATACAAATATTATTCCAAAAACCCATGCGGCTATTGAAACTATTTTAAACATCGTATTTCCTGCCTGAATTACCTGCTGATTCTTAATAAAAAACTTTGTAAACATATCTCCAAATAAAAACATAAAGATACAGCCGATTGTCATAATTGACATAACCATTGCCAGTGCTCTGTGAAGTCCCTTTTTAACCCTTGCTATATCCCCGGCTCCAAGATTCTGTCCAACAAAAGAAGCTAAAGCACTTCCTATTCCCCTGGCAGGCATTAAAAAGAACCCTATTATCTTGTTTCCAATTGAGTATATACTTATAACAACCGTTCCAAAGGAGTTTACAAAACCCTGCAAAAATAAAAATCCAAAACTTGTCATTGACCGTGAAAGGGAAGCGGGTATGCTTATTTTCAATATTTCTTTAAGCATATCGTAATCGGGAATTAAATCTTTTAAAGAAGGAAGATAATCCCTTAATTTTTTTATGGCAAGCAGAACTGCCAGCAATGCACCTGCTGCCCTGGCTATCAATGTTGCATAGGCGGCACCAACAGTTCCCATATCAGGAAGTCCCATCCACCCAAATATAAAGAATGGATCAAGTACTACATTTAACACAACAGCAAATATCTGAATTTTCATGGGTGAAACAGTATTCCCCAATCCATAAAAGATACTTTGAAAGGTAAAAAATACAAACATAAATACCATTGCAAGAAATATAATCCGGATATAATCGGTGGCCATTTGAAATATAGATTCAGGGGTGTTTAACAACCGCAGGATATCGGTTAAAAATATATTTCCTAAAATATAAAAAGCAGCAGAGAAAAATATAAGAATAATTATTGACTGACCTATCATTTTTTTCAGCTTGTGTATTTGATTTGAGCCCTTATACCTTGAGATAAGAGCTACTCCTGCCACAACAAAACCGAACCCAAAAGAAATTAAAAAGAAGACAAGAGGAAAAGCAAGTCCGGCAGTAGAAACTGCCTCTTTTGCATTTTCGGGAAGCTTTCCAAGCCAAAAAGTATCGGCGAGGTTATAAAGGGTAAGCATGAAATTAGAAAGCATTATGGGAAGAGATAACTTGAATAAACTTTTAAATATGCTTCCCTTTGTTAAATCTCTTCCCGTTTCATCCATCATAATTTCATCCAGATTTTAAACTGAAAAATTAAAGAATAAAAAATGCAGAGAAGGTTAGAACTCTGCATTTCTTCTTACTCTTGGAAATGGAATAACATCTCTAATATTTTCCATTCCTGTAACATACATTACTGCTCTTTCAAATCCCAGTCCGTATCCGGAGTGAGGATTTGAGCCAAATTTTCTTAAATCCAGGTACCACCAGTAATCTTTTTTGTTTAATCCCATTTCCTTAATTCTTCTATAGAGAACATCTTCTCTTTCTTCTCTCTGACTGCCACC
>VSIX01000099.1 GCA_008086245.1 Candidatus Mcinerneyibacterium aminivorans
CTCGAGTTTATCAGCAATGATATAAAAAGATACCTCATATAAGGATTTTAGCTTAATTTGCTTTGAAAATTATTTACTACAAATGCCCCAACTTAGGTTTTGGACACCCCACAGCCTTGAATAATTTTTCCTGCTGCTTACTAATTCCACTAATGGCATGACCATAAATTCCAGACTTTGTCCTGTAATCTATAACTTTAATTTTCCGCATTTCATACAAACACTTCTCCCAACTCATATCAATGCCGGAATCTTTAAGCCTTTTCTCTACTACACTCGTCGCTACCATACTTATAAAACAAAGAAATACATGTGCCATAATGCGCCTGTCTGTCCAATGATACATAGGACGGATATCAAGAGAATGCTTTAACTCACGAAAACCATGCTCCACTTTCCATAATGTCTTATAGCCTAACACAATCTCTTCTTTGTTCCACTCCCAGGATAAGTTGGACTTTATTAAAAACCAGCCAAACCCGGCTTGAACTGAGGACAGCACTGAATCATTGGATTTAGAAATAACAATGTCACCTTGGATAGACAAATCAAACCACTTAATCATACCGTGTGATTTTAACCAGGATTTAAGTTGACTATATTTATCTGCTGAATCTATGTCCTTAGCATTTATCTCCGAAAGCTTCCCTTCATAGTCAGCAAGCTTTACTTTAAATCTTTCGGCATTCAATCGATACGTCTCAGGGTTAAAACTGCAAACATAACGTAAATTGCAAGATTTTTTAATTCCATCAACTTCATATTCATACGGTATAACTTTTTCATATGTAAAACCGCTCTCTTTGTCCTCCTGCTCAGTATTAGCTTCTGATAATATCTCTCTGGATATTTTCTTAGTCTTGGATTCTCCAACTATAAATAAATGATCCCCGGATAATAAATAATCTATATTCTTGCTACTTGTCATCCCCTTGTCCGTTACTATCGAAACTTCACGAAAGTCTCCAAATCTATCCTTAATATCTTCCACCACTTCCTGCAAGGTGCTTACATCTGCTGTGTTGCCGGGAAATACATAATGAGCTATAGGAATGCCTTCCTCTGTCATCACTACACCTATTGTCACCTGTACTCTGTCTGGTCGGCTGTCCCTTGAATAACCATAACAACGTATATCTGATTCACTTAAGTTATTCGTCTCAAAATAACTCGACGTGATGTCATAAAAACACATATGCAGGCTTAAATCAAAAATACTCAGCACACGCTCTGCAAGATGCTCTTCAATTCGTTTCTTATGCTTTATTAAAAAATCCATCGATCTCAATAGATTATTATAACTGACCTCACTTGATTTCAGCTCCGGGATATATACTGACTCGAGCCAGCTTAACAGTTTCAATTTACTCGAAGGGTCATTAACTCTATTGCAGATCAATGCATTAATATGGCCTACCAGATCAAATCCTATACGGGTTTCGCTCTCCTTTATCTTTTCTATTTCCTGGAAAAACTTTAGCTCCTTTAATAAACGGAATATGGTAAACAAATCTCCAAAGTCTTTGGCTGAACCAAATTTTTCCAAATGGTCAAGGAAAACCTCGCCCTTCATCTTCAATACACTGTCTACAAGCTTGTCAGCATCCGCCTGGAGAAATTTATCCAAAGGGCCGAAATGATAAAGAATTCTTGTTCTGGTCTTACCTTCTTCGTTTCTGTATGATTCCACCAGCTGCACGGTTGTATGTGTATATCCTGATTTTCTTTTGGATTCTACTTTTCTTAGAAACATACTTATATATAAACCATAAAAACATATAAGTCAACAATAAACAAATATGTGCACGTACTACAAATCAGCCCGCAAGAAAAATAATAAATCCCGATTTGGCGCCATTCTTTACAAAACTAACTCAGTTTATTACTACATTTTTGCTTATAACTGATAAACTCGAG
>VSIX01000100.1 GCA_008086245.1 Candidatus Mcinerneyibacterium aminivorans
ACATCGGAACACCGTACAAAGCACAAAGCTTAAATGTAACCCCTCAGAAGTAAAAAAATAAAAATACTTAAAAATATCTATTTAGATTTTTCTCAACTCATCGGACAAAACACAAAGTTTAAGACAACGTACATCCTACATCGCACAACTCACAAAGTTTGAAAGCTTCTTCTTTGGAGTAAAAATATAAAAATTAAAACACTTAAAATTAATTCCTTCGAAGAAAACCCAAAATACAAATTTCAAAAAATAAAATACCAATATTAAACTATAATTATATATTTTCTTTTGCTGTTTTAATGCTTGATACTATTATTTTTATTATCTCCTTTAAATCTTCTTTTAATTTTTTGTGTTTTTCTTTATTAATATACCCCGTTTTTTTAAGTAAATCCAACCAGTATTCTGTTTCTTCTGCTTCTTTTAATGAAATCGAAAATTTTGCGATAAAATCCTTTCTACTCTGGCCATGTATTCCTTCTTTTAAATTAGCACCAATACTGGTACCACATTTTAAAAGTTGTTTGCTCATAACATACTCATTTTTATCTTTTTTTAATTTTTTATGCAACTTAACAATTTTTATAGAATAATTAAAAGCTTTTTGATAACAAACATTATCTTTTAACATCTTTCCCCTATTTTTCCCCATTTTTTTCAATGATTCCCATTTAATAATTATTTACTTTTTTTTATATTTTTAATAATAAATTGAACGTTTTTTGATTTCTTCGATGGAATTACTTTTAAGATTTAGTGCGATGTACGTTGTATGTTGCTTGATTAAATTTAATATGTGCTTTTTATTCATCTGTGAGATAACTGGTAACTATTTTTCTGATTTGTAATTTACTATTTAATTTCCTTCGAAGGTATGACATTCAAACTTTGTGCATTGTGCAATGTACATTGTGCTTTGACAAAGTTCTCCCATTAAGAAGAACTTCTTGAAGCGGATTATATCTCACCAGCTCCTGCGAACAGGATGAAGGCTTTCACTGTATCACAAAAAAAATTATAATAAATCTTCTTTGTAATGTCAATATACTAATAAGAGAGCATTATTATCATATAATTATTATATCTTATTTTGAAAGATACGCAATAATTAACAGATATGAAGAAGATAGTTCAAATTCTTTCCTTCTGAAACTTATCTTGAAATTATTAAATATTCAATATATAATGAGTTAATAAAACTTGGGGGGTTTTATGAAAAAATATATTTTACTTTTGTTTTTACTTTTTTCTTTGATTCTTGCCGGATGCGGTCCAAAAACAACAGGGAAAACCGATTTCAAAATTATAACCACAATCTATCCTTTACATCTTATTGTTAATCAGATTGATTCTACAGTTACTTCTGACGCTCTCATTAAAGGCTCAATTTCTCCACATCATTACTCAGCAAAACCTTCCGACATTGTTAAAATTAATCGGGCTGATATCTTATTTAAAATCGGAGGACCTTTTGACAGCTGGATAGATGACATTGTTTCAAAAAATAAGATTGACATAAAAACTGTTAATTTTCTGGGAAAAATGAAAATAAGCGAAGATTCAAATCCTCATATATGGTTGAGCTTCAAAAATAGCAAAAAACTTGCAACCATTACAGACGAATTATTAAATGAAGAATATCCCAATAATAAAAGCAATCACAAAAAAAACCTTAATAAATTCATCTCAGACCTATCAAAATTAGAATCAGAATGGAGGGAGAAATTCAGCGAGCTTGAAAACAATAAAGTAATACTTTATCATCCGGCATGGAAAATGATTTTAGAAGAGCTTAATGTGGGAATAACAACTGTTATAAAGAATAATCCCCAGAAAAACATAACTTTAAAAGAAATGCGGAATATAATTGATAAAATTAAAGAAAGCAATACAAAGCTTATCATCGGAGAGATTCAGCATAAAGATCCAATCATTAAAAGAATAGAGAAGCAAACGGATATTAAAGTTATATATTTAAACGCAATAGGTTCATCCGAGTTCCAAACCTACGATCAATTTCTTAAATATAATTTAAATAAAATATACTACGGATTAAAATAAGAGCAGGGTTTAAAAATTATGGGGAAACTGTTAGAATTTAAGAATGTAAATTTTAAATATGACAGAAGAATTATCCTCGAAGATATTAATTTTACCCTAAATTCTAATGAGTTTCTGGGAATTATCGGTCCCAACGGCGCCGGTAAAACCACGCTTCTAAAGCTTATTGTGGGATTGCTGTCCCCTACAGAAGGAACCATCGAGCTGCATACTGAAAATATCGGATACATCTCCCAGATTCATGATGTAAACTGGGATTTGCCGCTGACAGTTTTTGATGCAGTTTTAATGGGCCGATACAGCTGGCCATCTAAAATAACCAAAGAAGATGAAAAAATAATAAAAAAATATTTAAAAATGGTTGATATGTATGAATACAGAAATAAAGAAGTTAAAAATCTATCAGGGGGACAGAAACAGCGAATATTCATTGCAAGGGCGCTGGTTTCTGATCCGGACATTCTAATATTTGATGAACCGAACACCGGAGTTGACGTAAAAGCAACCGATCAATTTTATGATTTACTAATGAAACTCAAGAGAAAGAATAAAGCAATAATACTTGTTACTCATCAAATTGAAGTTATTCCAAAAATATGTGACAGAGTTGGCTGTCTTAACAGGAAACTGTATCTACATGAAAAACCCAAAGAAATGTTTAACTGTCCCGTATTTGAAGAAGGATACGGCACCCAGGTGGAAATGCTAATTCACGGTAAATCAATACCACACAGGGTTGTCAAAGATAAAAGAAACAGGGAAAAAGATAATAATGTTTGAACTATTTCAGTATAATTTTATAACTAATGCTCTTATTTCTGGAACTATTTTAGCGGTAGTAACAGGCGTTCTATCCTTTTTTATTGTTCTTAAAGGAATGTCCTATTTTTCTGTTGGAATATCTCATATCTCGTTTGCAGGAGTCTCTTTAGGACTTTTAATCGGTATTAATCCGATAATTGCAGCTCTATTATTTACTGTTCTGGCTTCAGCAGGAATTGCTTCTATTACAAAAAACAAAACCATAAGCGAAGATAGTGCTATTGGAATATTTTTTTCTACTTCAATGGCCCTGGGAATTATATTTATCAGCCTAATAAAAACCTACACAGTTGATCCAATTAATTATCTGTTTGGAGACATCCTTGGAATTTCCAAAACCGATATTTATTTTATCGCTATCCTTTCTTCAATTCTGCTGCTTGCAATTTATTTCATATTTAAATACCTGTTACTTTATATTTTCGATGAAGAATTTGCCAGAGTAAATGGTATCCCGGTAAATTTCCTTCATTATTTCTTAATGATTTCAATGGCAGTTGTTATAGTACTCTCAATAAAAGCAATAGGAATTGTTTTGATTTCTGCACTTCTGGTTATTCCGGCAAATTCTGCCTATCTCATTTCTAAAAGTTACAGAAAAATGCTTTCTTTAACGATATTTTTCTCACTATTTTCAGTTTACAGCGGAATCTATTTTTCATACAGCCTTGATATCCCTTCAGGAGCATCAATTGTAGTAATAAATGCATTAATATTTTTGGTTATTTATATATATAGAAATTATCTAAAATCTTTACAGAATGATAGCTAATATAAATAAGTATCTAAAGGAGCATATATGTTTAAAAAAATGAGAAGAATCGATAAAAAAATGAAAAAGGAGAAAGCAATTAAAATATTAAAAAATTCTGAATACGGTGTTCTTTCAACAATTGGAGAAAATAAATACTGTTACGGAGTTCCGCTAAATTATGTAGTAATGGAGAATTCAATCTATTTTCATTCTGCAAAAGAGGGTCATAAAATTGACAATCTTAAATTTAATAAAAAAGTTTCGTTCTGTGTTGTTAAAAATCAAAAACCTATTCCCGAAAAATTAACAACTGCGTATGAAAGCGTAGTAGTATTTGGAAAAGCAGAATTTGTTGAAGGAGAAGAAAAAAGAGATGCACTTATGGCATTAACAAAAAAATTTGCTCCAAATCATATGGAAAAAGGTAAAGAAAGTATAAAGAAAGAGTTCGATAT
>VSIX01000101.1 GCA_008086245.1 Candidatus Mcinerneyibacterium aminivorans
TAAAATCCTTTAAGCCCAATGAATACTATAAGCTTATTCAAGGCGTTCTTTCTTTACGTAAATATTATAGAGACTCACGAATAGATTCTGCATGTATGAGAGCAGACAGGTTTGGCTGCTATAGCTTTAAGTCAGTAAAAAGGATATGTGAGCAAGGTCTGTTTGAGATTCCTACAGATACTGACATATCCGCCACAGGTGGCGGGTACGGTAACGAACTAAGTGTTTATGATAAATTAAGCAGCGGAGGTGCTAAATGAATCAATTAAAGAAGAAAATTCAGCACCTTAAGCTTTCCGGCGTTGTTAAAAGTTTAGAATCAAGAAATAAATATGCCATAGAGAACCAACTGAGCTACATAGACTTTCTTGAGTTATTGGTTGAGGACGAGTATGCCAACAGACGGTCAAATTCTTACACTAAAAGACTGAACAAATCTAAGCTTGATACAGCCAAGACTATTGACACTTATGATTTTACTTATCAGCCGGAATTAAACAAGAAAGAAATACTTGATTTGGCTGGCTGCAGGTTTGTGCAGGAGAACAAGAATATAATCTTTATGGGTAATCCCGGTGTTGGTAAAACTCACCTTGCGAATGCACTTGGGATAGAGGCTTTGAAGCAGGGATACAAAGTCTACTTTGTGCATGCCAGTGATGTTATTTCGAAGCTTATGTCTGCACGGGGTGACGGCACTTATTATACGGTACTCAAAGATCTGCTTAATGTTGATTTGCTGATAATTGATGAAATTGGATTTAAGAAAATACCTCAGAATTCTGTAGATGAATTCTTTGAGGTTGTCAGAAGGCGTTATGAGCATGGTTCAGTTATTATTACCACTAACCGTCCCTTTGAAGAGTGGGCTAATGTATTTGGGGACGCTGTGCTTGCTTCTGCCATTGTGGACAGGATTGTGCATCATTCTCACATAATAAAAATTTCGGGCAAGAGTTACAGGATGAAAGAGTTAACTAAAAATAAAAATTAAATCAAACAGGGTGGGGAATTTTTAAGGCCGTACCCTGGGGATTTTTTATTGACTTTAACA
>VSIX01000102.1 GCA_008086245.1 Candidatus Mcinerneyibacterium aminivorans
TAATTTTCTTCCCCAAAGACTCTATATATTTAACATATTAATTTATTTTTTCAACCATCAATATGCTGATATGTTGTATATTAACCATGAACTGTAGTATTTATTCCATAAACTGTAGAAATATTTTACAGAAAAAATAAGTTAGGAAATGAGTAAATTAAATCCGAAAACAAAATAGAATGCCAAAAGGGAGCACACATTAAAGGTTTAATATCAGGAAAAAATCATTTATTTACAACCCATATAATTTCACTACTGCTATTTTTAAATTTTGATTTATCAAAATCTCCGTATAATTTCCAGCCGCTGAAACCGGCGATTTTAAGTAATAATTTGAACTCTTCCTTGTAAATCCATCTTACATCCATTCTTATTATATATTCAGAATTATCAATTTCAAACTTCCATTCAATATTTTGAATTTGATTTTTTATATCATTTTGCTGTCTGGAAAAGAGCTTTATAGTTTTATCCTGATTTGGATGATTAAAACTGTCAATATAAGAAAACTTCCTGCTGCTATAATTAATCAGTTTTTCTAAATCGGGATTGAAAAAAATTAGAACAAATATTCCATTATCTTTTAAATGCTTTTTGATATTTTTTAAACAGGATATCTGGTTTTTTTGTTCTTTTAAATGGAGAAAGGACCTTGCCGGTATAAATATTACATCAAATTTTTTATCATAATGAAAATCAATCATGTTCTGTCTCATAACCCTTTTCTTTACTCCTTTAAGCCCCATTTTTTTCGCTTTTTAAAAAAGGAAATCAAGCATCTGTTTTGAAATATCAAAACCGTATATATCTACACCTTCCTCAAAAAATTTCAAAAAATGCAAGCCTGTTCCACAGTCAATTTCTAAAACTCGCCCCCTATGTTTTTAATAATTTTTCGATAAAATTCATGTTCATTCTTATGAGAACTGCCTCCGTAAATCTATCATAAATCAGAGGCCAAAAATCATTTTCATAGTTAACATCTTTCATAATAACTCCTTATTTTATTGGATTAATATTTACATTTGAATATTCTTCTAAATTTTCTTTATCTTCCTCTTTCCCAATTTTTTTTATTATTTTTTCTACAAATCTTTTTGATCCTAAAAGTCCATTCATTCCATAAATTTCTTCTTTATCGATATCTCTATTCTTATCATACCATTCATAGATAAAATCTTTATATGCTTCTATATTTTCAAATTTTCTTAATATGAATCAAAAGGGGTCAGGTCTTCACATTTATACATTCTTTTTTATAATACCCTCTATTAAATTCTTTTTCTTATTTAACTCTTTATTCTTTTTACACTTTTCTTTGAACCTTTTGGTTTTCATTGAA
>VSIX01000103.1 GCA_008086245.1 Candidatus Mcinerneyibacterium aminivorans
GGAATGAAATTTGATACTTTTAAGGAATATATAGATGCAAAAATTGCCGAAAAGGTAGTATGTATTGTTGGAGATAGGGAAAATATTCAGGAATATGTAATAAAGAAAAAAGTTAAAGCCCTTATAATTACCGGTGGAAAGATGATATCGAAAAGACTGAAGAAGCTTGCAGAGAAGAATAAAGTTTCAATACTGATTTCACCCTATGAGACAGCTAAAACTTCATGGCTTGCCATATATTCTACTCCGGTAAAATACATGGGAGATAAAAATGTAGCTCCCCTTAAAAAGGATGCTTATATTTCCAGGGTTATAAACTCCCTGGAGGAATCAATCTCAAGATGTTTGCCAGTTGTTGATGATGAAAACAGGATTAAGGGAGTTATTTCTGAAAGTGATCTGGTTAGTGATCCAAATATCGAAATTATTATGGTTGATCATAATGAAAAATCCCAGGCTATTGAAGGGATAGAAAATTATAAGATTCTGGAAATTATCGATCATCATCGTTTGGGGAATCTACATACCGATTATCCTATTAGATTTATCAACAAACCGGTGGGTTCAACTTCTACTTTGATAGCACAGATGTACAGGGAGCATAAAATTCCTCTAAGTAAGGATATAGCATCTCTGCTTTTAGCAGGTATTTTGTCGGATACGGTTATTCTTCAATCTACAACAACAACAGAAGATGATAAAGAAGTTGCTGAATATCTCTCGGGTATAACTGATCTATCTATAGAGGAATTCGGGAAGGATATTACAAGAATTTCCAGTCAGGTGCTGGAAAAACCAACATCGGAAATACTAAATATGGATATGAAGGTTTATGATACGCCTAATTATAAGTATTCGGTAAGTCAGATTGAAGTAGTATCCCCGGAAAGGGTAATGGATAAGAAGGATGAGTTTTTCAAAGAGCTGGAAAAGAAAAAAAATCAAAACGGGTATCTGGTTTCAGCTTTAATGGTTACCGATATAGTAAATTTAAACAGTCTGCTGCTTGTTAAAGGAGACCCGGAATATATAATGAGAATTAATTACCCCAAAAAAGAAAAAAATGTATTTATTTTAAATGGAATAATTTCCAGAAAAAAACAGCTAATTCCTTATTTAATGGAATTGGTTAAAAAGTATGGATAAAAAGAAAAAGTATCTTGCTTTTAATTTTTTTATCCCCGGGATTGCTCACATATATTTTAAGGAATATTTCAATTTTTTTCTAATAGCTTCTGTTTCTATTTTTGTTTTTCTTATGATAATTTTAAATTCCTACTGTTTTGTAAAACCCTGTATCCTTTTTATTCAGAATAAAATTAATTATATTGACCTTAACTACGATTACTTAATTTATATCTTAATCTATATCCTTCTTTATAATATACTTTATTTTGTGTCGATAAGACATATAATAAAAATGATTGAAAAAAGATAATACAATGGAGGGAAAAATGCTTTTTCATAATTGTACCGTTATTACTATGAATGAAAATATGGATATTATTGAAAATGGAGCTCTGGTGGTAGATGAAGGTAGATTCCTGGAAGTAGGCACCTCCGGGAGTTTAATTAATAAATATGGAAATCATAAAAAAATAGATCTGGATTCCCAAATAGTTATTCCCGGTTTAATAAATACACATACCCACATACCTATGGTTTTTTTTAGGGGTTTGGCCGATGATTTTCCTCTAAAAGAATGGCTCGAGGATTATATCTGGCCTATGGAAGGAAAGATGATCGATGAGGAATTTATTAAATGGGGTAGCAAACTCGGCATGATGGAAATGTTATCAACCGGAACTACCGCTTTTGCAGATATGTATTTTTATGAGGAGGAGGTAGCAAGAGCTGTTAAAGAAGCGGGAATGAGAGCCAGTCTGGGGGAAGGTATAATTGGTCTCCCCACGCCGGATGCTAAAAACCCGGAAAAAAATATTGAAAGATTTAAGATGTTATCTCAGAGATGGAA
>VSIX01000104.1 GCA_008086245.1 Candidatus Mcinerneyibacterium aminivorans
ATGTTATACCAAGGAAGAATTGTTAATCTATTTGAACTTTTTTAATTTTCTCAAATCCTAACCCAAAAGCTTAATCTTGAGCTTAATCTTAATCTAGAAATTATCTTAGATAATTTATTTCATCAGGAATTTTCATTACTTGCGAATTACTAAAAAATCTTTAGCGAGATTTTTCCAACGTACATCTTACATTGTACAAAGTACAAAGTTTGAAAGCAAATCCTCTGAAGATAAAACATTAAAGGCTACTCCAACGTAGTTCTTGAGATTACTGCATTCGCTTCGCTCACTCACAATGACTTCTTAAAAATCTCTTGCGAGATTTTTTGAACGTACATTGCACATTGTACAAAGTACAAAGTTTGAATCTAATTCCTTCGAAGAAATGAAAAATTACCACTCAATTTTTAGTCTAAGTTAAAGCTAAAGTATTAGTAAAAAAAAATTAAATCTTATTCCTTTGAAGAAAAATGATTTAAATGTAACTCAAGAAGATTCCAATCAAATTAGCTAGCTAATCTGAAATTAACAATCGATAAAATTTTATAAAAATTTTATCTCAATTTTTTGAAGAATCTTTTAAGCAGCTGTCCCGAAAATTGAGAATATTTTCCCTGTTCGTATTCAGGTTTGTGGT
The DNA here is from genome assembly GCA_008086245.1 of Candidatus Mcinerneyibacterium aminivorans. Classification (GTDB taxonomy): domain Bacteria; phylum Macinerneyibacteriota; class Macinerneyibacteria; order Macinerneyibacteriales; family Macinerneyibacteriaceae; genus Macinerneyibacterium; species Macinerneyibacterium aminivorans. The sequence goes on from VSIX01000104.1 coordinate 638, forward strand.
TTAACCAGTCTTTATCAAGCAAATTTTCTCTGGAAGTAAGCACTCCCGATTTGGGGTCTTTTGCGGCATAGATAACTTTTTTTATCCTGGATAGATAAATCGCTCCGGCACACATCACGCACGGTTCCAGGGTTACATAGAGTGTTGAATCTTCCAGTCTCCAGCTTTTGAGATACCGGCTTGCCTTTTTTATAGCAATCATTTCTGCATGAAGTGTAGCATCCTGAAGTGATTCGGTCATATTGTGCCCCCTGCTGATGATCTTATCATTCCATACTATAACGGCACCTACGGGGACCTCATCTTTCTTATACGCCTTGTAAGCCTCTTTGAGGGCTTCTCTCATATAATCATTCATGCATTTAATATATATTACTTCTGCATAAATTAAAGAATTTTTTGATTTCATTTTCAAAATTAAAAAACAAGTGTAGATTTTTCTGCACATTGTATTATTATGTAGAATAGAAAATTTTGGGAGGTGTTTATTATGGATAAATGTCCATTTAGAGATAAAACCTGTGATAGATTTAACTGTCAGCTGTGGATTGTTGATAAAGATGCTGAAGATAAAAGAGAAGGAAAATGTGCATTTGAAATTACTGGATTGAAAATGGCTGAAGAATTAAAAAATAACTAGCGTGATCTTTTCAACGCGCATCGGAACAATGCACAATGCACAATGCACAAAGTTTGAATCTAATTCCTTCGAAGAAATGAAAAATTACCACTCAATTCTTAGTCTAAGTCAAAGCTAAAGTATAAGTAAAAAAATTAAATCTTATACCTCCGAAGATTTTAAAATTGCTATCGCAATTTTCGTTATTAGTAGTTAGTAATTCGTTGTTCGATATGAAAATTATCATAGATAATTTTCTTGTATGTAATTTTAGAAGATTCCTGAATTTCGCTCACATATTTAAAAATCCCTTTAGGGATTTTTTCAACGTACATCGGAACAATGCACAGTGAACAAAGCTTAAATGTTATACCAAGGAAGAATTGTTAATCTATTTGA
>VSIX01000105.1 GCA_008086245.1 Candidatus Mcinerneyibacterium aminivorans
ATATAAAGGGAAACAGGATGTTTGATAGATTATCGGGAATGCTAAATTTCAGATTTCAGAGAAAAGGTGCCCTTGTCATATGTAAATCCTATAAAAATATTCAAAAGCTTGAAGAAATCAAGGAAAACGGTATAAAAAACGGAGTAAAACATCTCGAGATAATAGGGAAAAGTGAACTTAAAGAAATTGAACCCAATATTCATCCCGATATAATTGCTGCTCTTTATGCTCCTTCGGCAGGGATAGTTTGTCCCTACGGTTTTACTATTGCTCTGATAGAAAATGCTATAGATAATGGAGTAGTGGTAATGCTTGAAACAGAAGCATTGGATATAAAAGAAATTGATGATTATAAGTTGATAGATACTTCAAATGGAAAAATAAAGGCAAAATATATAATAAATGCTGCCGGACTTCAAAGTGACAGTATAGCAGAAATGGCCGGTATTAATGATTTTAATATAACTCCAAGAAAGGGACAGTATTATGTATACGATAAAAAATATGGGGATTTAATAAATCATACAATTTTTCCAATGCCTTCTGATGTAAGTAAAGGTATTGTAGTTACTCCCACTGTTGATGGTAATCTCCTTGTTGGACCGAATGCTGAAGAGATTGAGGATAAGGGGGATCTGTCCACCACCGCTGAAGGATTGAAAGAAGTACTAAGGGGAGCGCAGGAAACCCTGCCGGGATTAAGTAAAGAGGGTGTTATAAATGAGTTTTCGGGTTTAAGAGCAGCATATAAAAAAACCGGTGATTTCTATATAAAAACAAGTAGAAAAGTTGGTGGATTTATAAATGTAGCGGGTATACAATCCCCCGGTTTGTCTGCAGCCCCGGCAATAGCAGAGTATGTATTAAATTTATTTAAAGAAGAGATTAAAACATTAGATAGGAAGAAAAAATTTAATCCGGTAAGAGAAAGGCCGGTAAATTTCAAGGAATTAAGCCATGAAGAGCAAAACAAATTAATAGATAAAAATGAAGATTTTGGAGAAATAATTTGTAGATGCGAAAATGTTACAAAAGCGGAGGTTATTAAAGCTATAAACAGATCCCTGCCTGCTAAAACTATTGAAGCAGTCGCAAGAAGAACAAGAGCCGGATTTGGAAGATGCCGCGGGGGATTCTGTCAGCCAAAAGTATTAAAACTTATTTCTCAGCAGTTAAATATTCCTCCGGAAGAAGTAACATATTCTGGAGGGAATTCCTATATACTTGAAGGTAAAACTAAACAACGCACAATGCACATTGCACAATGCACAAAGTTTGAATGTAATATCTCTGAAGGAAAACAAAAAAATAAAAACAATCTACAAAGCAATGAAAAATGAACAAAGTGAAAAACATAACAAAGCGGAACAATGCAAAGAGAACAAAGTTTGCATGTAATGCCTTCGAAGGAATTAATTTTAAGTGTTTTAATTTTTATATTTTTACTTCAAAAAAGTAGCTTTCAAACTTTGTGAGTTGTGCGATGTAGGATGCACGTTGTCTAAAGCGTTGTACATTGTTCCGATGTCTGTTGTCTTAATCTTTGTGCGTTGTGCGATGAAGAATGGAGTGTAAATGCAAAAATACAATTACGATTTAGCGGTTATCGGTGGAGGGCCTGCTGGGCTGGGTGCCGCTTTAAAGGCATATGATGAAGGGATAGAAGATATTGTAATTCTGGAAAGAGATTTTGAACTCGGAGGGATTCTTCAGCAGTGCATTCATAACGGATTTGGACTGCACTATTTTAATGAGGAGCTCACGGGACCGGAGTATGCTGAAAGATTTATAGATAAAGTAAACGCCTGTGGTATCGATAAATTTTTAAATACGATGGTATTAAATCTGGAAAAAAACAAAAAAATTATTGCAGTTAATAGTAAGATGGGCGTATTTGCGGTAAATGCTAAATCTATAATTCTTGCAATGGGCTGCAGGGAAAGAACCAGAGAAAATATTTCAATTCCGGGAGATAGACCTTCCGGTGTAATTACTGCAGGTACAGCACAGAGATATGTTAATATGGAAGGATACATGCCCGGTAGGGAAGTTGTAATTCTGGGTTCCGGGGATATTGGATTAATAATGGCGAGAAGAATGCATCTGGAGGGCGCTGACGTTAAAGCAGTAATTGAAATCAACCCGTTTTCTTCCGGTTTGACGAGAAATGTAGTTCAGTGTCTGGATGATTTTGATATTCCACTGAAACTAAATCAGACAATTACTAAAATAAACGGCCGGGAAAGAATTGAATCTGTAGAAGTTTCAAAAGTCGATAATAACTTTGACCCGGTACCTGATTCCACTTACAGTATAAAATGTGACACTCTTTTATTATCTATTGGCTTAATTCCCGAAAATGAATTAAGCGAACAGCTGTCGATAAAAATTGATAAAAAAACCAACGGCCCGGTTGTAAATGAGGCAAGAGAAACATCTGCAGATGGAGTATTTGCATGCGGAAATGTGCTGCATGTGCACGATCTGGTTGATTGGGTAACAAAAGAAAGTGAAATCGCCGCCGGTTACTCGGTTAAATATATAAATAATAACTATAATATAAAAGAAAAAAATATTGAAATCATACACGGTAAAAATGTTGCTTATTCCGTTCCTCAAAAACTTGATGTTTTTAATGATAAATCGGATGTAGAAGTTTATCTCCGATGCAGAAAACCAAAGAAAAATGTTGAAATACGGTTTGTTGATAATAATCGCAATGTTCTTTTTAAGAAAAGCGAAAGATACATAAAACCTGGTGAAATGATTAATATTAAACTTTCCTCTGAAGTTATTGATAGTATTAAAAGCGAGAGTATAAAAATTGATATAATACCCGGAGGAAAAAATGAGTAAAAAGGTTATTATAACCTGCATTAACTGTCCCATGGGATGTGAGGTAGAGCTGACAGTTGAAAACGAAAAAATTATTTCAATTGAGGGAAACAGATGTCCTGCGGGAAAAGAGTATGTCAAAGAGGAATATTACAACCCCACCAGGATATTAACCACCACAATGAGGGTAAAAAATGGAGTGCTGCCTGTGATTCCAGTAAAAAGCAGCAAGCCAATCCCCAAAAATAAATTGAAGGAAGCTATGATTAAAACAGCAGAAAAAGAGATAGAAGCTCCCATTAGGATAAATGAAGTATTAATTGAAAATATTGTGGATACAGAAGCAGATATCGTTGCATCAAGAAGCTTAGATAAAAATCTCTAAAGCGATTTTTATCAATTGATGATACAGACTGTAAAGAAACTCCAATAATTTACTTTAATTAGAATTTGTTAGAATTTGTCCTACTGAGCTTGTCTCAGAATCTCATGTAATTGACTATATAGAAGTTAATTCTACAAGATTCTGAAAACGAGTTCAGGATGAGTTAACATTAATATAGTTAGATAAATTGAAAAAATTACTTGTTTCTTTACAGCCTGAATTAACGATTGAGAAAATTAAAAAGCTATTCTGTAGATTCTTTTAGGTTCATTCCTGGATATTTTTATCTAAATAACTTCAGGTATTAATTTTTTTCTGAATTTTGGACAAAACATTTGAAGGAAATTTTTTAAAAAGGAGTGTGTTATGGAGGAAAATATTAAAGAATTAACATTGTTATTATTATATTTAACTTCCTGGGAAGAAGAAGGCTATAAAGATCAAAAACTAAAAAGAAGCTGGAAAACTTTCCGCTATGAAGTTCTTGATGAATTAAACGAAGAAGGACTATTAAGTGGAAGTAAAAAGGCTAAATCGGTTTATTTTACCGAAAAAGGTGAAAAAAAAGCAGAAAAACTTAAGAAAAAATATTTAGAAGATTAATTAAATTATCTTTATTATGCGCTGTAGGGTTTGAGAATAAAAAAATACATTTATAGTTTTCAACAACATGTCATTAATCTTAACCTGTGGAACTCTTACTGAATGACGGGAAATATGAAATGCAAATAAGCGAAGCTATTTCAAGTACTTCGAATTACTTATAAGTTTTTTCTTCAATGGTATTACATTTAAAGTTTTATCTGGTTCTAGTACTAAAAATCTCGCTAGAGATTTTTTTGTGCAAGAATCTTCTGGTCTAACATTTAAGTCTTTTCTTCGTGGGAATTACATTCAAGCTTTGTGCTCTGCGGTATATTTCAGGATAGTTTGTACTTTTAAAATAGAAAAACAAAATACAGACACGGACCAGCACTTACTTTATAACTACATAATTTTATAAGAAAAGAACATTAAAAATTAAATAGGTAATTTGAT
>VSIX01000106.1 GCA_008086245.1 Candidatus Mcinerneyibacterium aminivorans
ATCTTTGAAGTATAAATATAAAAAATGGTAATTCTATTCTGAAAGAATGTTAGATAAATAATTAAGCACAAAATTTATAACTAAAAAAATTAATATAAATTATAATGAATGATTTTAAATAATATACAAAACAAAGTTAAATAATTATTTTCAAAAATTATGTACAATTAATATTTTTTTATAATATTTCTAATTATGCATTTATTATTTGTTGAATGTAATTGTAAGTTTGATATATTTAATTATATAGACTTAGTAAATAAGTTGTTGAAATAATTAAGATTAAGGGATGAAAATGGATTTTGAAAAAATATCTGAATTAATTAAAACAGGAGAAGGATATACTATTGAATTTAAAAAAAGTGTATCTAGTTCCTTATCCAAAGAAATATGTGCTTTTGCAAATGCAAGTGGTGGAAAAATAATTATTGGAGTTAATAATGATGGTAAAATAGTTAAAAATGAATTTGATAATGATGATTTATCTCAAATACAGGATTATGCAAATAATTTAGATCCATCTATAAAGGTTAATATTGATATGATTAAGAATGTATTACTGGTCTATGTTCCTGAAGGGAAAAAGAAACCATATAGATCATCAAGGGGCTTTTATTTGAGAGTTGGAGCAAATTCACAAAAGTTATCTCGAGATGAAATAAAAGAATTATTTCAAAAAGAAAACCATATAAAATTTGAAAGAAAAATTAGTTTTGACTTTGATTATAGTGAAATTGATACAAATAAATATAAAGAATATCTAAAAAATGCGCAAATTTCTAATAATTTATCCCAATCTCATGTTTTGAGAAACTTGAATTTGTTAACGGATAATAAGTTAAATAATGCAGCTATTCTTTTTTTTGGAAAGAATGTTTATAAGTATTTTCTAAATTCTTCTATAATTTGTGGTCTTTATAAAGGAAATTCTAAAAATAATATACTGGATAGAAAAGAATTTAAAGAAGATTTAATTAATAATTTTGAAAAAACATTTAAGTGGATTCAATCTAAACTTAATACAAATTTTATCATAAAAGGTACAAAAAGAATTGAAAAACTTGAAATTCCTGAAGAGGTTATAAGAGAGCTACTATTAAATGCAATTGTGCATAGAGATTATATGGCTAATGGACATGTCCAGGTTGATATTTTTATTGACAGATTTGAAATATCAAACCCTGGAAGTTTATTATTTGATAAAGAAGAATTGGGAAATATAAGTGCTACTAGAAACCCTATAATTCAGGATTTAATGTACAGAGCTAATTATGTAGAAAAGATTGGATCGGGTATTAATAGAATAAAAAAAATTTTAAGTAAAGAAAAATTAAACTACAAATTTAAAATATCCTCTAATTATTTTAGAGTAGTTGTTTCTAGGAAAAGTGATAATGATTTCCTTGAAGAAAAAAGTGAATCGAACGAAAATCGAACGAAAATCGAACGGAAATCGAACGCAAGAAAACGAAGGCAATGGATATTAGACACTTTAAAAAGTAAAGGTCAAATTAAGAATAAAGATATTAGAGAACATTTTGATATTGCAAAAAGTACCGCATATGAAGATTTAAAAAATCTTATAGAAGAAGATAAGATAGTGAAAAAAGGAAGTGGAAGTAATGTATGGTATGAATTAAAAATGGATAAAAATAAATGAATATAAAATAATTTATGAAAGAATAATGTTAAACTTTTTAGAAGCTAATTTAAGGATTTTATTAGTAATGTTATTCTGAAAGAGCGAAGCAAACATGGCAATCTCAAGCATTACTTTGGGATAGCTTTTAATTATGAAAATTCCGGCTGGAGTGAAACGAAGTGCCGGAATCCCCTTATATGTCATTTAAGCTATTTACTATTCACTTTTTACTATTTACTTAAAAATCATAAAATGATTTTATAAACAACGAATTAACCTAAATTCGCACAAATTTCAAATACATCTTTAAAGGTGCTTTTAATTTTTTCTTCTAAGGAATAAGGGTTAAGTTTTTCAACTTTCAATTTTCATTTTTCAATTTAATTATGCATATTCCGGGTGAAGCGAAGCGGAATCCCGGAATCTTTTTGTATCACATTTAAGTTTTTTCTTCAAAGGAATAAGTTTTAAGTATTTTACTTTACCTTAAACTTTAACTTAGACTAAAAATTGCTTAGCAATTTTTCATTTCATCAGAGGTATAAGATTTTAAAACTGTCAATTTTCATCTTTGCCCTTACTTACGGGCCAGCCTTGACTGAAATTTCAAATTATCTTTGATAATTTGATTGGTATCTTATAGTATAACATTTAAAGTTTTTTATTTGAAGGTTTAACATTTAAGCTATTTACTATTTACTTTTTACTATTCACTATAAAATCATGCTA
>VSIX01000107.1 GCA_008086245.1 Candidatus Mcinerneyibacterium aminivorans
ATAAAATTATGTTTTTTAATCCTGATGATATTATTTATATTACTAAAGATGGCAGGTATTCAATAATTAAGACAAAAGAAAAAGACTATCTCTGCAGTAAGCCTTTAAAATACTTTGATAAAAAATTTGAGAAATATTCGATAATTAGAGTGCGCCGGAATTATCTGGTTAATATGAAATTTGTAAAAGAAATTCAAAAAAAAGATTCAAGGAAATATATTATTATATTAAAGAATAGAAAACAAGAAATTAAAGTGGGAATAAGATATATTAATGAAATTGTTAATTCATAACACTATATTGTAAATTAAGAACATTTTAAATTGATAAGAATTTCATTTTAGATAGATTTTTTATGAATTAATTTAAATTTGGGAGGAGGTGATTTTTATATATGAAAAAAGAAGTGGAAATAAGTTCAGGGGAAAGTATTATTGATTTTAATAATGTGGTTAGACTAGAATTAGTACATGAAGCTGGAATGGCAATATGTCCATGTCAATGTACTGATGCAGGAGTTTCTGCTCCGGAAATTGAATTAGATTAAGTAGATAAAAAATAATAAGGTCTCTATCTTATTATAATAGAGGCCTTATTTTATTAAAAAAAAGAAAGGATGTTTATGAAATGGTCTAAGTATAATTTATATTTTGACATTGATGAATATTATTTGGGTATTTTTAATTCATTATACAAAAGTTTGTCTTTATATAAAAAACCAAATATGGTTAATTTTAAAAGAAAAATTCCTTTTGATATAAAAGAATTTTCTAAAGATTTAATATACAAAATGCAACAAAAGGGCTTTGTTTTAGAGAAAGATATTAATGAAGAGGGATTAGTTAAAAGAAAATATTATTTAAAAAATAACCAAGATTTTATTCCTGGAATTTGTATTTATTTGACTTATGATTGCAATTTTGATTGTGTATATTGTTATGAAAAAAATCAAAATGGGAAAAATAATTATAATTATAATGATAAAAAATTTAAAATAAGCAATTTAATTGAATTTGTAAAAAGAAATATAGAAGAAAATAAACCATATTCAATTATGTTTTTTGGTGGGGAGCCTTTATTAGAAAAAGAAAAATTATTAAATATAACAGAGAAAATAAATGATGAGGTTAAAAAAAAGAATTCAAAATTATTAGTTTCTATTACAACGAATGGTTTTTTATTAGATAAAAAATTTATAAATAAGATTAAGAAGTTTAAAATAAGAAATATTCAAATAACTATTGATGGTAATAAAAAAAGACATAATGCTCGAAGGCCATTAAAAAGTGGTGAAGGTAGTTTTTCACAAATAGTTAAAAATTTAAAATATGCAGTAGGAGTATTATCAAAAAAATCAATTTCAGTAAGAGTAAATGTTGATGATTCGAATAAAAGTAGTGTTGGTATTTTATATAAAAAACTTGAGGAATTGGATATAATTGATAAAATTATATTTACATATGGTAGAGTTTGGGTTAGCAGTAATAATAGAAAAAAATTAAAAGATAGGTTAGGGAATGAAATTATTGAAATAGAAGGGAAAGAGTATAGAAATATCGTATCTAAATTACCTTCAGAATTATCTCTAAAATCAAATCATATGAGTAATTCTCATTTAAACAAAGCTATAATGAATAAATTAGCATATAGACCTTGTATTGTAAGAAATAATAATTTTTATGTGGTAGACTTGAATGGAGATATTTATAAATGTTTTATTGATGCTGGAAATGAAAAAAAGAAAATAGGAAAAGTTTCAAAAGGGATAAATGAAAAAAACAAGACTTTTTTAAAATTTGTTTCTTATGAACCTTGGAAATATAAACCATGTAATAATTGTGAAATATTACCAATGTGTTATGGCGGATGTCCTAATGGGAGAATATTTGAAGATAAAAATTTAAAAGGAAAATGCTCTGGGACGAAAATTACTGTTAGGAACAAAATAAAGGAGATTATTAATGATGAATATAAGAAAATTACAAAATAAACTTTCTAACTATTATTATAAAGAAAACAATTTGTTTATAAAATATTCTTTAGGGAACATAAAAACAAAAAAATATTTAAGAAGGATTCTTGAATTAAATAAAACAGTATATAAATTTTTAAATAGTAAAGAAATATTGGCTCTGTTTAATACTGGAAATGAGGGTTTTGATAATAGAAAAAAAGAATTATTAGATAGGTATATAAGATATAAAAGAGTTGAGTCAAATCCCGAAATTGTTATAAAAAGAAATGAAATTTTTAAAAAAATAAAAAACACATTGTATACATTAGATGGTGAAACTATTTCTGAAAGCAAATTAAGAGAAAAAATAAATAAGAAAGATGAAAAACAAGAAAAATATAATAAAGTTTGGGAGAAATTAAAAGAAAATCAAAGATTAGTTATAAAATTAATAAAAGATAGAAATAAGTGTGCAAAAAAAGAAGGTTTTAAAAATTATTATAATCTTTATTTATATAGACAAGGATTGGAAAATTTTAAAAAATGTGATGTTCAAAATTTTAAAAGAAAAATATTCTATAAAGTAAATGAAAGAAATAAAATTAAAAAAAACTATATTAAATCAAAAGAATATATTGAGAATAAATTAGAGAAAGATAATGCTAAGGAGAAATTGTTTAAATTATTAGAAAAAGTTAATGTTAAAATTAATAAAAAAAAGATTATTGAAATAGACCATGGCGAAAATCCTTCATTTTCATGGAATTTTTGTTTACCAAAAAATATTCCAAATGATGTAGTGATTTATCTTCATAAAAATAAATCTGTTTATGACTATTATTATTCTGTTTTTCATGAGTATGGACATGCAATACATTATTCAAGTATAAAATGCAAAAATTTTATTTATAAAATTTTACCAGATTTTTATAATGAAAGTATGGCATTTTTATTTGATCGTTTTTTATATCTAAATGATACTTTAGATTTTTTGTTTGAATCTTCTAAGGTTAAAGAATCTATGAAGAATTTATCAATTCCAGATAATGAATTGGCAATTGCTAATAATTTTAATCAGTTTTTATTTGAAAAAAGTGTCTATGAATTAGGAAACAAAATTGATTCTAATAAAATACAAAAATTTAAAAAGAAATTATCAAAAGATAATTTAAATTATGAGAAAAAATATTATTCTTGGTGTAATTCTTTAATGCACACTAGTCTATATCCATTTCACAATTTAAATTATATTTTAGCTAAGAAGTATGTTGATAGAGTAATATCTAAAGTTATTGATAAGATAGGTAAATATTCTACAAAAAGAAGTTTTAATTATATTATAAAAAATTATTTAACAAGAAGTAATAAAAACAAATTTAAATATAGATTTTGGGAGATTTAAATGACAAAAAGAACTCTATTATGGGTAATATTTTGTTTATTTTTAAGTTGTGGTGTTGAAGGAAAGAAAGAAATAATAAAAACAAAAAAAATAATTTCTATTAATGAAAATATAAATATGAATATAAATAATGCATCTTTTATTGATGATAAAATTTATATAATGAAATCTAATAAAAGTGAAATAAGTATTAAAATTTATAATTCTAATATGAGTTATATTAAAAGTTATAAAATTAATAGAGGAAAAGGTCCTGGGGAAATTTTGTATCCTTATAAAATGAAATTAAACAGTGAATATATATATATATAT
>VSIX01000108.1 GCA_008086245.1 Candidatus Mcinerneyibacterium aminivorans
CATGAGAAAACTTGTGCCAGAAATTGTTCTTAGAAATTACAAGAAGAATAATCTTAATATCAAATTTAAAGCTTTCTGTTTACACCTTGATATTTCGGGTTTTACGCATATGACTGAACAATTAATGAAAAAAGGAAAAATGGGAGCAGAAACCCTATCCAATCATTTAAATAGTATCTTTGAAAAATCGATTGATATTATTTATGAGAACAAAGGTTTTATAAGCATTTTTGAAGGGGACAGCTTTACAGCTATTTTCGAAGAAAAAAACTGCGGAATTTTTAATGTTTTTGATGCAGCCGATAGGATAAAAAAGCTATTTGATAGCAATAGAAAACTTGAAACCAAATTCGGGACATATAAATTAAACTTTACCATGGGCATCTCTTATGGTGAAATAGAGCTTCAAATACTCAAAAGCAGAAACCAGAATATTTTTTATTTTAAAGGTCCTTCTATAAATAACTGTGTAATGGCTGAAAAGCTTGCTACTAAAAACAACATTGTGTTTACAGAAAATATACTTCAAAAGTCAACCAATTCGATAGAAATAAATTACAAAAAGATAAAAGATTATTACTACCTTGTAAAAAATATTAAAATTATTATGAACTCAAGGACTAGAAATACCCGAAACGACAACAAACATTTGAACACTTTAATGAAAGACTTTTATCCCGATAATATACTTAAAAAGAAACTTGAAGGGGAATTCAGAAATGTAAGTTCCGTTTTTATTACACTTAGCAACTCCACGGATTTAAATAATAATATAAAAAAAATTATAAACCTTGGAAATAAATACGGGGGTTATTTTAATAATATAAGCTTTATAAACGACAAAGCTTATCTACTTATCTATTTTGGAACACCCATTATGAAGGAGAATTTAATAAAAAGAACTGCAGAATTTATGAAAGCTGCTCTGGAAATAACAAAAGTGAAAATTGGAGCAAGCTATGGAAAAGTTTTTACCGGATTTAGAGGCTCAGAAAAAAGAGCAGACTTCACCTGTCTGGGAAATGAGATAAATCTCGCTTCAAGACTCATGAAAGAAGCTAACTGGAATGATATTATTATAAATAGAAACTTATATACCAGTTTAAAGAAAACCCATGAAACAGAAATGATGGGAACAAAAAGATTAAAGGGATTCGATAAAGCTATTGGAATATATCGTTTAAAAGAAGAAATCAGAAATATTAGTCCTTATATGTTTAAATATGATTTCATAGGAAGAAAAAATGAAATAAAAAAATTAAACACCTTTTTAAAATCTGTAAAAAATAATAAATTTGGTGGAATAATATATGTAGAAGGAACTGCAGGTATTGGAAAAAGCAGACTCATAAATGAAGTAAAAAAGGATAATCAGGAAAGATTACATTGGTTTAATCTATGCTGTAATGAAATCATAAGAAAAAGTTTCAACCCCTTTATTTCCTTTCTGGCTAACTATTTTGAACAATCGGATAAAAGCAACAAAAAAGAAAACAAAAAGAACTTTAACAAAAGGATAAATTCCCTCCTACAAAGAGTTAATAATAAAAAACTTGCAAATGAAATAAAAAGAACTTCCTCATTTCTTGCCGCACTTTTAAATATTCATAAAAAAGATTCTCTGTATTCAAATTCAAGACCCGAATCCAGATATAGAAATATTTTATTTGCACTGGAAAACTTAATTAAGATAGAAAGCCTAAAGAAACCAGTAATACTACAAATTGAAGATGCTCAGTGGATGGATCAAGATTCCCAAAAAGCAGTAAAGCATATCCTGAAAAACACAAAAGAATATTCAGTTGGTATAATTTGTGAAAGCAGATTCAATCAGGATGGTTCCTTATTCAAATTTGATCTTGAAAATATTCCCGAAGATGAACTTATACTGAAACAATTTAATAAAAGCAACACCTCCGAAATTGTAAAAAATATTTTTGATGAAAGTATTAATGATAATATAATTGAATTGATCTGGGAGAAAAGCGAGGGAAATCCCTTTTATGCGGAACAGATATCTTACTACATAAAAGAAAATAATTTACTGGAAAATAAAAGCAGTAATGAGATAGGAAATATCGAAATACCGGATAAAATTAATACAATAATAATCTCCAGACTGGATAAATTAACAGAAAAATTAAAAAATATTGTACAGACTGCTTCGGTACTGGGAAGAGAATTTATAATAGATGTACTGTCCGAAATGCTAAAAGACATTGATATAAATAAGAACGTAAGAAAAATTCAAAATAGAAATATCTGGCAGCCATTAACAGAAATAAAATATATTTTTAAACATGCCCTTATAAGGGAAACCGCCTACCAGATGCAGCTTGAAAATAGACTGAAAAATCTACATAATATAGCAGCAAAAACCATCGAAAAAATATTTTCCAACAATATAGAAACTTATTATGGAGATCTTGCCTATCATCATGAAAAAGCAGAAAATTACGATAAAGCAAAATATTATCTGGAACAAGCGGCTAACCTTGCAAAAAACAATTACCAGAATGAAAAGGCTCTGGAATACTATGACAGATTGCTAAAAAAGAAATATTTCAAACTAAATTCCAAAAAACAAATAGAAATTTATATAAAAAAAATAGAAATATTTAAAAGTATAGGTAATTTAGAGCCGTATGATAAACTAATTTCTAAACCTATCGAAATAGCTAAAAAAATAAATGATAATAATAATTTGATGAAATTATACGCCTACAAGGGTATTGCTTTTGGAATAAAAGGGAATTACGATAAATACTTTGAATATGTTAACAAACAACTCGATCTTGCTATAGAAAATAATAACAAGAAGCAAATAGCTAAAGCTTATAATAATATAGCACTTGCTGCAAACTTCCAGAGGGAACTTGATAAGTCTATTAAATATCACAAAAAAGCAATAAAAATTATGCAGGAAAATGATTTTGAAGATGAACTCTATAATATCTATTTTTCCCATGCTCTTACACATTTTAGAATGCAAAATAATAAAAAATTTAAATACTACATTGATAAGCATAAATACTTTGCTAAAAAAGATAATAACAAATGGGAATTAATAAAAACATATTCTAATTTGGGAATTTATTATCACAGCATAAACAACTATAAAAAATCCATCAGGTATTTTAACAAATGTAAAAATCTCTCAGAAAAACTGGGGAGTCTCGAATATATAATGATATCTCAAAACAATTTATCAGAAATTTATATAGAATTGGGAAAATATGATAAAGC
>VSIX01000109.1 GCA_008086245.1 Candidatus Mcinerneyibacterium aminivorans
ATGTCCTTTTGCCTCTCGGCTCTCCTTTTATATAACCCATATAGCCTCCTAATAATGTTTATAACTCACTATCTAGCTATATTGTAGTATATTTAGTTTCGTTTTCAAGCTATTTCTTTACAGTCTGGATTCTCGATTTTAAAAAATCAGGTGTCTATTTAATTTTATCTTTGAGAAAATTGATTTTAAAAGTGTTTTAGAAGATTTCTGAACTGGGAATAGATAAAAGAAATTCATATCCGTCAGGAATTTTCATTATTTATTACAATTATGAAAATTCCGGCCGGAGTGAAACGAAGTGCCGGAATCTTTTTGTTTGTCTTTTAAATTGTTTACTTCAAAGAAATTACATTTAGTTTTTATCTGGGTCTGGTTCTAGTTCTAAAATCTCTTTAGAGATTTTCCATGTGCCAAAATCTTCTTGGAGTACATTTAAAGTATTTACTTCAAAGAAGTTTGATTTAATAATTATGAATTCTTCATTATTCACTATTAATTTGGAATTTAAAGCGCTTTAAATTCCAACACCTTCATACTCAAACAATTCATCAATATTTCCATCATGAGAATATATATTTCTAAAATCAAAAAAATAATTATCTTTCATATTGTTTTTTAATTTTTCCAGATCCAGCCCCCTGAACTGATTCCATTCGGTGAGTATAATTACCGCTTCGCTGTTTTTAGAAGCCTGATATTCATTTTCGCAGTAATCAATTTCTTTTTTGTAATCTTTTAATCTCCATTTTGCTTCTTCAAATCCCTCGGGGCAAAATGTTTTTATTTTAGCTCCCTTTTTTATAAGCTCCGGAACAATTGTTAGAGAAGGAGCTTCCCTCATATCATCGGTCTCCGGTTTAAATGTGAGTCCTAGAATAGTAAGAGTTCTATCCTCCAGATCCCCCATTTTATTTTCTATTTTTTCTACCATCTTCATCTTCTGCTTTTCGTTTGCCTCTATTCCCGCCTGTATAACTTTTAAATCTACATCATGTTTACAACCAATATCAACTATAGCTTTTGTATCTTTAGGAAAACAGCTGCCTCCATATCCTGCTCCTGCATGTAAAAATTTATCAGATATTCTTCCATCCATACCCATTGCTTCGGCAATATCCTGCACATTGGCTCCCACTTTTTCGCTCAGTAGAGCCATTTCGTTAATAAAGCTAATTTTTGTAGCTAAAAAAGCATTGGAAGCATACTTAATCATTTCGGCAGTTTCAATATTTGTAAAAACAAAAGGAGTCTTATTAAGATACAATACCCTATAAACTTCTTTCATTATTTCTGCTGCCTCTTTACTTTCTGTTCCAATTACCACCCTATCCGGATGAGTAAAATCATGTATAGCTTTACCCTCTCTTAAAAATTCAGGATTGGATACAACATCAAAGGTAAAATTTTTATCTCTTTTATCTAGTTTTTCCCCTATAACTTTTTTAACCTTTTGTCCTGTACCTACCGGTACTGTAGATTTATCAACCACAACTTTATATTCATTCATATATTTTCCAATATCTTCTGCTACAGATAATACATGTTTTAAGTCAGCAGAGCCATCTTCTTTGGGAGGAGTACCAACGGCAATAA
>VSIX01000110.1 GCA_008086245.1 Candidatus Mcinerneyibacterium aminivorans
CCTCTGGATATTATATGATATATTGCATATGGATATTCAACTCTTATAGGTCGTGCCATAATAATTAAATATTAACATCTCCTGTAAAAGAATCAAGAACTTTGTATAAATGTGAAGACCTGACCCCTTTTGTTTTAGATCATGTTTTTTTGACCCTTTTTGTTTAGATATCGCTAACCCTATGTTAGGCGAAGTTAAAAACGACCAACTTAATTTTTCATTTCTAATCTGTTCTTGAATTCACTCATCCATTTATAAACCACATCAAAACTGCTGCATCTAGTTTCAGTTTCTTTAAGATCATATTTTTTTATAATATATCTTGCTAAATACTCAGTAAAATTTAATAATGAAGAAATTTGTAATGAAGCATATCGATCAAAATAAATAATGCCATTATCATTATATTTAATGTGAGGTAACGCAGAAATTGTATTATTAAAATCTCTTTTCTTAATTTGAAATAATATTCCTTCGTTTGGTTCCCCATATATTATTGAATTGGCTCCCCTATGTATTATATCATCCCTAATTTCTCTAATATGCCCAAACCACGTCCGATAAATTTCATTTTCTCCCTTTAACAAATTAGCCTGTTTAAATATTTTTAAAAAATCTTTATCCAATTTGTCTTTCTTTCTATGCACCCAAACAAGCAATTTATAAAATGATTCCTCTCTACTATTTGGTATGTTTGGAGTTCCACTATAACAAGATGCAATTAACTCAGCAAAATAATCACAAAGTGATCTAAAAACAGTATAAAAATATTCTATATCCATTGAGGCATAGGTATACCACAAACCTACAGGTTCTACATCTTTCAATTTTTCTTTTTGCCATTCTAATCTATGTAAAACATTTCCTAAATTCCAAAAATCATGAGTAATACTACTCAATAAATAGGGTTTATTTTCATATAAGACATTCAATTTCTCCTTTTGAATTGGTGAAAATAATGATAATATACTTCCAACAAATTCAACTTTTCTATAATTATCACCTTCTGAATGTTCCATTAATTTTAAGCAATCTTTCATCATTTCAAGATGAGTTTGAATATGCTTATTAGACATTAAATCTCTCCTTTCAATTTTAATAACTAATACTAAACTAATTTAAACTTATATAATATAATTAAATTCATTATAAATTAATCTTTTTTAAACTCAAATTAATAAGAGAAATCATTCTATAAAACAAATAGTCTATGTGCTCTAAAGATTTAATTTTAGTCTTCCCGCTTTCAAAATGACGAATCTGATAATTATTTCCTATATCCGTTAAAGTAAAAAATTCTTTCTTAATTTCTTCTTCTAATCCTTCAGTTCCATCTGAAATTTTTTCAACTAACTTTTCAGCAGATTCTTTCTTATCTTCACCATAAAAAGTTTTTAGCCGTTCAAATGCATCCCATATTTTCTCTAATGCAATAATCCGGTTTTTCTTTTTAGGCAATTTTATATCTTTTATAGCAATATTGATTAATTCATTTAATCTGTCATCTGAAGTTTTAACAACCATATTATCCACTAAACCACCTAACTCTAATGGAAGATGTCTTTTTATCAAACCATCTTCATCTAGATAAAAAACTAAACCATTTCTTTCAAAAATTTTATTTATTCTGTTTTTAAATTCTTTTTTACAATTTTTAGTATTAGGAAAAGTAAGATGACAGTGTTTAAAATAATCATGATATTCCTCTTCATTGTAATCAGATATTTTTTTATAACAATATTCCACAAAATCTAATACTGTATATTTATCATAATAAGGGTCTCCCCATCCCAAAGAACCTCTGATATTTTCTATTAATTTTATAGGAGTCTCTAACTCAGGTATTTCTGATTTTATAGAAGCGTATAATAATTCCTTATTTACACCACACACAACATTATTATAATCTGAACAATAAATAGGGAACTTTTCTGCAAAACATTTAATAAAATCATTAAATACCGCAACTATTCCATCATAAACGTTATCTGTTATTTTTTCAGAATCTAATTTTTCTTTTCCTAATTCTCTATCACTAAAATATTCATCTGACATGATAAAAAATACCCCCTTTTAATTTCGCCTAACTCATATATTACCGACGTACGTCGGTAATATTCCCATAAAGAGATATTATACGACTGTGGTAAATATCTTTATAAGCTGTCTAAAGGATTTATAATATTTCCTAAAGATTTATTAGAAACATGAATATACACCTCAGTAGTTCTACTGTTCTTATGTCGTAATAATTCATTTTTAATATTAAATAATTTTAAATTACTCATTTTATCTCCTTATTCTTTATACCACAACTCCTATAAAAGAATCTTATCTTTGTATTTTTTCTTGATATTAAACCTTTGATGTGTGACCCCATTTTGTTTATTATTTTATTGAGTTTTCTATCATCTCCAATTTTTGAATATCTGCTATCGTTTAAATTAATCATCATTAAAATCATATTCTTGAAAAGGGTCTTCTTCCTTTTTTAAATTATTCCAATCAAAATCATATTTTTCATTATCATGCCATTCTGGCGTTTCTTCAATCTTAAATAATGACTCTGCTATTGTCATTTGGTTATTATTCAAAGTTTCAAAACAAATATCATGCAATTGAAATACTGTAAATGTATGATAATTAAATTGAGAATATAGTGTTACTAATACACCAGCTACAGCACTTATAACATTTTCTAATGATGCTCTTTTAAAATTATAATTTCTATCATGTTTAACATTATTATAATCTTGATACCAATTTAAAGGATGATACTCATCATCATTCCATTCATCAAAAGGTTTTAATCTTATTGGATCTCCCCGCCAAAAATCAATAGTTAATTTATATTCTGAAAGTTTTAAAGCTTTATTAATTTTATAATAATCTTTGATATTCATGTGTGTATCTTCATAACCATTTGCAGTTAATATTCTTTTACAATTGTTTTCGAACTCAGTACATGCTCTTAATAATAATTCATATAGTCTATGGGAATAAGTACAAAGATTTTCCTCACAAGGCTCTATGAATTCAAATATTTTTTTTAAATCTTTCTGTAATATATAATAAGCTCTACATAATTCAGACCTATCATTTGCATACACATCATTTTTACAATATTCAAATTTAATATTTTTTCCAGGTCTGGCAATTCTATAATAAGGTTTATCTAATCCCATATACAATCTCCTTGTTTATAATTAAATATTTTTTTCAAAATAGTCTTTTAATTTCTCATACCTCTTTGATAATTTTTGATTATTTTTTTGATTAAACTTCTCATATTCATTTTTTACAAATTTATACGCTTTGTTTATTAATGGGTTTTCTGAAACTTCTTCATCTTCTTTTATAAAATAACTTAAAAATTCTTCACCTAAATAGTGACAAATATAATTACCATCTTTATCTTTATGAATAAATTTATTACATTTTTCAGCCCATCTTTGAATTGATTTGCTTTTATCAGTGCTAGCTATTTTGTTAAGTATATCGTTTAAATAATGAATTAAGTAATTTCCTATTACAATTCGAGGGTATCCAGCTACTTGACTTTCTAATTCATAAGCATGAACAACACACGAACCATAAATCCCACTTTTTTCAACATTCATTCCAAGTCCTATATCAATCCCCCCTCTTATTGGATGACCATGGTATAATTGTATTAAGATCTGAGCACAAGCTGCATATAAGAACCTATAAAGAATATCAAAATGGTTAGGGTGCTTATCTAATCGCATATTAGAATATGCTACTATCCCATCAGTAAATCTTTGAAAATCAATTTTTAGATCTGGAAATATTCTTTTTAATATAGGATCCCTATTCTCTTCTAATCCTTTAAATTTTTTAATGAAATCTTCTTGAAAACCATTAACAACTTTAACAGTTTCTTTTATGTATTTTTCTACTTTTTCTTTTTTTTTAGGATCATTAGATGGTAATAAATCTAATTTTTTCAATTTTTTCTTTTGCCCTAATACATCAAAATAACCAACTAAATAATTAGATACAAATCTTTCTTTCAACACAAAAACTCCTTAGCTTAATAAATATCACTCCAATTCCTCAATCTCATTTTGTTTAAGTGTTTTCCCATTTTCATCTTTCCAGGCGGTTCTTCCATTTATTGGATAGCCCATAATAATTGCGGCTGCTGCTGATGGGCTTGAAAATTCATAGTCATCAACAAAAATATTTTTATCTTCATCTATAATATTTTTTTCAATTAACATTTTTCTTTTTGCTTTATACCCATCTGATAAAGAATTCGCAATATTATCTTTAATTTGACTATTTTTATAAACGATAAATCCGTTGTCCGTTCTATCACCTTTTGCTTTTATTCCTGACATTTTCAATTTATAAAATGATTTTTTGCTTTTTGACTTTCCATGTTTTGAAAATAGTTTATATCCCAACACCGGAATTAATATTTTCATGTTATCCAAAAACATCTCCATCTCGTCCTGATCCATTTCTGATAGCTTTGGCTTTGATGGATTCAGATTATTAATTAGATCATAATTTTTGTTTTTGCCTGAAATATTTATTAATCTGTATTCTAAATATTTTATATGTCCCTTGGTTAAATTATCATCTTTAGAACTAAAAGCTATTGCTTCATTCCAGAAATCTTTTTCATCAGATTTTGCGTGTTGTGCTAATCTCTTATATAGATTGTCAGCTTCTCCAATATAGATTTTTAATTCCTCAGGATCTTCATTGCTATATCCAAATAACAGATAAACACCAATATTATTAACTTCATCTCTATTTTTAACATCAGCAAGTTTATTTCTCGGAATCTTAATAGCCTGACCGTTCCAGTTAGATAGATAAGAACAGATAATCCCAGATGGATTACCATTAACTAAATATAATTTTATAGATTTTCCTATTGTCATGGGTTCTCCTTATTTCTCAATACCCAAATAATTTTCAACATCTTCATAAACTTCATCAAAATTTTCAATCATTTTTCTATTTTTTTGGGGTATATCAGAATTTCTTAGATTTTCTAAATCTTTAAGATTAAATAACCATTTATTTTTTTTAGAATAGTTATTTATCTTTAAAAATATTTTCTTTAGTTCTTTATTTTGATTATATTGAATATTATTTTTCGATTCTTCTATTTTCTGAATTAGCCAATATAATTCTTCTGCTCTACTTTCTGGCATATTTCTAAGATTTCTTTTCTTTAATTTTGGGAGTTTCTTCTCCTCTTTTGCTCTATCAATATGAATTTTCATTTCTGTTAAATAATTATAAAAAGTATACACTTTTGAATCATTTAATATTTTCTCTTTATGATCAATTATATATTTATTTACAAGTATTGAACTTGTAGTAGTTATTAACACACCTATTGATAACCCTTGCAATATTTCTGTTCCAAAAACTACTCCATATATAAAACCAATTGCTAACAATATACCTAAAACTATTTTAAATTTATTCGCCAATTGTATACTCCTTAACAAGCCACTTACTATTAGAATTAAATTTTATATATTATATCAGAAATATAATATCCCCTCAATAACTAAATCATTAAAAGATCTCTTTATTTGATGATAACTAAAGACTTACATCAATTTATATGTTTAATTGAACAAATTATCAAATTAAGATGGTTTATTCATTATAGTTATAGTTTTAAAGGTTGATAAACTACTCAATCAGCCAAGCTGATTGAAATTAAGAATTAAATGAAATATTTTAATAATCACCAATCTTAAATAAAACTTTGTATAAATGTGAAGACCTGACCCCATTTTTCAATGTTTGATATAATTTTTTTTTAATCTTTTTTATAAAAATTTTCTGAAGCAACCTTGTTTTCAGTATTGGCAATTCTTTTATTTCTTTCATCAATAGTTTCACTAATCAAATTATAAATTTTTTTATATTTAGTCCCTTTTTTTATATTTCTTTTATAATATTTTTTTAATTTTTCCAAAACTAAATTTTCTGGAAATAATATTGGAATTATATTTTTCCTTATTTTGTTATTTTCAAAAAATTGTTTAATTCTGTAATTAGTTAAATTATTAATTATTTTATCAAAAATTTCATCACATTCCTTATCAAAATTTAAATTTGGAAGAGCTGGTAGGGAAACTTTCCATTTTTTTAAATAATCTAAGAACTCATCCCAAACATGTTTAATATCTAAGAAAGAAAACAAAGAATTCCCATAAAACAATTTACTTTCTATACCATAAGTCTTTTTTATTTTATCAATTTGTTCTTCATAATAATTTTTATTTTTTTTCAAACTTGGATCAAGAATCAAAAGGGGTCGGGTCTTCACATTTATACATTCTTTTTTATAATCCCCTCTATTTTACTTTTTTTCTTATTCAACTCTTTATCACTTTTACATTTTTCTTTAAATCTTTTGGTTTTCATTGAAACTGA
>VSIX01000111.1 GCA_008086245.1 Candidatus Mcinerneyibacterium aminivorans
ATATGAAATAATTGATTCTAAAAAAACATCTGAAGCTGTTTATCCTGCAATAAAGTATAAAGATCTGGATGATAGGATAATAATATATGGGGTTCCATCCGGATATGAATTTGGTGTTTTTCTTGAAACAATTGATTTAATTTCTAACAAAAATATTACTCATTTATCAGAGGAGTTAGTTGATTATTTTAAGATGATTGATGAATGTATAAATAATAAAATATTTGTAGTTCCAGAATGTCAGCATTCTCCACTTCTGGTAAAAATATTAATTACCTCATCCTATCTAAATAAAAATATCAAAACCGAAGTATATCAGATAAATGACTTTCCCGAACTTCAAAAAAAGTATAGTATAGAAGGTGTTCCAACAACTATAATTAATAGTGAATATGCTTTTGTGGGTATGCAGCCTGAAAGAAAACTTATCGAGATTTACAATAAAATTGTAAAAGGATAGTATGAAACTAAAAGAGAAAAATGTTGTTTTTGAAGGAAACTGGACCAAAACATTTAAAACAAAATGGAAAAATAATGATAAAACAGGCAACTGGGAGTATATCGGCAGGAAAAACAACCAGAAGGGTGTAATTGTTATTCCAAGGTTGAAAAAAAATAATAAAATATATTATATTCTTATAAAACAGTTTAGAGTGCCTCTAGAGGATTATGTAATAGAATTTCCTGCAGGCTTGGTAGATAATAACGAGTCGGTGAAAGAATGTGCTTTAAGGGAATTGAAGGAAGAAACAGGTGCAGAAGGCGATATATCTAATGTAACGCCGGCTCTTTCCACATCTTCAGGTATTACAAACGAAATAATTCATTATGTTTTTGTTGATGTAAGCTGTATAAAAGAGAGCAATCCAGATAATTCGGAAAGTATTGAAGTATTGAAAATTGAGAAAAATGAGATAAATAATTATTTATGTAATGTCGAATCATTAATTGATTGTAAAGTCTGGTTGTTTTTTACAAAATAATTAATAAAACTCTTGAAATATAGGCATAAACTGATAAAATTAGTTTATGGTAATAAAAGAAAGGAGGGTTTTTAATGAGAAAGGATGATTTTATAACAAAAATTGCTGAGAAGAATGACATGACCAAGAAGAAGGCTAAAGAGGTGTTTGATTGTATTTTTGAAGAAATAGCAAATGTTCTTGATGACGATGACAAATTAACTGTTAGAAATTTCGGTACATTTAAGGTAAGTCATAGGTCTGCTAGAAAAGGTAGAAATCCACAAACTGGAGAAGAAATTCAAATTCCAGCAAGGAAAGTGGCTAAATTTAAAGCTAGCAAATCTTTAAAAGAATATTTAAATTAATTATTTTATAAAAAAAGGTGGAGTTACTCCACCTTTTTTTTATAGGAGAATTATGGAACGATCAATAGCCGTTCTTTTATCGGGTAGCGGGAGAACATTAGAAAATATTCTGGATAAAATTGAAAATCTGGAAGTCAGTGTAGTTATATCCTCTAAAAATGGTGTAAGAGGTATTGAAGTAGCTAAAAAAAATGATATACCCTGTCATGTCATCCAAAGGAAAAACAGTAAAAATATTGATAAATTTTCGGAAAGAATAACAGAAACACTGGAAAAATATAATTTTTCATTAATTGTTATGGCCGGTTTCCTGAGTTTTTATAACTTTCCCGGCAAATATAAACAAAAAATTATGAATATACATCCCGCCCTTATTCCATCTTTTTGTGGGAGGGGGTACTATGGAATGAAAGTTCATAGAGAGGTTTACAAAAGGGGGGTAAAAATATCTGGTTGTACAGTTCATTTTGTTGACAAAAAGTATGATCACGGTCCAATAATTATTCAGAAAGCATGCCAAATTAAAGCCGGAGATCAACCAGAAGATATAGCCCGAAAAGTCTTCGAACTTGAAAAAAAAGCCTATCCTGAAGCAATTAATTTATATTTAAATGAAAAATTAACTGTTACTAATAATAAAGTGTTCATCTCAGATTAAATATATCAATGAAAAAAACCA
>VSIX01000112.1 GCA_008086245.1 Candidatus Mcinerneyibacterium aminivorans
AAGAAATCAGCGGAGCTGATTTATAATTGCGAATTGCTAATGGCTAATGGCGAATTTTAAAATCACTTCGTGATTTTAGTGACGGTAGTGTCAATAAAAGTAATCCCAGGTAATGAGTGACGGATGTAATCTCAAAGAAGCCATACCAGGTGATGAGCCTGAAAAATCACTTTGTGATTTTTAAATCAGCCTTTACACTTTGATTGAAAGAAAAGATAACCGGAAGGAGCTTAAATGAATTTGACTGATGAATTAAAAGTATGTAAAAATATTATCAAAAAAGCGGGTAAAAAAATACTTGAGATTTATGAAACAGATTTTGATGTTGAGTACAAGGAAGATGACAGCCCGTTAACAAAAGCCGATAGAGTATCAAATGAAATAATTGTAAATGAATTAAAAGAAAAATTCAAAGATTATGCAATTTTATCCGAGGAATCAAAGGATAATTTAGATAGGATGGATAATGATTGGTGCTGGATTATTGATCCACTTGATGGAACGAAAGAATTTGTTAAAAAAAATGGAGAATTTACGGTTAATATAGCTTTGACCCATAAAAAGAAACCTATTTTTGGTCTTATATATGTCCCTACCGAGGATAAATTATATTATGCTCAGAAATCAAAGGGAGCATATCTGGAAGACAAATCCGGAAAAATAAAAAAATTAAGTGTATCAGATAGAAAAGATAACCTGAGGATTGTAATTAGTAGGTCCCATGCTTCAGAACAGGTTAAAAATTTGATTGACTGTAATGACTGCATCGAAGAGGTTAAGAGAGCCGGCAGCTCACTTAAAGGCTGTTTGATAGCAGAAGGGAAGGCAGAAGTTTATTACAGATACAACCCTACAATGGAATGGGATACTGCAGCAATGCATGCAATAGTTGAAGAAGCAGGCGGGGTATTTAGGAAATTAAATGATAAAGAGATGGAATATAACAGAAAAAACAATGTTAATAAAGATGGTTTTTATATATTAAACAGGAAGGATAATAAGCTTCATTAAAAAATCTCTAAAGAGATTTTAGAAATTAGTATCAGTATTAGTATTAAAAAAATGTCATTACTTCGTCAGATTTTTCAAAAAATCTGATGAAGTAATCTCAAGCCCTGCTTTGGTGGTTCATTTAAATGTTTTTCTTATACTCATTCTTGTACTTATACTAAAAATCACGCAGTGATTTTTAAAGGAGGTATAAGTGACCGTTGAAATTGCACTTACACTTACCGTTATAATTGCCATGATGTATGTTTTAATAACCGAGAAAATGGAACCGGTTATTGTCTTTTTTATTGCTGTTAATATTTTTCTCGTTACTGGTATTATCTCTGTTAATGAAGCTGTAGCGGGATTTTCGAATAAAGCCGTTTTGACAATTGCAGTAATATTTGTTATTACTGCAGCTGCAAGAAACAGCGGAGCACTGGATTACCTAGTATCTTTTATGCTAAAGAGAAAGCAAAGCCACAAATCCCAGATATTCAGGCTATTTTTACCAACTACAGTACTATCCGGATTTATAAATAACACCCCTGTAGTTGCTACTATTGCTTCAATTTTTACTGAATGGGGAAGAAAACACAATATTACTTTAAGTAAATATTTGATTCCACTGTCTTATGCCGGAATATTCGGTGGGATATGTACATTAATTGGGACTTCTACTAATTTGGTCGTTAGTGGTTTGCTTGAACAGTTTGGTTATGAATCCTTTTCAATGTTTCAGATTACTCCTTATGGATTACCTCTGGCTATAATCGGAATGATTTATATATATTTTTTTAGTGGATATTTACTTCCTGAAAGAGAATCTTCCTATGATAGAATGGAAGCAGAGCATCAGGAATATATTCTTGAAATGTATGTTAAAGAGGGAAGCGAAATAGCCGGAAAAACAATTGAAGAAGCTGAATTGAGAAATTTACAGGGGGTTTATCTTTTAGGAATAATAAGGGAAGATGAAGCTATAACGCCGGTTAATACTTCCAACATGATTCTTGAAAAAGATACACTAATATTTGGCGGTGAAATTGATAGAATAGATGATTTATTAGAAATTGAAGGTCTGGAAATTAGACCGGAATCCCATAAATATTTTGATGCTGTAAAAAGGGGAGAAGCTTCCTTTCATGAAGCAGTAATATCCCTTAATTCTCCTCTTATAGATAAAACCCCAAAAGAGGTAGGGTTCAGACAGAAATACAATGCAGTTATCCTGGCGGTAAGCAGGCAGGGAGAAAGAGTTGTAAAAAAAATAGGGGATATAAAATTCAAGCCCGGTGATATTTTGTTATTAATAGCGGATCCAGAATTCCACAAGCAATGGGAAAGAGGAAGAGATTTTTTTCAGATAGCAAAAAAAGACAATAAAATTAGATTAAAAAGAGGAAATTCGATATTTGTAGGATTGCTTTTTTTAACAATGGTTGTTCTTGCAGCACTAAATATAAAACCTCTATTGTTTTTGGGATCTGTTACTATGTCTATAATTGTACTTACTGGTATTGTTACATTAAATGAAATTAAAGAAGCAGTAGATCTAAAAATATTAATAATGATAGCTCTTGCTTTTGGTGTTGGTAAAGCCATAGAAAATTCAGGTACTGCGGATTTTCTTGCCGAAAAAATATACGGGGTCGTGGATACGCTACCGCTATTTTGGATTATGGTCTTAATGTATCTTTTTGTAATGGTAATGACCGAAATAGTAACCAATAATTCTGCAGCAGTTATTACAATACCGATAGCTTTGAAAATTGCAAAGTTAGCCAGTGTTGAACCTCATTCTATGGCCATTCTTGTGGCAATTGCAGCTTCGGCGGCATTTTTAACCCCGATAGGGTATCAGACAAATTTAATTGTTTATGGACTTGGAGATTACAGGTTTTCAGATTTCTTCAAAGTGGGATTACCTTTATCTATAACCTTTATGTTTGTTACGGCGGGAATGCTTACTTATTTTGGTTAAAAAACAGATTTTTGATTCTAAAAATTTCCGAAAGGGATATTTATTGCTGTGATTACTTCGTTTACTCACAATGACGATTCTCCGTGTTATGTTATCCGTAATCTGAATTTTGTTAGCTGAATATTAAAAGTAATACAGAAAACAGTAAAGGTCATTACGAGGAAGCAAGCCTGACGGCGATTGACGATTTAGGATTTTCAATTGTCGATTATAAAAAATAATAATCCTAAAAGAATAAGATTTAAATACTTTTAAATGTTTTTTCGAACACGAACTACGAACAACAAAAATTGCGATAGCAATTTTAAAATCTTCAAAGGGATAACATTCAAACTTTTAAGTTGTACATTGCTTATTAGATTGTTTTTATTTTTTTTTTCTTCAGAGGTATTACATTCAAGCTTTGTGCTCTGTGCGTTGTTCCGATGTGCATTGAAAAATTGCGGCAGCAATTTTATCCTGCTTTGGGATTACCCATTAAATTTTTTCTTCAGCGGATTAACATGCAAAACTCATTACATGGAATTACTACTAAGGTCTTACATCCGTCACGCATTACTTGGATGTACTTCGAAGAGATATCTTCCGTCACTAAAAAATCACGAAGTGATTTTTAAAATAAAGGGAGGAATTTTGTCTTTTGAAATAATTCTAACACTTGTTGTTGTAGTTGTTATGATGGTTCTTTTAATGCTGGAAAAATTTGATCCATTGATTGTATTTTTTCTTGCAGTTACAGTGTTTCTGACTGCTGATATAATTACTACCGAGGAAGCGGTGGCAGGATTTGCCAACAAGGGTGTGCTTACTATTGCAATGATATTTATAATAACTGCTGCTGCGAGAAACAGCGGATCGCTTGACTTTCTTGCATCCAGCATCCTGAAAATAAAGAATCAAAATAACCCCCATATGTTAAGATTATTTTTACCGACCACACTTCTTTCAGCATTTGTAAACAATACGCCCGTTGTTGCAACCATTGCCTCCTTTTTTACAGAGTGGGGGAGAGAAAACAAGGTAGTATTGAGTAAATACCTTATTCCAATTTCTTTTGCCGGAATATTTGGTGGAATTTGTACACTTATTGGAACTTCTACCAATCTTGTTGTAAGCGGACTGCTTGAGCAGTTTGGTTATCAACCTCTGGGGATGTTTGAATTAACTCCTATAGGGCTTCCACTGGCAATAATTGGAATAATATATCTGTATTTTTTCAGCCGCTATTTTTTACCGGAAAGAGAATCTTCCTATGAAAAGATGGGAAAAGAATACAAGGAATATCTTCTTGAAATGTATGTAAAGGATGATAGCGAACTCATAGGAAAAAGAATTGAAGATGCAGAGTTGAGAAACCTAAAAGGTGTATATTTAACGGGGATCATAAGGGAAAATGAGATTATATCGCCCGTGAAACCTTCAAATGTAATAGTAGCAGGTGATATCCTTACTTTTGCCGGAAAAATTGATACAATCGATGATTTACTTGAAATTAAAGGTCTTGAAATAAGACCAGAATCGCATGAATATTTTGACCTTCTATCCAAAGGAAAAGCTTCCTTTTTTGAAGCGGTAGTATCATTAAATTCTCCTCTTGTTGATAAAACTCCAAAGGAAATAAATTTCAGACATCAGTACAATGCAGTAATATTAGCCGTAAACAGACAGGGGGAAAGAATTGTTGAGAAAATTGGAAATATAAGATTTAAACCCGGAGATACACTTTTTATCATTGCGGATGAAGATTTCAGCAAACAGTGGGAAAGGGGAAATGATTTCTTTTATACCACAAAAAAAGAGGGAAAAATCAAACCGGACAAGAAGAGTTCCTTTATTGTTGGAGCTGTATTTATTGCCATGATTTTGCTGGCAGCATTGAATATCAAGTCTCTATTATTTATGGGCTTTATCGGAGTATCGGTAATAATATTATCGAAATCTTTTTCCTTAAATAAATTAAAATCAGCGATTGATTTAAAGATTCTTGTGATGATTGCTCTTGCCTTTGGGGTGGGTAGGGCAATAGAAAATTCAGGTACTGCACATTTTATAGCAAGCAATATTTACAGCATGGTTGATTCTTTTCCTCCTTTTATAATAATGATTATAATTTATTTTATAGTAATGATTATTACCGAAGTTGTAACCAATAATTCGGCAGCCATAATAATGCTGCCTATAGCATTAAGGGTGGGGAATTTAGCAGGAATTGCCCC
>VSIX01000113.1 GCA_008086245.1 Candidatus Mcinerneyibacterium aminivorans
ATGTCCAAGCAAAAGTACGAAAGGAAGAAACCTCACGTAAACGTAGGTACGATAGGCCACGTTGACCATGGTAAGACGACATTGACGGCAGCCATGACGCATGTACTGTCATTAAAGGGGTACGCTGATTATATTGAGTTTGGTAATATAGACAAGGCCCCTGAAGAGAAGGAGCGTGGTATAACGATAGCCACAGCTCATGTTGAGTACGAGAGCGACAATCGTCACTATGCACACGTAGACTGTCCCGGTCATGCTGACTATGTAAAGAACATGATAACCGGTGCAGCGCAGATGGACGGTGCTATTTTGGTAGTAAGTGCGGCAGACGGCCCTATGCCTCAGACAAGGGAGCACATTCTTTTGGCCAGACAGGTAGGCGTACCGAGTATAGTAGTTTTCATGAACAAGTGTGACATGGTAGACGATGAAGAGTTATTGGAGCTTGTAGAGCTTGAGATTCGTGATCTTCTGAACACCTATGAATTTCCCGGTGATGATATTCCTATAATCAAGGGCAGTGCTTTGCAGGCATTGGAGAATGCGGAAGATGAAGAGAAGACGAAGCCTATCTGGGAGTTATTGCAGGCGATGGATGATTATATACCTGCTCCTGAGCGTGATATAGACAAGCCGTTTTTGATGCCGATAGAGGATGTATTCAGCATATCCGGCCGTGGGACAGTAGTTACCGGAAGAGTTGAACGAGGTAAGGTAAGAGTCCAGGATGAGATAGAGATAATAGGACTGACCGATACCCGCAAGACGGTAGTAACGGGAGTTGAAATGTTCCGTAAGATACTTGATGAAGGAGAAGCGGGAGATAACGTAGGAGTACTTCTGAGAGGTATCAAGAAGGATGATGTGGAGCGCGGTCAGGTATTGGCAAAGCCTGGTAGTATAACTCCACACCGTAAGTTTAAGTGCGAGGCATATATATTGACAAAAGAAGAGGGTGGTCGTCATACGCCATTTTTCAGCGGATATCGTCCTCAGTTTTACTTCCGTACGACAGATGTGACCGGAGTGATAACATTGGCTGAGGGAGTAGAGATGGTAATGCCCGGAGATAATATCAGCTGTGACGTGGATTTGATCCAGCCGATAGCAATGGAGCAGGGATTAAGATTTGCTATTCGTGAAGGCGGCAGGACAGTAGGTGCCGGTGTCGTTACAGAAATCGTGGAGTAATAGAG
>VSIX01000114.1 GCA_008086245.1 Candidatus Mcinerneyibacterium aminivorans
GCAATTCGCAATTATTAAAATCTCGGTAGAGATTCCCCTTAACCTTAATCTAGAAAATCTCCAGTGAGATTTTCTAATTCGCCATTCGCCATTTGCAATTCGCAATTATTAAAATCACGAAGTGATTTTAATAATTGTATTCCACCAAAACTTCAAATGAATTGAGGTTTTCATCAATTCTATCGGCAGAATCGGTTTTGATATTATCGGGGAGTTTTTGCTCATATTGACTCAGTTCATAATTAACCTTTAAAAAGAGATTGTTTATTGAAAAACTTTTATAAATATTTTTCCATTCAATTAAATACTTTAGATTTATACCTATTTTTCTCGTAGTTTCCTTAATACCATCCAGGAAATTCAGGTTTTCTTTTATATTGGATTCAGAACTAAGTGCATGTGGAGTATACATATCGCCGCCAACATTTACAAATTCATCGGATTGATCTGTGTAATTATCTCCATGTCTTTTTTTGAAATAATATATTTCAGTTTGTAATTTGGATGTCCAGTTTTTATTTATACCTGCATAGAGGTAATCACTATTTGGATATAAAAATGATCCTATATTCGATCTGTAGTGTGTAAAATTATCGACATTAAATCTGTGCGTATAAACAATTGGATTTACTCTGCTGTATTCCAGGATAAGTTTTATATCATTCACGAAATGAGGATAGTAATTTATCCCGCCTAAATAAGCGAATTTTGAATGTTTATAATCTGAAAGTTCAGAAACACTCAGATCATCTATAAAAATTTCCCCATAAAGATTAACCCCTCTAAAGGGAACAAAACTGACATCGGCTCCCATGGTTGAATTATCCCTATCACCTTCATAATGCTGTTCGCTCCAGAAAAAATTAAACGGGATCATATAGCCAAGCTGCAGGTTTTTATCGGCATATATAACAGATTCGTTGATACCAACTTTAAGATTATCCAATACTGAAATTTCAAGTCTGTGAGCGGCAATATATTTTTTCCTATACTGCTGTTTTGTATCCCCATTTTCCAGTTCAATAGTTGTATTTGGATCCATAAGATATGTTCTTAATCCACCTGTAAAAGAACTGAGCTGAAATTTGCCAATTTCTATTTCATCATAAAATTGTACATATGAGGTTGCATTATCAGATATCATGACATTGCTTTTATTTCCCGGTCCCCAGCTGTTATTATTTTTTCCTATTCTAATATCAGTATAGGGAAGATAAAAATCCAAATAGGTTTCAGTTGTATCCATATATATCTCTTTTTTATCAACTCTAAATCCGGAAGCAATCCATCCTCTTCCTCTATTTTCAAAATACCCTCTTACATCGCTAAGTTTTTCCTCCAGGTTATAGGTTTCATCTCTAAAATAAAAATAGTAATCCATGTAATCTGTGACATTTCCCTTAAATGTAATTCCCCCAGTATATATTAAATAATTTAGTTTTTTCTCGGTTTGCAAATCATACTGGTTTTTTACATATCCTGTTTTTCCGACAAAGTCCAGATATAAATTTCCCTCATCTCTCTCATAGCTATATAAATGATATTCTTTTTTATTATTATCTTCTATATAGGATGAGTACTTCTTTCTGTATCTTTTTAAAATATTTTTTTCTATTTCGGTTAAATTATCTTTATTTTTATTAATGTTATTTAAAACTTCTACAATTTCTTTTCTATTATAGGGACGGGTATATGAAAAATCTTTGAGCCCGTATTTAATATAAATATCCTCTACAAAATCATAAAATTCCGAATCTGTCTGTTCAAAGGAATAAATATAACTTAAAACCATCAAACCTATAATAAACAAAAATAAAAGTTTTTTCATTATCCCAACCACCTTTACTTAAAAATTTATTTCACTTTAACCATTTTTATTTGATTTTAGCATTAATGAGAATAAATGCAAATTTAAAAAAATCCCTGTCGGGATTTTTTAGTATTAGAATAAGTATTAGTATGAGAAAAACTTATAAGTAAAACTATAAATTTCTATAATTTCACTACTTATGTTAGCCCCTGAAAAAGCATACCGCAATAAGTGATGAAAACTCCTGACAAAAGAAATTATCGAAGATAATTTCTAGATTCAGAACCAGA
>VSIX01000115.1 GCA_008086245.1 Candidatus Mcinerneyibacterium aminivorans
ATTTTCCCAATATCATGCAGGATTCCTCCAAACTTAAGGGTTCTAATTTCCTCCTTTTCGTATCCTATTTCTTCGGCCAGTTTAACGGATAATTCAGTAACCCTTTCTGCATGTCCTCTCGTGTATTCATCCTTTGCTTCTATTGCATTTGAAAGTGCTTTAATTGTATGCAGATAGTGCTCTTGTAGTTCCTGATAGGTTAATGAGGTTTCAATACCCGCTGCAGCCTGCTGGGAAAATATCTTTAAAATATCGACTTCATCTTCAGTAATCACTTTTTCCGAGCTATTGCTTGTAACATTTAAAACACCAATCAATCCTCTTTTAACTGTATTTAGTGGTAAAGAAACAAAAGATTTGGCTTCGTATCTGTTTCTCTTTAGCATCTTTTTAATTTCCGGGTCAGCTTTTTCTGTATCCTTTATATACAGCATTTTATTTTTCTCTGCTACCCAGCCGGCGACCCCTTCGCCAATTTCAATTTCTTCTTTTATCATGCTTCTACCTATCATATCGACAACTTTTAGTCTTTTCTTGTCTTCTGTTAAAAGCATTATTGAAGCACGATTTGAACCTATCAACTTTTGAACCACACTCAAAATAAAATGAATCGTTTTTCTATAATCCATGGTTGTATTTATTTTTTCCATTGTGTCATTAATGTATTTTAATTCTTTATATTTTTTTTCAAGAATTTTATCGCCTATCCATACTTTCTTTTCAAGTTTCCTTCTCTGCTCCTTCAATTTAGAATTTGCTTTTTTTAGTTTTTTCATTAGTTTTTTATTTTCCAGCACCATTCTTCTTTTTTTTACACTTCGTTCTAAAATCATTTTAACCGCCTGGGCATCAAAGGGTTTTGGAATAAAATCATAGGCACCTGCTCTTAAAACTGAAACAAGAATATCAGAATCAATATACCCTGTCATCATTATAGGTATTATAGCGGAACTTTCTGCTTTAATATTTTTAACAAGCTCCAGTCCATCCATTCGAGGCATTTTTATGTCAGTTAAAACAATATCAATATCATTATTTTTCTTAATTTCGTTTAATGCTACATACCCATCTTCTGCAGTTACAACCTCATAACCCATATCAACGAGTATTTCTTCCAGTATCTCACGTAGTGCCTCTTCATCATCCACAACTAAAATCTTGAAATTTTTTTCCATTACAAATCCTTATCCTCAAATATTAAACATAGAATTTATACCTCTATATACTGTTAATCCTTCAAGCTGATCTTCTATCCTCAAAAGTTGATTGTATTTGGCAATTCTTTCGGACCTTGATAAAGACCCTGTTTTAATCTGCCCCAGATTCAACCCAAAAGCCAAATCGGCAATAGTTGTATCTTCTGTTTCTCCCGACCTATGGGATATCACAGTGCTGTAGTTGTTTCTTTTGGCAAGCTCTATTGTATCCAATGTTTCAGAAATGGTTCCTATCTGATTGACTTTTATCAGTATCGAATTTGCTATATTTTCATCTATTCCTCTTCTTAATCTTTTAACGTTGGTTACAAATAGATCATCTCCAACTATTTGAATTTTATCTTTGAGTCTATCTGTAAGCTTTTTCCATCCATCCCAATCATCTTCCGCAAGACCATCTTCAATAGAAATTATTGGATATTCCGAAATAAGTTTTTCATAATAATCAACAAGCTCGCTGCTGTTTAATACTTTATCTTCTCCCTTTAAATTATATTTTTCATTTTTATAAAATTCACTTGCGGCAACATCAAGAGCCAGAAAAATATCCTTGCCGGGTTTATAACCTGCTTTTTCAATAGCAGCGATCAGTATATCTAAAGGTTCTTTATTATTTTTTGAATTTGGAGTAAACCCTCCTTCATCACCAACAGATGTATGATAACCTTTATTTTGCATAACTTCTTTTAAATTGTGAAAAACCTCGGCTGCCATCTGCAGGGCTTTTGAAAATGAATCAGCATTATGCGGCATAATCATATATTCCTGAAAATCCACACTGTTATCGGCATGTTCCCCGCCGTTTAAGACATTCATCATTGGGGTGGGCATTTCATA
>VSIX01000116.1 GCA_008086245.1 Candidatus Mcinerneyibacterium aminivorans
ACTGGTATTTGACCCTCTGCGGTGTGGCGGGATGATGAAAAACGGATACACTCTTATAGAAACGATTGTTGTTCTCTGTGTGGTAGTAATATTAGGATTTCTGGTATATCCAAAGCAGAAAAGAAAAAAAAATAGGAAAATGAGAGAATCCGTCTATAATACCGTCTATGCTATAAAGAAAAATCTGGAAATCTACTATTTTGATTCTAATAGAAAATTCTATCCAGAAACTGGAAATGTAAAAGAGTTACTTGATCTAATAAATATTGAAAAAGAAACCGGGGATGAATTCCTAAAGAATATAAATCTATCAAATACATACTATGAATCAAACGGCAGCGCCTATACAATTCAGATAAATCCAAAAAACAGCAGAAATGTTTACTTCTCAACGACCAGCGATACTTCGGAAGTTAAAAAATCAAATAATAAAATTAAATAAAAATCAATTATGGGTTTTTATATTGAATTCAATTATATAAAATCATATTTAAAATAAAAAAAGCTATTATCTAACGATAGGATGTTTAAAGTAGTTATAAATCTAAAATTTTTTTTATCTTGATTTAAAAAAAATATTCTAAGAAGATTAAGTATTAAATTTTATTAATTATTTTTTAGGTTAGAGAATAAATCAAGA
Organism: Candidatus Mcinerneyibacterium aminivorans; assembly: GCA_008086245.1. GTDB lineage: Bacteria > Macinerneyibacteriota > Macinerneyibacteria > Macinerneyibacteriales > Macinerneyibacteriaceae > Macinerneyibacterium > Macinerneyibacterium aminivorans. The sequence continues at coordinate 641 of VSIX01000116.1, forward strand.
AGCAGATCTTTTATTACTTGATTTGTGTGGTTCTTTTTTATGAATGCTCTGGCATTTTTTCCAATTTGCTTTCTTTTATCGTCGTTTTTTAGATAATAGTTTATTTTATCGATAAAATCTTCACTGTTTTCTGCATACACAATTTCTTTGCCGTTTGTTGCATCTATTCCGTGTTTGACTATACCGGAAGCAATAACGCATTTACCCAGTGCCATAGCTTCCAGAACCTTTAGCTGGGTGCCGCTTCCCATCCTCATTGGGGCTACAAAAATTTTGGAATTTTTAATTATTGTATATGGGTCTTCAATGTATCCCGAAACACTAATTCTTTCATTTTCCAGCTTTTGTATATCTTTTGCAGGGCTGCTGCCAAGAATTTTCAGGTTGATATTTTGGGAAATAAAGGGAAAGATTTTGTTAACAAAATACTTCATTGCATCCACATTCGCTAAATAATCCATCTTCCCGAGAAAGGTGATGGAATCGGAATTATCAGTTTTTTTGTAATCAAGAAGCTTCTTTGAAACCGATATCGGTATTTTGGTTAATTTGTTTTTATCCGCATTGTTTTCTATTAAGTAGTTTCTATCAAAATCAGAAACCAGCAAAGTTCTGTTGAAGTCGGCAATACATTTTTTTTCATATTCAATCAGTTTGTTAATTTCCATTTTATACAGAAATTTTTTAATTAGAGGAATTTTATGATTTAAAGCCGTTCTGTAATTAAGGGAGATAGCATCGTGCATGTGTAAAACTTTATTTTTATGTAATTTCCTAACCAGTTCTGCGCTGCGGAAAAAATGAGGATAAAAAGCATAATAATCATCCTTGTGGGCTTTAATCCAGTTAAAGGTTTTTTGATTATAATACATGGCGGTTTGAATTGGATATTTCGGGCTGTAATGTTTCATAAGATTTAGCAGTTTTTTAGATGTTTTGGACTTAAAAGATATGATTTTGTTTATATTTTTTTGGGGTTGATTTTCATTGGCAGTATTTCGTGCTGGAAAATGTAGAAGATCTACTTTATAGCTTTCGGATAATATATCTATGTGATTGCTGATAACATTCTTATCTCCGCTGTTTATAGGGAAAAAATTTTTGTAATATAGTATTAATATTTTGGGTTTCATATGTATATATTAAAAAAATTATTAAATAGAATCAAGATATATTCAAAATTATTTTATAATATATATTATAAAATTAAAATTATTTGAATTTGTCAGTTAAATAACTTATAATTGATTGAGAAGATAAATAAGAAAAAGAGGAATAGGATTTATATGGTTAAAAAATTAGTAAATCTATTGAGAAAATGGCTATATAAAAGTTTAGATAAAAATAAAAAGGAAAAATTAAATTTTTTAAAAAATAAATTGATAGTTGAAAATTTATCTTTTAAATTTTTTTCTAGTCTTAAAAAAGATTTTAAACTTGACAATAAAGTTCTTGTGGGGACACATCATAAAACAGGAACTGCATGGATGGAAAAAATTTTCATTCAAATATCACTTTTCCATAAACTAAGGTATTATAATGGCAAAATATCTAAAAAAATGTGTAATTCAAATGTGATATTTAATGACCACAGTAATTTTAAATTTGGAAAAATTGATTTCCCATATAAAGGTATCCATTTGATAAGGGATCCAAGGGATGTAATAGTTTCAGCTACTTTTTATCACCAAAAATCGTTAGAATCTTGGCTTCATATACCTAGGAAAAAATTTGGAGGAAAAACTTATCAGGAAAAAATTAGCAGTTTTGATAAAATTGATAATAAAATATTATTTGAAATGGAACATTCAAGTAAAAATAATATAATTGATATGATGAAGTGGGATTATAATAATAAAAATTTTTATGAGGTCAAATATGAAGATTTAATTAAAGATGTAAATTTAAATTTGTTTCATGATATATTTTTATTTCTTGGTTTCCCCGGGAAAGTACTTCCTTCTTTACTAGAGATTGCATATAGAAATAGTCTTTTTTCGGATAGGATTAATCAATCAAGGCATGTTAGATCAGGAAAAATTAACCAGTATAAAAAATATTTTAAAACGATTCATAAAAAGAGATTTATTAATTTATTTGGTGATGTTTTGACTCAGTTAGGTTATGAAAAAAATAATAGTTGGTAAAAGATATGGGATTATGAAGAAAGGTTGTTATGGAATTATTATTTGTAGTAGGAGCTAGACCACAATTTATAAAAATTGCTCCTATACTAAGAACTATAAAAAAAAATTATTCAGAAAAAATTGATTTTAAAATACTCCATACTGGTCAACATTATGATAAAAATATGTCAGATGTATTTTTTGATGAACTTAAAATATCTAAACCTGACAAGAATTTGAAAGTTGGATCAGGCTCTCATACTGTACAAATGTCTAAGATGCTTGAAGGATGTGAAAACTACATAAGTAAAATAAAACCTGATAAAGTAATAGTATTTGGAGATACTAATTCGACTTTAGCTGGAACACTGGCTGCAAGTAATTTGAAAATTCCCGTAGTACACATAGAAGCTGGGTTAAGAAGCTTTAACATGAGTATGCCTGAAGAGAAAAACCGGATTTTAACTGATCATCTTTCCAGTTATTTATTCTGTCCAACAGATAAAGCAGTTGATAATTTAAAAAGAGAGGGGATTTATAATAAAAAAAAACTTAAAGGTATGGATAATGAACAAATAATTGTAATAAAATGTGGAGATATAATGATTGATATGATTAGATTGATACTTAAAGATATTAATAATACTGATATAATTATTAAAAATTATCCTATAGATAAGAATAAATATATATTAGCTACTATTCATAGGGAATCAAATACTGATAATATTTTTAGATTTAAAAAAATATTAAATTTGTTTAATCAGATAGAAGAAAAAATATTACTATTAGCCCATCCTAGAACAAAAAAAATAATAAATGAATATAATATTAAGATTCCCAATAATGTATTAGTTAAAAAGCCAGTCGGGTATGAAGCTATGGTAATTCTTGAAAAAAATTCAAAATATATATTTACTGATTCTGGAGGTATACAAAAAGAGGCTTATTTTCTAAAAAAATTATGTTTAACATTAAGGGATGAAACGGAATGGCAAGAAACAGTTGATCTGGGATGGAATATAATTGGATTTAATGATAAATATAATACTTTGTTAGATGCTTATAAAGAGCTAAAAAAAAGAGAAAATAAAAAATTGAATCATCCAGAAATTTATGGGAAAATTAATTCTTCAAAAAAAATTATTGAAGCATTATTAAATTAAAATAGTTTTATGCAAAGTTTATAAGTGAGGCAAAAGTAAATGAAAAAAGCATTATTAATTGTTTATTCAAATCATACAAAAGACAATAGAATAAGAAAACATAAACATTTTCTTAAAAATGCAGGTTATAAGGTGGATATAATTGGATTTGAGAAACAACCAAAATCTCCTAGTTTCTTAAGAAAAATAATTTATATTTTAATGTTAATAATAAATAAGGAAAAGGCTATTGAATATTTATATGGATTTTTAAAGTATGATATTAATAAAAATTATGATTTAATAATTGCTAATGATTGGAATACCTTACCAATTGCATTCAAGTTTAAAGACAAAAATAATATTTTAGTTTATGATTCCCATGAATATGCTATTAAATTAGCTACAGAAAATTTGAAATGGAGAATTCTAATATGCCCGCTAACAAAATATATTGAAAGAAAATATATTTTATCTGCAGATTTAGTGACTACTGTAAGTTCACAAATAGCAAGAGAATACGAAAAACTTTATAACATAAGCGAAGTTATTGTACTAAGAAATATTCCTCTGGAATCAGATAGGGGGGATATAAGTATAAAAACAAGTAAAACAAAACCCATTAAACTATATCATCATGGCCACTATTTAAAATTAAGAAAACTTGATAAAATTATTGAAATAGTAAAATCAAATAAGAAATTCGAACTTTATCTTAGATTAATAGGGGAGATTAAAAATTTAAAAAATAAATACAGAAAATATAAAAATATTATTTTTCATGAACCTCTTCAACCTGAAGAATTAGTTGAAGATATTAAGAATTATGATTTAGGAATAGCTTTACAACCCCCCTATAATAAAAATAGAGTATATTCATTACCCAATAAATTTTTTGATTTTATTTTTGGAGGGGTTCCTGTAGTAGTTTGTAACAATACAAAATCTATGGCAGAATTTGTTAAGAAATACGATATAGGATTTATTGCTAGAGATTTTAGCTATGAATCCATTAAAACTATTTTTAAAAAAATCACTATAGAAGAAATTAATCAAAAAAAGAACAATCTATTAAAAGCTCAAAAAGAACTATCTGCAGGAAAAGAGTGGGAAAAATTGATAAAAAAAATCAAGGAATTTGAAGATAAAAAGAAAAAATAAACTGGAAAGAAGAGAAGTTTGGATTTTTTTCTTTTGAAAAATTATAGCTAAATAAGTTGAAAAGTAAAATAAGAAATCAATTCTATTGGATAATTTAATTTATAAAATAAGAATTGATAATTTTGGATATAAAGAGTTATGGAAATTAGCTAATATTGCTTTCTGAAAAGAAATATTTGAAGTTAAGATAGAAACTTAAGTAAAGAGGTAATATGAAAAAAGTATTAATTGTTGTTTATTCAAATTACAAAAAAGACAATAGAGTTAGAAAACATAAATATTTTTTTGAGAAGGCAGGATATAATGTAGATATTGCAGGATTTGAAAAGGATATTAGCTGGAATATAAAAATAAAGGATAAAATATTTTATCTATTTAATCTAATATTTAACAAGGAAAAAGCACTTTATAATTATTTTTCCCAGCTGGAAATGCTGGAAAACAAAATCGATATTGAAAAGAAATACGATGTTGTTTTATCAAATGATTGGAATACCTTATATACGGGATATAAAATAGCTAAAAAACATAAAGCAAAATTTATTCATGATTCTCATGAATTTGCAATAGAACAAAAACCAAAATTTAATATAAAATGGAGGATTTTTGTTAGGCCTCTTATTAAATATATTGAAAAAAAGTATATTGATTTTGCCGATTTAGTTGTTACCGTAAGTAATGGAATTGCTGGGAAAATTAATAAACTATACAAACCCAAAAAAATAAAAGTAATAAAAAATTGTCCATTAATAAAGAATAAATTACCTAACAAAAATAATATAAAGGCATTACCTATTAAACTGTATCATCATGGAGGATATTCAAAAATTAGAGGATTAGAAAAAATTATTAAATCAATTGTACAATCAAGTAATGAAAATATAAATATTTACTTAAGACTAATAGGTAATTATGAGCATTTGTTAACCAAATATGAGAAAAGCAACAAAGTATTTTTTAAAGAACCTTTAGATCCTGATAAGATAATATATGACATTCATAATTTTGACTTAGGAATACCCATGATTGCTCCTAATAGCTTTAATGCAAGACATGCTTTATCAAATAAATTTTTTGAATATTTAGCGGGGGGTATTCCAGTAGTAGTATGTAAAAAAAATTATGAAATGGCTAAAATCGTTAAGAAATATAATATTGGATATACTATTAATGAATTTAATATTGACTCAATGAAAAATTTTTGGGATAATCTGAATTTAATAACTTTGAATAAAAAAATAAAAAAATTACGTAATTTAAAAAAATCCTACAAAGCGAAAAATGAATGGAAGAAACTATTTAAAGCAGTGAAATAGTAAAATTAATATTAAGAAAGTAAAGAATGAAAAAAGAATTGTTGGACATTACTAAAAATTCTGGAATTGTTTTTTCTGGCAAAATGATAAATGTTTTATTTAGTTTAGTGTTCAATATAATAGTTGTAAGATTCTTAGGACCAGAAATATATGGGGAATTTGTTTATATTTTTACAATTGTCAATTTTTTAGTAATTATTGCTACAATGGGAGTGAATAAAGGTTTAACAAAATATATACCAATTTATTTAAATCGCAATGAAAATAAAAAATTAAATGCAATAATTGTCTTTTCGTTCACATCTACTTTTATCCTTTCAGTTATTTTAATAATATTATTAATTTTATTTAGCAAAGACATCGCTGCTTTTGTATTAAAAGATATATCATTGAAAAATCATTTAATTACTATGAGTTTTCTAATTATTATTCATTCTTATTTTAAATTACTTAATGCAATCTATGTTAGTTTCGGATATGTTAAAAATCTCATTAAGATTAAAAATATTTTACAACCTTTGGTAAAAATTGTTTTATTTGTTATTTTATATTTTTTAGGATTAAAATATTATGGGATTTTAGGAAGTTATTATTTAAGCATGATTATTATGCTTTATATATTATTAAAATTTATAAAAAATGATCAAAATTACAATATTAGAATAAACCTTCTAAATTTTAAAAAAGAAAATAAAAAATTATTTAAATTCTCTTTCCCACTTTTCCTATCAAGTTTTATAGGATATTTCATTGTTAAAACTGATATATTTATGATTGGTTTTTTGGTGGATAAAGAAAGTGTTGGAATTTATAATATTGCCTTACGAATAGCTACTATGACTAGTTTCGTTTTATATGCATTTAATACTATTTTTGCCCCAAAAATTTCTTCTTTATATGAAAGAAAAAAGATTGATAAATTAGCTAATATTTACAAGGTTATTACCAGATGGGCTTTAAGTATTAATTTGATCTTTTTTTCTATAATTTTATTATTTAGTAAAGAAATAATGCATATTTTTGGAAAAGAGTTAATTGTTGGAGCTATACCTTTAATTGTAGTTTCAATTGGACAGGTAATGAATGTGTCTGCAGGCCCTGTAGGTTATATGAACACTATGACTGGGCATCCTGAATATGAATTTTATAATAATATTTTTTTAGTTATAATAAATATAGTTTTAAATTTAATATTAATTCCCGTATATGGTATTATGGGGGCGGCAATTGCTTCTGCTGTTTCTTTTACAGTTTCAAATATAATTAAATTGTTACTTTTATTTAAAAATACAAAAATCCATCCTTATAATTTTGATTATATAAAATTAATTATTAGTATGATATTAGCTTATTTTATGGTGTTTTTTCTTAAGAATTTAATTATTTTTCATTGGTTTTTTCGCTTAATTTGTTTTTCATTTTTATTTTTTTGTTTTTTTATAATAATTTATTATTTGTTTGGGTTTTCAGAAGAGGATAAAATATTAATTGAAGCAATAACAAAAAAAATTAAGAGGTAGGATATTTTGTTTAATAGAATTTTTAGAAATAAAAAAATATTTTATAAAAATGTATACGATAATATGGGATTGAAAACTAGAGAATATTCAAGAAAATTCTATAATAAATCTAATAAAAAATCATATAAGTTATTTGGACAAGATTTTGATTAGCAATAATTCTTTATTGGGGGTGTTTTATGCTTAAGTATAAAAAAAATCCAGTAATAATTAATAAAATCATTGATTTAATTAAGATGCCAATAAATTTTTTTAAATTAAAGTATAAATTTAATAATGTAGAATCATTAAGTTGTAATCCTTTTTTTATTATCGGATCTGGTAGATCTGGTAATACATTATTAAGAGCAATGTTATGTAATAATAAATTAATTTCGATCCCTCCAGAATCATATGTTCTTGGAGATATGGGTAGAAAATTTAAAAGATTCAATTATTTACCATGGAAAGAATTGGTTGAAATTATTATAGGAGAATTAGAATCACATTCACAATTTTATACTTGGGGTGTTAATTTTCATGATGCATATTACAAATTGCTAAATATTCCTACAAAACAAAAAACATTAGATAAAATAATTGATGAAATATATCTTACATACAGTAAGAAATATTTTCCTGAAGCAAAAATATGGGGAGATAAGACACCACAAAATGTTTTTAGTTTAGATATGATAAATAAAATTTTTCCTAATGCAAAATATATACATATTATAAGAGATGGAAGAGATGTTGTTAATTCATATCTGAAAATTAAAAGATATGATAATGTAGAAAAAGCCTGTAATCGATGGTTGAATAGTATAGAGTTGGTAAATAAATTTAAAAAGAAGAAATCTAATTCAAATTTTATTGAATTAAAATATGAAAAACTTGTCAAAAATCCAGAAATTGAAATAAAGAGAGTGTGCAATTTTTTAAATATTAGTTATGATGAAATCATGCTAAAACCATATTTAAATAAGGAAAAACTAGGGGATGTTGATAAATTGGAACATCATTATGGGTTAAATAGACAGATTAATTCTGATTCTATTGGTAAATGGAAAGAAGGATTAAATAAAAAAGAAAAAGAAATTTGTACTAAATTATTGAATGAAGAATTAAAAAAATTGGGATATTAGTATTGAATACAAAATTTTAAAGGAGAAAAATTGAAAGTATTAGTTATTCCCTTTGATTATCCTACAACAGATAATCCGTTTAAGGGCATATTTGTTAAAAAGCAGGTAAAAGCATTAAGTGAATATGTTGATATATCTGTTTATAAATTACGCAGATTGCCTTTAAGAAATCCTATAAATATTATTAAAAAGAAAAAATGTGAACTTGTATATGATGATAATGTATTAACTTTAGATTGCTGTTATCTAAACAAAATTCCCAAAATTAGTTTTTTAAAAAATAAAATATATAAAAGAAAATTGTTTAAAAATTTTGATAAGTTAAAAAGTAACTTTGGCAAACCTGATATTATTCATGCTCATATGACCTATCCGGCTGGTTATGAAGCAATGCTTATAGGTCAAAAGTATAATATTCCGTTTTTAGTTACTGAACATTCATCTGATTTTGAAAAAATGGTTTATGTTAATCATCCGAAAAAAACAGCTAAAGTATTATCTACTGCTTCCAGTTATATAGCTGTTAGTTCTATGCTAAAACGGAAAATTCAAGATGCTGGGAAAATGGATTGTAAGATAATTCCTAATTTCGTAAATATTGAAAAATTTGACCTGAAAGAAACCGTCAACAAAAAATGGCAATATTCCGATAAATTTAATATTATAAATATTTCTTTAATGTCTGAAAAAAAGGGTATTGATTATTTATTAAAAGCCTTTAAGAAAGTGATTGATAAACGGGGGAAAGAAAATATTCATCTTCATTTAGTAGGAGATGGACCAAAAAAAAAGGATTATGAAAAATTATCTGTATGTTTGGGAATAAGAGATAGCTGTAGTTTCCACGGATTCCTAAAAAGTGAAGATGTAGCTAAAATTTTGAATAAGTGTAATGCTCTTGTTATTTCGAGCAAAGTTGAAACTTTTGGAATTGTTGGTATCGAAGCAATGGCTGCAGGATTACCTGTAGTATCTACCAGTTGTGGAGGACCTGAAGATTATATAAATAAAGATAATGGGGTATTGGTTGAAAGTGAAAATACTAAAAGCCTAACTAGTGGAATAATAAAAATTATGAAAAATTATGAAAATTATGATAAAAAGTATATTAAAAACTATGTAAAAAATAACTATAGTAGCAAAGTAGTTTGTGATATTATTATAGATAATTATAAAAAAATTATTAAACAAAAGAATAAATATTAATCAGTATTAAGAGATTTAAAAAAATCTATTTGTTTATCTAATTTATTTCTTAGCATCTTTTTATTTTTATTTGATATATCTAAGTTGTTATTGGGTGTTGTTAATAAACTTTTAATTTTAATATTCTTAAGTAATTTTATAAAAAAATTAAGTTTTAGTTTCCGAGCTAAATTTATGAATTTATATCCCATCCTTGATATGAATAATAGTTTGGGATCGATAGAAGAGCTTCCTCTTTTGCCTTTAATTTTTGTAGGAATATTATATTTTTCTATATTGAGAAGTTCACAAATCTTATTAACATATTTTTGGTTATCATTTATAAAATTTTCAAACTTTAATATGTAAAGATTCTCCGGTGGGATTATTTCCCTCCATTTGCTTATAAAAATACTGTACTGGGTTGCGTACCTGAATGCACTGTTCTCGTTATATAACTCGATAATAGATTTTTTAAAAGAAGTTTTCCCCTTCATTACTCTGTGTTTATATTGAGATATTATTCTATCCACAGGATCCCTTAGAGTAAAAAATACTTTAATATCTGGATTCATTTTTAAAAGTCTTTTTGCTGCTTCAGTGGATCTGAAATATGAAGGTGCAATTTCACCTCTTATTTTGTGTTTTTTATTCTCTTTGAAATGGGAGGAATACCATTTAAATCCTTTATTATATTTCATGTCAAAGAAAAAAGTTTCTTTCACTTTGGTTGGAACTGAAACTTCGGGATGCCTTCTAAAATATTCATATAACCATGTGGTTCCCGTTCTATAGGGACC
>VSIX01000117.1 GCA_008086245.1 Candidatus Mcinerneyibacterium aminivorans
TCTCCTGAATTTATTTTTAAATTTATATTCTTAAGTACTTTTTCACGGGTTCCGTATCTAAAATGCAAATTTTTAATTTTTATATTTCCCTCAAGTTTATTTAATTGTATTTTATCCTCCTCATTTTCTTTTTCAGTTTCCAGATCAAGAATTTCTCCCAATCTATCAGAGGCTACCTTTGCTTCCTGAAGCATTGGCTGCAAATTAATTAACCTTTTAATAGGTCCAAAAAAGTATTTAAAAAGGGCGTTAAAGGTAATCAGCTGCCCGATAGTCATATTGTTTTCAAGTATTTGCAGTCCTCCAACCATTAGAATAATTGTAGTACCAATTTTACTTAGAAATCCTTCAAGTGAAGTTTGGGAATTTTTCATTATACCTGCTTTAAAATTAGTTTTAATAAATTTTATAAATCTGTTCTCTGTTTCAAGTTCCGCTTCCCTTTCCCCATTAAAAGCTTTAATAGTTTCTGCCCCGTTTAAAGATTCAACTAAATAGGATCTCATATTGGCTGAATTCTCCATTTCTTTTCTATGGACACGGTTATAGGGTTTGGTATAACTCCAGGCAACAATAACATGAAATGGTATAAACAATAAAGTAATTAAAAACAGGGTAGTATTTTGCAGATATAAAACAACAGCAGCTGCTATAACCATAAGCGAGTCAACCATTACGGATAGAGTAGCCCCGGATACTGCACTTATTATTTTTTGAGAATCGGATAAACGGGACAAAATTTCTCCAACTTTTCTTCTATCAAAAAAAGAAAGTGGAAGTTTAAGCACATGTTTATAATAACTTAAAATTAAACTTATATTTACTTTCTGACCAAGCCACAATAGTAAATGTCTTCTAAAAGCTCCCATTAATATTTTAAAAATGTATAAAAACATTATTCCTATTGAAATAATATATAAAGTATTTTCAAGCTTATCGGCAAGAATATCATCTATTAAATACTTAAAATAGAAAGTTGCTCCCAAACCCATTATTGTTAGTAGGATAGAAGATAAAAATATTTCAAATAAAAGTTTTTTGTGTGGTAATAAAATATGGAAAAACCTTGCAAATAATCCTTCTTTTTCACTGCCTTCTTTAAACTCCTCAGAGGGAGTAATTATAATTAGAACACCAGTCCAAATCTGGAAAAAATCTTCAGGTTTATATTTTACTATCCCTTCCGCAGGATCTGCTATCAAAATGTATTTTTCTTTTATCTCATGAATTACGACATAATGCTGAAGGCTTTTATCTTTTACAACATGTGCAATTATAGGTAGTGGCAGCTTTTCTTTATATAAATCATCCGGTTCTGCTTTTACACCTTTCCCTTCAAATCCCAGTTTTTCAGCTGCTTTTAGAACTCCTAATGCATTTGTTCCTTTTTTATCTGTTCCAGCAATCTGTCTTATTTTTGTAATTGGAAGATCCA
>VSIX01000118.1 GCA_008086245.1 Candidatus Mcinerneyibacterium aminivorans
CAGGGTTGAAACTAAAGGAAATAGGAGAGTTATTTAACATAAGATATACATCAGTTTCAATGAAAACCAAAAGATTTAAAGAAAAGTGTAAAAAGAATAAAGAGTTAAATAAGAAAAAGAATTTAATTGAGGGTATTATAAAAAAGAATGTATAAATGTGAAGACCCGACCCCTTTTGATTTTATATCCAATTTTAAGTACATTTATTGACTTAAATAAGAAAACTTTAATTTTCTTAGTAAACAGTATAAGGAGGTACATTATGATGAATAACTGTAGAAATTATTTAAAAATAATTATAAGGGATATAACTATATTGATTATATGTCTGTCAGCTTTAAAACACGTTATAAATAATTTTAAAGGAGTATTATGAAATTTTGTTATCTTGATGAAAGTGGAACAGATGAAAGACCCTTTGCTGTATTAGTTGGTGTATTAGTAGATAGTAAAAGAATGCATTGTACAAAAGATGATTGGAATAATTTGATGGATACTTTGTCAAAATTAACAGATAAAACTATAAAAGAATTTCATACAGGTGAATTTTATAGAGGAAATGGACCATGGCGAGGAATAGATGGAAATTTAAGAGCAGATATTATTACTGCAATAATTAGATGGTTTAATGAAAGAAAACATAAAATTTCATTTTGTGGAATTGATAAGAACAAATATAAAGAAGAATGTGAAAGAAATGAAAAATTAAAACAACTAAAAACATATTGGTGTACAATGGCTTTGCATCAAATATTAAGTATTCAAAAGAGGAATAAAAATAAAAAAAAGAATAAAGGAAATACAGTATTTATATTTGATAAAAAGGTTATGGAAAAAACTGATTTTCTTGAATTAATAGAAAATCCCCCAGAATGGATTCATAAATATTATCAAGAAAAGAAAGATAAAGATTCTTATTTGGACCAATTAATTGATGTTCCATATTTTGGCGATTCAGAATATGTAAAAATGATACAACTTGCAGATTTTTTTGCATATTTTATACGTATGTATGTTGAACTAAAGGAAGGTTATTATGAAGAGAAATATGAGGAAGAAACAGGAAATATTAAAAAATGGGTAAATATGATAATGAAATCAAGTATAAAAAGATCAAAAATATATTTACATAAAGGAAGAGATGTATGTTCTGAGCTTTTATATAAAATAGCTCCTAAATCATTGACTGAATTAGGATAACAGGAGGTTTTATGGTTCAAGATCTTGAAAATATTTTTACTGTTAATTTAATTGCAAGTGATATTGATGCCTATAAAAAAGGTGATGAAGATAAAATTCAAGAATATTTTAGTGAAAAAAATTATGATATAGTACCGGTGGAAGAAAATGGGAAAATTATAGTAGGAAAAGTATGAATAAATCGAAGAAAAGAGCATATGAAATTCTAAACCATTATAAAAATATTATAATAGATGAGATGGAAGAGCTAGTTAAATCTATTATCCTGGTGGGCAGTTTATCGAATGGAAGTTATATTCCTGGACCGGGAAGGGATATTGATCAAATTACTATTTTGGAAGATAAAGCAAATAATAATCAGATAATAAGAGCAAACGAGATAATTGAAAAAACAGAAGAAAAATTTAACAATGATATACCGATTGCAAGAACGGTTTATAAGCTGGGACAAATGCAGAGGCCATTTAATAGAAATATTGATTATTGCAAAGAAAATAAACATTTGCTGGAATTACCTATTGAACTTTTTAGGATTCATGATTCAGGTAAAATAATTTATGGAAATAAAAATATAAAAAGAATACTTCCAGTTCCAAAAAGAGATGAGGTAATTAAGTTTGAAAAGAGAAATCGTAAAGATTATAGAAAATTGCTTAAAAATGAACCTGAAATAAGAGAAAATCTTAAAAATCCTCCAGTTCGAATTGCAGTGCAAATTATTTTAACGACTGCCATGAAACATTTTTATTTTGCTACAGGAAACAGCTGCAGTAATAAACATAAAATAGCTGAAAGAATGAAGGATAAGGTCGTAAATTATAAATTTCAGAAATTGCTGGATTTAGCAACGGAATTTAAACTAAATCCTGATACAGAATTTGAAAATAAAAAAATCATAAAATTAAGAAAAGGGTGTAAAAAGTTAATGAACTGGATGTATGAAAGAAAAGTCGATTCAGTACCATTAAAAAAATAAGGGGACAGGTAAGAAATCCAGCATAGCTGGATTTCAATTGTCGATTAATCAATTAGAATTAAAAAATTGCTTTGTTAAATGGGGTCAGGTCTTCACATTTATACAAAGTTCTTGATTCTTTTGAAAGAAATGTTAATATTTAAATATTATGGCACGACCTATAAGAGTTGAATATCCATATGCAATATATCATATAATATCCAGAGG
>VSIX01000119.1 GCA_008086245.1 Candidatus Mcinerneyibacterium aminivorans
ATATTACATGATATATTGCATATGGATATTCAACTCTTATAGGTCGTGCCATAATAATTAAATATTAACATCTCCTGTAAAAGAATCAAGAACTTTGTATAAATGTGAAGACCTGACCCCATTTGTTTAAGGTTGATAAACTACTCAATCAGCCAAGCTGATTGAAATTAAGAATTAAATGAAATATTTTAATAATCACCAATCTTAAATAAAACTTTGTATAAATGTGAAGACCTGACCCCATTTTTCAAAATTACTTTTTGAAATTATTTTATCATACTCTTTTTTATCCATTAGAAATCCTTATTATTATAAATTAGTTAAAGCCTCTATAAAATTATCAAAATTAGTTGTCGAAAAAACTTTTGTATTATATTTTTTATCTATTTCTAAATCTTTTAAAATATGTGCCATTTTTTTATCAACAAAAACGAAATTACAATATGGTAATACAGCAGAAATTTGATCAACATCCATTGAATCTCCTGATTTAATTTTATTTCTTGATGTCATTAAATATGAATATAATTTTGAAGAAATATCAACATATGGTATTGATTTAAAATATTTTGATTCAAAAAAATTTTCTATTCCTTTTATCCCTTCTGGATTACCACCATATTTATCCCAAATATTCAATAATCTTAATACTGGTTCTGCATTAAAAAAATCATTTATTGTAGTATTTTCACCTTTCAATAATTTTTCTAAATAGTTATAGTATTTTCTTAAATATCCATTGCTATAACCTTCATATTCTTTAGTTAATTCTTCCTCATAACTTATCCCTTTTTCTATCTTTTTTTTTCTTATTTCTTCGAATTCGTTTTTCAAATATAATTTATTATTTTTAATTTCTTCAGTTTGCCTTTCTAATCTATTAGTATTAATAGTAACTATATAATCATTTACCTTTTTTAATTCTTTTATTGGATCATTATAAAAGGCTTCTTTAAAATTTAATTTAACACTCTTGTTTTTCTCATAAAAAGCCTTTAAAAATATTATTTGCTGATCTCTGAAAATTTGACTCCTTATCTTGAAGCGAATTCCCAAAGAAAGATACATTTGTGATTCTTTACTTTCATCTATCATTCTCTTTCCTAATACTATTTCTTTTTGTTGATCTCCTTTAGGACAAAGTAACTTTTCATCATTAATTTTATCAAATAATAGTTTATTCAATTTTTCATATCGGTTTTGCTCAACTTCATTAAGTTTTTCTTTTTCTTCTTTATATTTAGTTAGTTTAATTATTGCAAATGTATCTAACCATAATATTGGAATAACAGATTTTTTAATATTAAGGTTCACCATAATTCCTACTTCTATTTGTCATCTCTAAACTATTTTCTATAACTATATTTCCAACTCATTCCCATTAACCCTCAACCACTCCTGTTTTTTCTTATAATCCGGGATTAGTGTTGATATGTGGGTCCGGTATTTTCATAATAATTATTCTTTTCCCCTACTCCTATATTTTTCAATTTGCTTTGGTAATTTATACAAGTATTCTAATAAAAAATCTAAAAACTTAATTATATCTGACACATCATAAGGATCTACTGGTTCTTTTTCAGGTTTTGGATGATTTGCTTCATTTCCTAATAATCTTAAATTATGAGCCCAATCATTCATTAAAGGAGGAAGTTTGCCCGATTCTGTAAAATTATCAATTTCTTTATAAAGCTTTTTTCCTTTAGCACCATTATCCCTTAATGCAGCTTGTAATGAACTTCTTGCCATTATCGCTGCTGCTTCAAAATTTTCTTCTTTTAAATTTCTTTTAGCCTGTAACCAATAATTTCCAACTTTTTCTGGAATATAATCAGGATAATTATTTAACTTTAATGGCCATGGGATCATTCTATAATTATGTAAGTTATCCCCTGCAGACCAAAAAATCAATACAAATGATGAACAATTTCCACATTTATAAGTATCAAAAAATAATGTTTTATTAGCATTAGGCTTACTCTTTTTCTCCCTGTTTACTAGTTCCCAGCTGCCTTTCTCACTACAAAAAGGGCATTCAATTCTAAATAATGATAATTCTTTCCCTCGATATCCACTTCCTTCACCTAATCTCCACCAACTTTCCATATTCAAATCTCCTTTAAAATATTTTTTTACTACTCCACTTCCTTCTTACACATCAACTCTGTTTGTTCAAGAACTGTTTCGACAGCTTCTTCTTGTTTGTCCGGTGGGTAATCATATTTTCTCAAAAGTCTTTTTACCTGTATTCTTACTTTAGCTCTTTTGCTTTTTCTTGATACCCAGTCTAAAGGTAGATTTTCTATAATTTCTTTTTTTAATTCTGTGGCTATTTTCTTTAAGGTTTCATCTCCAAGGATTTCTTTTGCTGATTCATTTTGGCTTAAGGCATCATAGAAAGCTAATTCTTCTTCTGATAAATCTGAATCTTTATTTCTTTCATGTTCCTTTTTCATTTCTTTAGCCAATTTTATAAGTTCCTCAATAACCTGTTTTGTCTCTATTTGCCTATTGTTATACCTCTCAATTGTATCCTCCAACATTTTGGAAAATTTTCTTGATTTAATTAAATTAGTTTTTCCCATTTCACGAACTCTTACTTTCAATAATCTTTCAAGAGTTCTAGCTGCAATATTTTTTTGTTGTAGTTTCTTAACATCTTCTAAGAACTCATCAGATAAAATAGATAAGTCAGGAGTGTTTAATTTTGAATCTTTAAAAATATCAATAACTCCATCAGTTACTATAGATTTAGAAACCATCTGATTTATTGCACCTTCAATTTCTTTATCTTCTAATTCCTCTTCTGGGGAAATGTTCTTTTTTAATGCTGATTTTACAGCTTTGAAAAATCCTAATTCTTTATTAATCTTTTGAGCTTTGTCCAGTGTGGAACACAAAGCAAAAGCTCTCTGCATTTTCATTACATGCTTAATAAATCTTTTTTCTTCATTTTCTTCTCCGGACAGTAAAAACTCAACAGCTTCGGTAATAATTTTAAGCTGATTTTGTGATGATTCTTCAAAAAATCTTTTGTAATCAAATCCATGAAGAATACCTTTAACAATTTCATACTCTTTTATTAATTCATTTAGTGCTTCCTGATTATCTATGCCGGTATTTTTCCTATCAGATTCTGTATATTCTGAAAGTGCTTTTTTCAATGAATCAGCTATCCCAATTAAATCAACAACTAATCCTCCCGGTTTATCTTTATAAACCCTGTTAACCCTTGATATAGCCTGAATTACATTATGTCCCTTCAAAGGTTTATCAACATACATTGTATGCAATGGTGGAACATCAAACCCAGTAAGCCACATGTCACACACTATAACCATCTTTAAATTATCCTCTGGATCTTTAAATCTTTTTTCTATTTTCTTTCTTTTTGATTTATTTCTTATATGTATTTGCCAGTCTTCTGGATCTTCAGCACTCCCGGACATTACTAATTTAATTTGCCCTTCTTCATCGCTTTCTGAATGCCATTCCGGTTTTATACTGGTAATTTTATTATAAAGTTTTACTCCAACTTCTCTTGAAATAGTAACTATCATTGCCTTACCTTTTATTGCTTCCTGTCTTTTTTTGAAATGTTCTATAACTTCATTGGCAACTTTTTCCAATCTATTATCAGCACCAACAACTGCTTCTAATCTTGAATACTTATTTTTATATTTCTCAACTTCATAAATGTTATTTTCACTGCTTAATTCACCAATTTTTTTATCAATTTTTCTCTTTTCTTCTTTCGGCAGTCTTACATCTATTATTCTACTTTCATAATATATTGGTACTGTCATTTCATCTTTAATTGATCTTGTCATATCATAAATATCTATATAATCGCCAAAAATTGCAGGTGTGCTTTTATCCTTCTTCTCAATAGGAGTTCCCGTAAAACCTATAAAGGAAGCATTTGGTAAAGCATCCCTCATATACTTAGCATATCCATAAACCAAATCAATTTCACCATTATTTTTTTCTTTAACTTCAGCATCAAATCCATATTGGCTTCTATGCGCTTCATCTGCTATTACTACAACATTTTCCCTGTCTGTTAAAACAGGATCGTTTTCATTCTTTTCAAATTTTTGAATTGTTGTAAAGATAATTCCGCCAGATGTCACACTTAATAATTTTTTTAAATGTTCTCTTGATTTAGCCTGTTTTGGATTTTGTCTTAATAAACCTTTTGACTTTGAAAATGTTTCAAACAACTGTTTATCCAAATCATTTCTATCGGTGATAATAACGATAGTGGGATTATTCAAAGATAGTACTAATTTCCCAGCATAAAAAACCATCGATATGCTTTTACCTGAACCTGTAGTATGCCATACAATTCCGATTCTATTATCAGCCTGATTCTGAATAGCCAGATGAGTTCTGGCAACTGCTTTTTTTACTGCATGATATTGATGATATGCAGCTAATATTTTGTTCAAATTTTTATGATTTTGGAAAAAGGAAAAATATTTTATAATTTCTAAAAATCTTGTCTTTTTAAAAATACCTTTAATTACCACTTCAACTTCCGGCATACCTTTTGGGGCGATATTCTCACCATCTATTGTTTTCCAAGGCATGAACCTCTCCTGATTGGAGCTAATAGTTCCAACTTTACACTTGTAACCATCATTAATACTTATAACCTGATTGAAATTAAATAATGATGGTATTTCATTTTTGTAATTTTTTATTTGATTATAAGATTTAGTTAAAGTTTTCTTCTCATCTGAAATATTTTTTAATTCAAATAATCCCAATGGTAATCCATTAACAAATACTAATACATCCGGTCTTCTTGTATTCCTATCCTCAACTACAGTAAATTGGTTGGTAACTATCCAATCATTTTTATTGATATTTTCATGATCAAAAACCCATACTTTTTCAGTTCTTAACTGCCCTTTTTCTGTTCTATATTCAATATCTATTCCATCTGTTATCATATTTTGAAATTTTTTATTATTTATTACAAAATCAGGACTTTCAGGAAAACTGATCTTCTTAAAGGCTGTTTCAATAACTTTGCTTGGAACTTTCCTGTTTATTCTAAAAAGAGAATCCTTTAATCTTTCCTTAAAGATTACTTCTTCATAATTATTTCTTAAAGAATTTTTCTCCTCAGGTGAAGTTTTCTCCGGATCAATATATGTGTATCCCAATTCCTTAAACCATTCTATAACTGCTTCTTCAATACTTGATTCGTTGAACATATAATCTCCTATTTGTTAATTTTTGATTTTGCTTCAATTTTTCTTTGATCTTCTACCTTTATTTTTAATATATCTGCTATTTTCTGTCTTTCTTGATAGTTAACAGAATGTAAATATTCATACCTTACAACAAGTTCTTTAATTATCCTCATCACAAACAAATTTTTTTGATGCTTATTTTTAAAGTCCTTTAATAATTTAAATGGTATATAATTATCAAAATACATAATAGTTAACATTTTTATTATATCATAAGAAGGATATTCTTCTTTCTCCAAAACTTCCCCAAAAACATCAACTAATTCAGAATGCCCTAAAGATAATGTAATATTCATTAATATTCCATAACTCTCTATATAGCCAATCAGTAATAAAAAATTTTCAACATGGCTTTTTATTTTTTCATTATTAATATCTTCTTCAGATTTAACTTTTTCATTGTATTCTTTTTTATCTTTAATAATTTTAGATATCTTATTTGACAACAGATCGAAATCATTTTTTAATTGACTTAACAAAAAATTCAATAATTGTAAACCTGTATTACAACTCGCTTTAAATAATTTTTTAATTTTATTTTTTTTAAGAGAACTATGTCTATTTTTAAAAATTTGTCCTATTATTTCAATTATTTTAATTACTTTATTAATATTATAAAAAGTTTCATCTTTTTTAATTTCTTTACTTTTATTATCCTTTTTCTTTATATTTTCAATTTTATCTTTATCTTTTAATGCCTTTGTCCTATTTTTGAAAACATCTTTTTTTTCTTCAATGATTAATTTAGGTATTTTTGAAAATAAATCATCAAAAAATACCGTATTTTGTTTTTCCAAACTCTCCACGTTGTAATCATCAAATAATCCTTTTAAATTCTTAATTAATTCATTTAAAATAAAATCATTATCTGTAAAATGAGTTATAAAAATTAATATATTTGCATTTTCCTGATTATATAAATTATCACACATTTTTATAATTTTATCTTCAATATTATTCTTATTAATATTTCTTGCGAAATATCTTCCTACAAAAAAATAATATATATATTTATAATTGAATAAATAAGAATTATTTTTCTTACTCAATATTTTTGTATCGACCAATAATTTAAGGAGTTTATTATTGTTAATGGGTAGATTGTATTCATTTTCATAAGTAGAGAAAAAGTTTTTCATTTCTTTATAAGAAAGTTTTTTTGTATCCTTTTCATATAAATGATAGGCAAAATGAGATAGAAAATTCATAATGCCGTCGATCTTATCAGGTAAAATTTCATCTTTAATTGCATTTTTTATCAATTGATTATAACAATATCCATATGAAGTTAATTTAATATCAGTATCCTTCAACCCTATTGTTTGAAGTATATTTAAAATAAATATCGGATAATAGGGTACTGTTCCTTCTAATAATATATTATTTAGTTTATCTTCCATTTTTTCAATTTTATTTATATACTTCTTTTTTTCAATCTCGATATCATCATTTCCAAGTTTTAACCATTTTTTAATTAATTCATTTCTTTTTTCATAACCAAAGGGCAATAATTTAATGTGATAAAAATCCTCTAAAACCATACTATGTTTTTTCTTAGAATATTTTTTATAAAAATATTCATTAGAAACTGTTATTACAATTTTTAAAAACCAATCCTGCATTTTGGATAAAATTTGATCAATTTTTTGTGGAGAAAGCTTAGATTTATCTAGATTATCTATTAATAATATTTTCTTTCCAATTTTCAAAGATTTATATTTTCCGATATCATCAATGTATTGATTTTTAAAAGATTTTTTTATTAATTTCTCTATCTTCCTATGTTTTAAATCCCTACCTTTTAATATTAAGGGATAATACCCATCTTCATATTTATTTACAAAATATTTATCGAGTAATGCTGTTTTCCCTATTTGTTCTTCACCAATTATATAAAGATAATTTTTTTTGTTTAATATTTCTTTAACTTTTCCTTTTCTAATAATTTCATAATTTTCATTATAAATATCACAATGAGGGTATATAAAAATATCATCTAAATTAATTTCACCTCTATAATTAGGATGTTTTAATTTAAATTCTAATTTGTTCAATTCATTATAAAATTGTTCACGAATCTTTATCTCTCTAAAAGGCAAGATATTTAATGTTTCATTTTGACTTTCTTTATAGAAACCATCTTGAAAGATAATATGTTTGAAGTTCCATTCAGTCCCTTTGTCATAATTGATAAGTGTATAATTATTCTTCCCTTTATCTCTATCTTGACCTTGAAATATATCATTTCTAAAATAATATGTATTTTTTGATTTTTTTATATCTTTTTTATTAATAATTTCTAAATCATGTTCATGTCCAGTTAAAATTAAATCGCTGTTTTCCTCAAGTTCTTTTATTAAATCACTATGGTCAGATTCTTTTGGATTTTGCCAATTAATAGGATGGTGTAAACAACTTATTCTAATACTATTATTTTCTTGATAATCACTTAAATTATATTTTTTGATTGGAAAAAACAAATTTGATTTTTCATCTTTTTCGGATATCCAAGAAGTATTCAGACAATTTATAATTATATTAAATTCTTTAAAAGTAAATTTACTTATAAAAAGTAGTTTATCGTTGTATAATATTTTATAGTTGTTCTCAAAATATTTTGTAAATTCAAAAAATTGTTTCTGAACCTTACAACACTCATTAATAATTGACCCATCACCTTCACCTAAATAATTGTATTTGTTTTCTTTTATTCCTTCTACATGCTTGTCTCTAGATCCACTAGACAAGTTGAAATTACAATCATGATTTCCAGGAACAAATACAAAATCAACTATTTCTAAACTTGCTACTTTTTGAATTAATTTTTTTTCAACATTTTTGAAATACTTATGTGCAATTTCATATTCTTCTTCTTTGCCAGAAAATGAAATGTCACCAGTGATAAGAAATAAAACTTTTTTGGGTTGATCAATTTCATTTATTAAATAATTTGAAAACATATCTGAATTATTTATAATATAATTATTTTCTTCTTTAAAATGAATATCTCCTAAATGAACTAATGTTAATCCCATAGTTAATCTCCTTTATTAACTCTTATTTTCCCAGACATTAATTTTGGTAATAAAGTATCTCTAATATCTTCCAAATTTTTGTTTTCATTATTATTATTTCTAAATTTTCTATCAATTGATTTTATTATCTTATAAAACTTATTTAAAACTTCTTTTTTAGGTATCAATAAGTTTAATTTACTTATATTTTTTATTGTAATTTGAGGTTGAGCAGAACCTGTAACAAATTGTGATATATTACTATTCAATAAAAAATATTTTAAATAAAATCGATTTAAAATATCAGATATACTAGATTCAAAAACTAAACAATTATTTGTAATAAAAGATTTTTTATTAGATTCAAATATTTTGCCTGATTTTGATCCTCTACAAACAACTAAGACTTGTGGTTCTTCATACAAAAAATCATCATGATATCCTACTAACCCACTAGCACTAAATACCTCATATCCTTTTTGTTTCATATTTTTTTTGGCCAAATTTTTTCCATAAGCTATATTTATTTTATCTCCTAAATATCTTACTTCCCACCCCTCAGGAATCTCTTTCTCCATTTCTTCACTATAAACCATTTCTCCACCGCTGGATTTATATGGTTCTCCATTTTCATTTGGAAATTCAAAATCAACAAACCATCTTTTATAAATCGTTTGAGCAATTTCTTCTAAAGTTTTATTCATTTTGTTGTTGTTTAAAACCTTTTTATTAACTGAAGATATAATTTCCACTATTTTTTTTTGCACTTTAATATCTGGTTTCAATATTTTCATTTTATTTATAGTTTTAACAGGCAATTGTGGCTGTGCACTACCACTTATATATTGCTTTATTTGACTCTGAAATAAATTAGATCTAAAATACCAATAAATATATTCTGGTAAAAACTCCTCTTTGCCTTCGAGTCTAAATATTAACATACCAGAATTAATTCTAATATTTTCATAAGGGATTTCATTTGTGTAAAAAGCAACATTTCCTACAGTCCCTCTAGTTGTTAAAACTACATCTCCCTTTTTTAATTTTCCTTTTCTTAAAACATTATCTTTCTCTTTTGTGATAAACTTTGTTTTATTAAATTTAAACCCTGAATCAGTAACATTTTTAGCATTTAGAAACAAGCAATATCCTTCTTCTAAATATTCATTTTGACTAGGATAGTTTTTCCCTCGATCTCCATCAATGATTTTAATGTCTGTATCTTCAAATTTCACAGATTCAAAACTCATAACCTATCTCTCCTAAATTCTCCCTTATTTCTTCTTCTAAATTATTCGATTTAGCAAACTGTTCGGCTAATTCATCTGTTAATCTTTCCATTTTTTTCTCAAATGGTTCATCATCTTCTTCTTTTTCTTCAATACCAACATATCTTCCCGGAGTTAAAATATATTCATGCTTTTGAATTTCTTCTAAATCTGATGATTTGCAAAATCCTTTTATATCTTCATATTCTTCATAATCATCTTCACTTTTCCAGTTATGATATGTGGTTACAATTTTTTCTAAATCTTTTTTTGTTAATTCTCTATGTGCTCTATCAACTAATTTTCCCGTTTTTCTTGCATCTATAAATAAAGTTTCATTTTTCCTGTTTCTTTCATTTTCTTTGTTTTTATCCCTTGTTAAAAACCATAAAGTTGCAGGTATCCCGGTGGAATAAAATAATTTATTGGGTAAAGCCACTATACAATCCACCAAATCATCTTCAATAATTGCTTTTCTTATCTCATTATCAGTATCAGTATTTGAAGATAAAGCACCATTAGCTAATACAAAACCAGCAATTCCTTTGGGAGCTAAATGAGAAATAAAATGCTGTATCCAGGCATAGTTAGCACTTCCTTCATAAGGGATTCCGTATTCCCATCTTGGATCATCTTTTAAAAGTTCTCCTCCCCAGTCACTATCATTAAAAGGAGGATTAGCAAGGATGAAATCTGCCTTTAAATCCTTATGTAAATCATTATGAAAACTATCAGCAGGTCCTCCTCCAAGGTCATTGTCAATCCCTCTAATTGCGAGGTTCATTTTACACATTTTCCAGGTAGTTGGATTTGATTCCTGTCCGTATATTGAAATATCTTCAATCTGTCCCTGATGGCTTTCTACAAATTTTTCACTCTGAACAAACATTCCCCCACTACCACAGCATGGGTCATAAATACGACCCTGATAGGGTTCAATCATTTCTACCAATAAATTAACAACAGAATGTGGAGTATAAAACTGCCCTCCACCCTTACCTTCCTGATCTGCAAATTTTGCTAAAAAATATTCATATACTCTTCCTAAAATATCCTGTGAACTCTTACCGTTTGTATGCATATCAACCTTGGAAATCTCATCAATTAACTCTCCTAAAATTCTTGTACTTAAAGTTGGTCTTGAATATCTTTTATTCAAAACACCCTTCAGTTGAGGATTCTCTTTTTCAATTTCTATTAGGGCATTATCTATTATTTGTCCAATCTCCGGTTGTTTGGCATTTTTCTTTATCTTTTCCCATCTGGCATCTTTTGGAACCCAAAAAACATTCTTGGCAATATATTCATCTCTATCTTCAGGATCAGCATATTTTGTTTCCTCTAATTCTTTATATACATTCTCAAAAGAATCAGAAATATATTTCAAAAAAACTAAACCCAATACTACATGTTTATATTCAGCAGGATCCATATTATTTCTTAATTTTTTACACGCATTCCATAATTGCTTCTCAAAACCTAATTTATCTCCCATTGTTCCTCCTTAATATGTTTTATTAAAATATATATTTTAATCTTTAAAAATTGATTCAATAAGAATAACATTTCCCAACCAACCATTTATATTTACGATATTAAACTACTTAAATAATTATATCAACGGAAGTCTTTTTAGTAAAGGAAAAACAATTCGTTGAGTGACGGAAGTTATACATAAATAAGACTTCTAGTGATAAGTAACGGATGTTATTTCATAGAAGAAATACCAGGTAATGAGACTTTTAAAAATCATTAGCATGATTTTATAGTGAATAGTAAAAAGTAAATAGTAAATAGCTTAAATGTTAAACCTTCAAATAAAA
>VSIX01000120.1 GCA_008086245.1 Candidatus Mcinerneyibacterium aminivorans
CTCTTTATAAATAGGATAAAAATAATTATCATATTGTTTCATTTTTTAATTGACAACCGTCAATCGCTAATCGACAATCGAAATTCAGCTCTGCTGAATTTCTTATCCAGGTTATGTGCTCATACCATCGGGTTATGTGCTAAAATCACCAAATCCAAAATTAAAAACTTGACAGCTAATCTCAATCATGTACAAATAAGTATAAATCCTTCTAAGGGGGAGAATTTAATACACATATATGTTTTTTAAAATTCCAATATTGGGATAAGATGTGGATTGTAGTTTTAATCTTTTTAAGATTGGAAGGAGTTAATTTTATGAGGGAACTTAGTGTTAATGAATTAAGAAATGTTGATGGTGGAATGAGAAAAGTAGGAGAGGTAGTAGTACAGGATAAAACAATTTCAGAAGTTTATACTGATGGAACGAATTATTATATTGAAACCTGTTCTGGTAGTACAGAAATAATGAGTAAAGCAGAATATGAAGATACTTATGCATGGATGGTAGAATGAAAAAATAGAAAATCTATAAGAGGGTGCTATGCCCTCTTATTTTATATTAGAAATGGGGTGAAAATGAAAACGAAAATAGTTTATATATTAGTTATTATATTCTTCTTATTTTCCTGTGATAGGAAGAAAACCTTTGATATTGAAAAAACTTATGGCTGGGATTTTATACAAACATTGACAGAAATTGATAAAGATCAAATTATTAAAAATTATCACAAACAAATTAACATATTAAAAAATAAAGATAAATTTATACTTCTTGGACATAGATATAAAAGAGTTAGTAAAATTAAAATAAAAACAGATGAATTGAATTCTTTTATTTTTAAACCTTTACATGATTCTTCCAAAAATTTTACATATTATAAAGTTGATAATGGAGTATATTATAAAAAGAATTATGAATATAAGGATATAAAACAGATGTATTATAAATTTTACAGGTTTAATAGAAAAAATTATAAATTTGAGTATATTAATAAGAAAATAAAGGTTCCCCATAATGGACCGGGCTCAATGGGAGTAGGTTATCGCAGTAAAACCGGTCATTATATAGATGACAAATATTTCTGGTATTGCAGTTTTGATACCAAGCAGTTTCACTGGTGGGATTTTGATAATAAATATATTGATACTTTTAATATGAATGTGGATAATAAATTTTTTTATTCAACCAGGACTTTTCTTATGTTACCTAAATATGAAAGACAGGATTTAATAGTAACTCCTAATTTTGTTACTGGAAATTTTATGAAAGCAAACCAATGGTGGTTAAAAGAACCTCTACTTTATAAAATTGATATGTATGACAGTTCTTATTCAAAAATTGATCTGAACTTTAAAATAAAAAATGAACATAATTTTATAGCAGCTATTGATAATGGATATACTGCTGATGAAACCATGATTCTTATGGGTACAGAACCGATAATTTTGTTTCTAAATGAGAATTATAATATAATAAAAAAATTGGATTTGAAAAATACATATAAAAAACATAAATTAGAGCATTTGTATGAAGATTTTGAATTAACTCAACCGTGGGGAAAAGTTTTTAATGTTAGTGATAAGTATGTATTAATATTATCTCCAATATTTCATTTTTCTGATTACAACAAAGTTTCTATAAAAGGAGTTAAAAATTCAAAGGAAAAACTCAAAAAACAAAAAAAAATAACTGATACTGAAGAGGTGGGGAATAGAGAAGATGCCAAAAAACGAGTGGTAATACTTGTAAATAAAAAAACGAAAAAAGTAGAAAAATCCGAGATTGTTGATTTATCTGTATTCTATTATGATCATTATTTCTGTGGTCCTTTTATAGATACAAATTTTTTTGTTTTAAAAGATATGAACTATATAATAATTAATGTATCTTTAACAAAGCAATTAAAAAGAGTGGAAGATTTTAGAGATAGAAAGTGGAAGAATTATTATTATGTTTATAAAAGACAAAAAGAAAAGTAATTGAAAAAACCTCATCAGAGATTTTTTCAATAAAATTCTAATAACAACGAATGAAACTAATTTACACAGATTAAAAGTAAAA
>VSIX01000121.1 GCA_008086245.1 Candidatus Mcinerneyibacterium aminivorans
TCAAATTACCTATTTAATTTTTAATGTACTTTTCTTATAAAATTATGTAGTTATAAAGTAAGTGCTGGTCCGTGTCTGTATTTTGTTTTTCTATTTTAAAAGTACAAACTATCCTGAAATATACCGAGTCTGATAATAGATAACAAGTACAACTTTAAATTATTATTTAAATGCTTTCGAAGTAAGACATTTCGAATTTGTCCTTATATGGTAGGATGAATCGCACAAACATATAAGGGGGTAAAATGGGATATCGTAAAAGTTTTAAAATTAAAAAACCCCGAAGGAAGTACCCTCGGGGTAGATTGGGGTGTGATGCGCGCGGTGGTTACTTGCTGAAATATATTATTTCATCAAAATATTTTTTATTCTTTTCAACCTTATCCGTGTTTCCATATACCGAAATTATACTGTTCTTAAGGATTTTCTCGAGTTTCTTAGAATAGCTTCTTACATCTTCTACTGTCGTATCAAGCATTTCATTTTTAATTTTCTGTCTTTCTTCATGTGTGGTGTTTTCTATCTTAAGATTTATTGCAAAATCTCCTTCGGCTCTTGGGGATCTCGGCTGTGAAAATCTGGAAATTCTTCCAATTATATATCTTCTCATTTCCCTGTCGGATGCTTTGAAATCTTTAAGATATTCTGGAATATTATTTATTACCTTTAATGTGCTATCCAGGCTTGGATCTCTGTAGGAGCCTGCATAAAACATGCCGTTTTTTGTAAATCCGCCGAATCCACCATATGCTCCACCTATTTCTCGAATTTTATTATGGAGATAATCCCTGCTCAATATTTGAGAGACAACATTCATTTTCCCGGTGTATTCAATTCCAAGATTCCTGTAATTACTTCCCTTCAGAACATACTGTACTCTTGTACCTGAAGATGCAATTGCTTCATTCTTTTTATCTTTTCTTAGCTTATATTCATGCTTTTTAATTTTTCTTCCGTTTAATTCTTCAATAATTGAAGCAATACTGTCTTTAGTTTCATTATAATATTTCTCTTCTGTAACCAGAGAAATTTTTAAATTATCTCTATGAAATAAGTTTTTATATATCTCTTTTAAATTATTAATAACCTCTTTACTGTTTTTGCTGTATTTATTATCAATTTTTCTCAAAAATTGGAGATAGCTAAATCCGGATGTTTTTTCATTATATATTCCATACTGTGATAAATTTGACTGCAGCCTATCAAATGCAACCCGGAATCCCCTGTGTCCCATCTGTCTTTCTTCCTGTGATCTCAATTTGCTAATTAATCTACCTATTCTTTCCTTATTTTCAAATTTTGTATTTTTAGCAATTTCAATCATTAAATCCATCATCTTTGAACTGTCTTCTATCATTGATTTTCCTGAAAGGCCAACAACCGGTCTGTAGTTATCATAATTATTATTTATAAAATGAGTAGCTCTATAAACTGATATTCCTCCGGTATACATTTTCATTTCGGTATCGAGCTCTCTATAACTATAATTTTTTGTATCTAACTTCTCCAATAGGTAGGTTAAAAGCGGTATATACTGCAGTTTTTTCTCGGGAACAGAGTTTACATCAAACATTAACCTTACATAAGCAATTTTATTGGTATCTGTCAGATAGGTATAAAGTTTTCTGCCTTTTATCATTTCTTCTTTAACGGGATACTTTTTAACAGATTTATCTATATCACTCAGTTTAAGAAGCGGAAGTTTCTTCAAATCTTCCGGATCATCCTGCTTTGATTGATATTCTTTTAATTTCTTGTTTTCTGCTATTATTTTATTAAGCTCTTTTTTACTCATATTTTCCTTCATCTTTTGCAGCTTTTCTTTTCGCTCTTTTCTTTTTTCTGCAAGAAGTCCTTTTTGGGGTTTTAGCGTAACAAATACTCTGTGGTTATTGTTAAGAAGATATTTTTCTACAATGTTTTCGAAATAATCGGTATCTATATTTTTTTTAATCTGTGCGAGTCTATCTTCATATTTGAGTGATTCAAAAGGACTTGTTCCAAACTTCCAATCATAGATCATATTAAAGCCATAAGCAAGCCCCTTGGGAAAACTTCCAAAATCAGCTTCTCTAAGCTTGAACTCATACTGCTTTATTGCGGCTCTTAATCTTTTATTATCAATGCCGTTTTTAACAAGATCTTTTAATGTATTTTGAATTGTTTCTTTTACTTTCTCTTTTTTCTCCA
The DNA here is from genome assembly GCA_008086245.1 of Candidatus Mcinerneyibacterium aminivorans. Lineage (GTDB taxonomy): Bacteria > Macinerneyibacteriota > Macinerneyibacteria > Macinerneyibacteriales > Macinerneyibacteriaceae > Macinerneyibacterium > Macinerneyibacterium aminivorans. The sequence goes on from VSIX01000121.1 coordinate 2,191, forward strand.
GTGAGGAGTTATTAATTTCAAGATAAAACATCGGCTGTTTAATAGAATCATAGAAATAACTGCCTACATCTTTACCGAGATTGTTTTCTAGAATTGCCGTTTTTAACGGTGCCCCCGTAGAATTTATTAAAACATTATTCAATATCTGGAAAGCAAGTTCCAGCTGCAGATTATCCGATTCATTTATCATCCAGCCCATTGAATAGTATATCTTATTGTTTTTATCTTCTCTTTTCGAAATTGAATAATAGTATTCTTCTTCTTTCGGTTTATCAAATGTTTTTTGCTCTGTAATCCCTGAACCAACATCCTTTTTACTAAATTTAGAAAGGAAATCTTTATTAATAATTTTTAATTCTTCGTTTAAATTTCCCTCTCCATAGAGATAAATATAGCTGTTGGAAGGATGGTAAAATTTACTGTGGAATTCTTCAAATTCCTGCTGGGTTATTGTTTTAATAGCTTCCGGTTCTCCGCCGGATTCATATTTATATGTATTCATCGGATATAATGCCGACATGGTTTTATTCCATAGAAGACTTCCCGGTGATGACAAAGCACCCTTCATTTCATTATAAACAATTCCATTAACTTTTAATTCATCTTCGGGGCTATTTAATTCATAGTGCCAGCCTTCCTGCTTTAATATCATATTATTCTCATGTATATTAGGGAAAAAGACAGCATCAAGATAAACATCCATTAGATTTTTAAATTCCTTATCATTTGTACTGGCTACGGGATATGATGTCATATCTGAACCGGTCATTGCATTTAAAAAAGTTTTCATCGAACCCTTTGACAGCACCTCAAAAGGACTTTTTACGGGATACTTTCTGGAGCCGCACAAAACTGAATGCTCCATTACATGTGCAATACCGTTATCCGAATACGGAATGGTCTTAAATGCAATTGAAAAAGCCTTATTTTCGTTGTCATTTTGAAGTTTGAACAATCTAGCTCCAGTTTTAACATGTTCAAAAAGATAACCAGTAGAATCCACCTCACTTATTTTTTCTTTCTTTAATAGTTTAAATCCATTATAAGTTTTGCCTTCTTTAAAATCTACGGCCAGAGCCGTAAAGATTAATGTAAAACTAATAACTAAGATCAAAAATACTTTTCTTAATTTCATCAATTTCCTCCTTATTATATCTTTATTTGTTTAGTTATACGAAAAAAATTAAAAATGTTGCATAAAAAAGTCACTGAGGTGAATTTATTATTTAAGCCAAAGTTAAAGCCTAAGTTTAAGTTTCTTTTGAATAAAATATTAAAATAGTTAATATTGCCGTGACGCGTGACTTGTAAATAGAAAGCTCATTAAATTCTTATAATACCAAAGTCCGGCCGGAGTGCCGGAATCTTCTTGTATGACTTTTTAATAATTTTTTCAAAGAAATGTTATTTAAGTTTTTTCTTCTATGGTGTTAGATTTAATAATTTTCAACTTTCCTCTTTCAATTTTCAATTTCAAATTATCTTTGATAATTTGATAGCCGGTATCATTTAGTCATACTTTTAAGTATTTTGTAAGTTTTATATCTTAATTTTATTCTTATCTGTGTTAAATTTGGTTTTCTTCAAAGGTATTACATTAAAGGCTAATTACTTGGAATAACTTCGGAGAAATTACATCCGTCACGCATTACTTGAAGTCTGTTTTATGAATTACATCCGTCACTCAAAAATCGCGTCAGCGATTTTTAAAAAAACCTATCACAATTTGTGATAGAAATTCCCGTTTCAAATTCTCTAATATCCAGCTATTTCAGGAAAAAGTATTTTAAATTGTGAACAAATAAAATTTCAAAGTGTTCATTTACTAAGGTTATATTTTGCTTTATAATATAAATTATATTAGAAGTATAAAAGGTTGATTTAATTTGGACTGTCAGGTAGGAGGAACCAATGAGAATTAAATTAGAGTTTAAGGGGAATAATGTTGTATTACCAAGGGGTTTTAAAAAATATCAGCAGGCTTTGATCTATAATGTTATGACCAAAGGAGAAGCAGAATGGCTTCATGATAAGGCATATCAGTTTGAAGAAAAAACTTATAAATTATTCACATTTTCCTCGATTTTAGAAAGAGGAAAATTTCACACAAGAAAAAAGAAATTTTTTTTCCCGGATAATATTAGTTTTATTATATCATCTCCAGTTGAACATATTATCGAAGAAATTGCTAAAGGTGTAATGAAACACGATAAGGTTAAATTAAAAAATAATATAATGAAAGTAAAATCAGTTGATGTTCTTAAAAAAAGAGATATTGAAAATGATAAAATAAAAGTAAATGCTTTAACTCCTATAGAAGTACATGAAACTCTGTACAAACCAAATGGAGATAAAAAAACTTATTATTATACTCCTTTTGAAAATGAATTTAATAAAAGAGTAAATGAGAATCTAAAAAGGAAGTGGCAGGCATACCATAATGAAAAATGTCCTTATGATTTAAAAATTAAACCACTTTTTTCAGGCAATAAAAATGAAAGAATACAGTATTTTGATAATACTATAATAAAGGCATGGAAAGGTCATTTTGAATTAAAAGGAGATCCTGAATTTTTAGAATTTGGATATTATGCAGGACTTGGCAGTAGAAATTCTCAGGGATATGGGATGGTTAATATTTTGGAATAAGGAGTTATTATGATAAAAGCACTTTATAATATAAGCAAATCTACATTTGTTAAATCTGAAGGAGGACATCTTGATGATTGGATTGATTATATTGGTGAAAATTATGATAAAGTCTTAAAAATAGTTTTTGAGATTGATAATAATAAAATTAATTATAAAAAAGTAGATATTGAAGATAATGATAGTTCAAAAAGAATGAAGTATTTATTTAGATCTGTAAGGGGTAATGCAGGTCTTGAAACTCCTACAACAAGAATTACTACAATTAACAAATCAGTGAATAAAAAATTAAAAAAATCAATAAAAAGTTTTATTAAAAAAAATACCAAATACTTGGATGATGAAGATAAAAATTTTTTAAAAAAGTTAGATTTAGTATTTCAAAACGAGTTCGAAAGAATATTGAAAGAAATGTTTGATTTATTGAAAAGAAATGATTATTTAAGAAATGAGGAGGAAAAATATGATTCGGCATTAAGTATTAATGCTGCTGTTACATTAACATTTAAGGAAAACTATGAAGAGAAATATTTGGGTGATATGGAAGTATTTAAAAAAACTTTGGATAAGAAAGGAGCAGAGGTATATAAAAAATATTATTCCAAATATGGGAAAAAGAGTAAGAATAATAATCAATATTGCTATGTTTGTAATAATAATGATAAAGAGGTCTGGGGGTTTGTTGATTTGAAAGATTATAAGTTTTATACTGTAGACAAACCTGGCTTGGTAACAGGAGGATTTGATCAGAAATATGCATGGAAAAATTATCCTGTATGCCCTGATTGTGCACTTGAATTAACCAAAGCTAAACAATTTGTGGATAATAATCTTGAATTTAAATTTTGTGGATTATCATATAAATTAATTCCGAAATTAGTTTTTGATGATAGAGAACTTTTAGATGAAGTACTCCAAAAATTGAAACGATATAAAAGTTTTTCACTTGGAACCAATAGTGAAAATATTGAAAGGGTAGAAGAGGCAATACTTGATAAGTTAAAAAATTTTAATAATACTGTTCAATTTAATTTCATGTTTTTCAGGAAAAATCAAAGTGCTTTTAATATTTTATTGTATTTAAAAAATATTTTACCCTCAAGGTTAAAAAAACTGATACAAGCAAAAAATATTGTAGACAGATATGAAACCGATTTTGATTATAAATATGAGGTATTTAAACCAATTCCATATAAGAAAGATAAGGAAATTAATTTTGATTTTCAGTTTCGTTTTATAAGGGACTTTTTTCCATATAATGATAGATATGAAAATAAAAAGAATTATGATAAACAGTTTCTTGAAATATTGAATAAAATATTTATAAATAGAAAAATATCTTATAATTTTTTGATAAACAGGTTTATGAGAAGAATATCATTTGATTATAAAAATGATAATTGGTTTGAAGTATCTGTAAAAAAGGCTTATAAAATACTGCTTTATTTTAATGAATTAAAATTGTTAAAAAGGAGGTATAACGTGGCAGAGAAAAATGTTAAATCGGGACCATTTTCTGATTTTTTCAGAGAAAATGATATGATTGATTCTAATTTAAAAAAAGCATTATTCCTTGAAGGGGCACTTACAAAAAAATTATTGAATATTCAGTATAAAAAAAGGAATAATAAACCATTTAGGAATCGTTTAAATGGCTTGAGAATTAATGAAAAAGTGGCAAAAAGATTATTACCTGAAATAATCAACAAACTGGAAGAATATGATAGCAATTATTATCAGGATCTAGAAAATGCTATTTCATTTTATTTTGCAAAATCTAATTTTGATTTAACTGTAGATGAAATGAGCTTTTATTTTGGTATGGGTTTATCTATGTCTAATGCTTTAGTTAAAAAGGAGGAGGTAGTTAATGAGTAATTTAATACAAAACAGAAGTGAACTGGTTTTTTGTTATGATGTTAAAGATATTAACCCCAATGGAGATCCTGCTGATGAAAATAAACCGCGAATAGATGAAGAATCAAATACAAATTTAGTTACTGATACTAGATTAAAAAGAACTATCAGGGATTATTTATATGATTATAAAGGGTATAATGGAAAAAATGGAAAAGATATTTTTGTAAGAGAAGTAATATATGATAAAGAAAATGAATATATTAAAACTGCTCATCAGCGAGCTGGAGATTTTGATGAAGCAAAAGATGAAATTCTTGAAAAATGTATAGATATTAGATTATTTGGAGGAGCCATTCCATTAGGATCAAAAAGTAGTAGTATTAAACTTACCGGACCCGTACAGTTCAGAATGGGAAGATCCCTAAATGATATCGATATGCGCTATCTTAAAGGAACTGGTGCTTTTGCGTCAAAGAAAAAGGCAACACAGAAAACTTTCAGAGATGAATATATTTTACCATATTCATTAATTAATTTTTATGGGGTTATTAATGAAAATGCTGCTAAAACAACGAAATTAACGGAATCGGATATTGATGAATTAATAGAAGCAATGTGGATGGGAACTAAAAATTTGATAACAAGATCAAAAATTGGTCATATGCCCAGATTTTTACTTAAGGTTAGTTATAAGAAAAAGGGATTCCACATTGGAGATCTTGAAAAATATCTTGATATAAAAGTTAAGAATAATTTAAACGAAATGGATATTAGGGATGTGGATGATTATATATTTAAGATAGATAAACTGATTAATATATTATCAGATAATAAAGATAAAATAAAAAATGTTGAATATAAAATTGATGACAGATTAGAATTAGATATGGATATTCCTTCTGATTGGCAAAAACTGGAAATTTAAAATAATAAAGGGGTAGTATGTATGAATAATAAGTTCTTGATATTTAAAGTTTTTGGGGATTGGGGACATTTTAAAATACCTTATACGACTACCTCCCCCCTTTCCTTTCCTATCCCACCTAAGACTACAGTGACGGGTATGTTGGGGGCTATATTGGGCCTTGGTAAAAATGAATATTTAAAATATTTTTCCAAAAGAAATTATAAACTGGGTATTATAATAAATAATCCAGTAAAGAAGATTAGAATTGGGCAGAATTTAATAAATACGAAAACGGAAAAAACGAAATATTTTGGAAGAATGAAAGCAGATAAATCCGCACGTACCCAATTGAATATTGAATATTTAAAAAATCCTTCATATACTTTTATTATTAAAAGTGAATATTCAGATTTTTATAATGATTTGAAAAAGAAACTATCAAATGGTGAAACTGTATACACCCTTTATCTAGGGATTAGTGAATGTATAGCTAATTATGATTATGTTGGAGAATTTAAGGGCAATAAAATAAAAAACGAAAATCCTGTTTATATTGATTCAGTTCTCCCTGTGAATAAAATTAATAATAAAGAAATCTATAATATAGTTGATGATAAACTTGAACTCAATAAAGTTCATCTCCCAGTAAAATTTAATGAAAATAGAGAGCTTATAAAAAGTAATAATTTCTTAATAGAAAAGCAGGGGAGACCTCTTCAGGTGATGATGACTTATTATTATGAAATAGAGAATATAAATAAAAATGTTATTTTGTATTAATTATGAATAAAATATATTCTCATCCTGATAAATTATTAAAAGATCATTTGGATAATGTTTTTAATATTGCCATGTCTATTATTAATGAAGATGATATCTTAAAAAATTTTGAAATATTAAGAAATTATGATAAAAGTAAAATAAATAAACATCTGGAATATTTATTTAGATATCATGATATTGGTAAATCAACTGTTTATTTTCAGAAGTATTTAGCAGATGAAAATATTGAGGCATTAAATTTGAAAAATCATTCATTATTATCTGCAATAATAGTTTTATATAATATAGCTAATAATAGTGACCTAAAATTATTATCAGCAGTTATTTTCAAACTTATTAAAGAGCATCATTCTGATTTACAAAATATTCTGGATTCTTTTAAATTTGGGAAAAATAAAAGTAAAATATTAGATATATTGGATAAACAATTAAGAAATACAGAATTAAATGAGTTTGAAAATTTGGAAGTATCTGAAGTGAAAAAAATTGATAAGATAATTGGGAAGCTATTCTTTTTTGACGAAGAAAAATTTGATAAGTCGCTTTATTATCTAACTTTATATTTGTTCTCAGTTTTAATTTATGCAGATAAAAATGATGCTAAATTTTCTGGGCGCTTTGTAAACATTAAAAATATTTCCTCGGATATTGTAGATTTATACAAAAAAGAAAAATTTTCAGATTCTAAAAAAAATCTTTTAAATACTGTACGGGAAGAAATCTATAGGAAGTCTCAGGATAAGCTTGAAGATAATACCGATAAGAAAATTTTTACCTTGAATGTTCCAACCGGTGGTGGGAAAACTCTAACAGGATTTAATTTAGCTTTGAAATTAAAAGAAAAAAATAACTTAAAAAGGATAATTTATGTTCTTCCGTATACTTCTATTATAGACCAAAATTATAATGTATATAAAGAAATATTAGAAAGAAATAATTATTCTCCCGAGGAAATGTTATTAAAACATCATCACTTAAGTGAGGTTAAAATTAAAAATACTGAAAGAGCATATGAGGGAGAAGAGGCGCAATTCATAATTGAGAATTGGGATAAATCAATAATAGTTACCACTTTTTGGCAGCTTTTAAACTCTATTCTTACCAATAAAAATAGGAATTTAAAAAAATTTCATAATATCTCAAGAAGCGTAATTATATTTGATGAGGTTCAAACTATACCTATTTATTACTGGAAACTAATTAAAGAACTGATATATGATATCACCCATTATTTGAAATCAAAAGTTATTTACATGACTGCGACTATGCCAATGATATTTGACAACCAGGAAGAATCTAGTATAACAAATTTGCTTTCTGAAAAGTATAGAAAAAAAATATTTTCATATTTTTCTAGATATGAAATTCATAAGATAAATAATTTAAAACCCATATTTATTGAAGATTTAATAAAACATGTAAAAGATAAAATAGAAAAAGATAAAAATATAATGGTAATTTTTAATACCAAGAAAAGCAGCAAAAGATTTTATGATTTAATTAAATCTTATGTTGATAATAATTCTTTATTATATTTATCTTCAAATATAGTACCATTTCATAGAAAAAGAAGAATAGAAAAGATTAAAAACTCTAAAAAGCCCCTTTTTGTGGTAACCACCCAGTTAGTTGAGGCTGGTGTTGATATTGATTTTGATATAGTATATAGGGATATGGCTCCCTTTGATTCTTTAATTCAGGCTGCTGGAAGGTGCAATCGTGAATTTAGAGATATTACAGGTAATGTATATTTTTATAAATTAAAGGATAAAGAACAAAAAAGATATTATTCGACTTATATATATAATTCTACAGCTCTGGAACCTACTCTAGATATTTTTAGTGAGACAAACACTATAGAGGAAAAGAATTTATTTGAAATTACAAGAAGATTTTATAAAAACTATTACTCTAAAATAAGAAAGGACAAATCTAATAAAATATTAAAAAATATTAATCAATGTAGATTTGAAGATGTACAAAACTCCTTTCAGCTAATAAAGCAGATTCCTAAAGAACTTGTATTTGTTGAAGTATCTGAAGATGCTCATAAAGTATGGGAAAAATTTTTAAAAATACAGAATATTACTGATCCATTTGAAAAAAAAGACGAGTTTTTAAAAATCAGAAATATTTTTTATAACTATGTTGTTAATGTAAATTTAAATCACAAGAATAAAAAATTATTGGAAAATTTCTTACAAATAGGAAATATTTATTATTTAAGAAAAGATATGATAGGTTCTTTTTATGATTTAGAAACAGGAATTGGAGTAAACATTGACAGGTTCTTATAATACTAAAATAAAACCTAAGATCCCTCCTTCTGTTTATAATGCATATTTTATTTGTAAAAGACAGGCATGGTTGATGGATAGAAATTTAAGTGGATGGCAGGATAACTATTTCCTTCAAATTGGAAAATTAATTAGTGAAGAATCATATAAAAGAGAAAAGAAAGAAATATATATTGCCGAGTACCGTGCTAAGTTAGATATGATAAAGAAGGGACGAAGGTATATTCTTGCGTGTGAAGTTAAAAAATCATCAAAAGTTCTTAATAATGCAAAACGACAATTAAAATATTATTTGTATATTTTGAATAAAAAAGGAATAAAAGTTAAAGGTGAACTAAAAATTCCAAAGGAGAAAAAAAATATAGAAATTAACTTTAATGGAAAAGAAAAAAAGAAAATAAAGAAAAATATAAAAGAAATAAGATTGTTTTTATTAAATGAAAAACCTCCTGAACCTAAAAAAAAGAAAATTTGCTCAAAATGTGCTCATTTTGAGTTTTGTTTTGCATAAAAGGAGAGGATTTATGAAAGAAACTACTTATATTTTTTCCAATGGAAGTTTAAGAAGAAAAGATAATACCATATGTTTTGAAACAGAGAATAATAAAAAATATTTACCAATAGAACATATTAAAGAAATTTTTATATTCGGAGAAGTTGATATAAATAAAAGATTAATTGGATATTTATCCCAGAAAGAAATAATACTATCTTATTTTAATTATTATGGTTACTATATGGGCTCTTTTTATCCAAGAAAACATTACAATTCAGGTTTTATGATTTTAAAACAATCTTTAAAGTATAATGATAAAACTGAAAGATTAAGAATTGCTAAAAAATTTGTAAAGGGAGCAGTAAAAAATTGTTTGAAAATATTGAAATATTACAATAGAAGAAATAAGAATTTAAAGAATAAAATTGATGTAATTGAAGAAATAAAAAGTGATATTAACAAACAACAGGAAATTTCAACCTTAATGTCTGTCGAAGCTGCAATAAAAAAAGAGTACTATGATGCATTTAATAAGATTGTAAATAATGAAAAATTTAAATTTGAAAAAAGGTCAAAAAGACCTCCTAAAGATTATATTAATACATTAATAAGTTTTGGAAATTCTTTGATATATACTTATGTTCTTAATGAAATATATAAAACTCATCTTGACCCAAGAATAGGTTTTCTTCATACAACTAATTATAGAAGATTTACATTAAATTTAGATATCGCTGAAATTTTTAAACCAGTAATCGGTGATAGAACGATATTTAAAGTGATTAATAAAAATATAATCACAGAAGATGATTTTGATAAAGATACTAATGGGATAATATTAAAAGAAAATGGTAAAAAACGATTTATTGAAAAAATTGAAAAAAGATTAAAGCAAACAATAAAACACTCTAACCTTAAAAAAAGGGTTAGTTATAGAAGACTAATTCGTCTTGAATTGTATAAATTACAAAAACATGTGATGAATGAAAAAAGCTATAAACCTTTTGTAATGGATTGGTGATAATATGTTTTTGATCTTGTATTATGATGTAAATGAAAAAAGATGTCCTAAAATGTTAAAAACCTGTAGGAAATATTTAAAATGGGTTCAAAATTCAGTTTTTGAAGGAGAATTAACTAAAGCTAAAGTGGAATATTTAAAAAAAGATATTGAAAAAATAATTAAAGAAGAAGATGAGGATTCTGTAGTAATTTACCAATTTAGAACTCTGAATTACAGTAAAAGAGATGTTGTTGGATATGATAAAAAGAATGATAGTCAATTTTTATAACTTACTTAATTTTATTAAGTTCATTTTTATGAAAATTTTCTGTCGACCTTAAATAATGTTAAAATCCTATTGTATCGACAGAAATATTTATACAAATTTCCATAAATTTCATTATTAGATATATTTAAGTTAAATTATTATTGAAAAATAACTGTGA
>VSIX01000122.1 GCA_008086245.1 Candidatus Mcinerneyibacterium aminivorans
GGCTTGGAATTTCTCCTGCAGTTCTCCTTAACCTGCTCGAGCTTACCTTCAGGCAGAGAATCGGTATCAGCCAGCATTCGACCAAGGATTGTACTTTTACCGTGATCTACGTGGCCAGCGAAGACTAAAGACATTTCTTCATTTTGTGAAGAAATGTCTTTAGTCGATTGACGATTGTCGATTGACGATTGTCGATTATTATTTTTATTTTTAGACGCTTTTTTTGTCATTATTTGCTCCCTCCATATTGTTCTTGGTTGATCTAACTATTTTGGATAAAATTCTAATTATACTTCTTATTTCCTTCTTATAGTTTCTATATTCGTTCTCTTCCAAGATATTTGTTTTATTAAATAAATCCAGCCAGTACTCAGTTTCAGCCGCTTCTTTTAAAGCTATAGAAAATTTGGAAACAAAATCTTTTTTTGATTGTCCTTCCAATCCCTCTGTAATATTTGCTCCGATACTAGTAGCTGATTTTAATATCTGGTTATATAGCTCATACTCATGTCCATTTTTACATAACTTTCTATATAAATTCACCACGTCTACTGAAAAATTAAAAGATTTTCTATAAATTTCATTATCTTCATATTTCATAATTAAAATCCTTTTTTTATTATAGAATACAAACTCAATATTTCTTTTATCATTTTCCATTTATAATTAAATAAACTTATATTTTTTTATTAATTTATTATTGAGAAATTATACTTAAATACTTCCTCCTTTATATTTTTTCCTTTTTTTTAAGTTTTTTTTATTGACAATCGATAATCGTTAATTGCCAATTGAAGAATTGAGGAAGTATGCTTACATATACCCCTCCTTCCTCAATTCTTCCAACCCTCCCCCATCTTCTTTATCCTGTGCTCTTCCTGAGCGTTCGGCTATGTTGGAGAGTTTTCCGCTTTTTAGTTCCTCTATAATTTCTTTTGGATTTTTGGCAGTTGACTCTATCGGGAAAGTACACGGCTGGCATCCGAGTGATCTGTATCTTTTACCATCTCCCTGATCGTAATATAGTGATACTGTTGGAATATTTTCCCTTTCTATATATTCCCAAATATTTAGCTCCGTCCAGTCAAGTATTGGATGTATTCTAACATGAGTTCCAGGAGCGAAATCTGTTTTATACTGATTCCAGAATTCGGGAGGCTGCTCGCCTATGTTCCAATCATTATTTTTATCCCTGGGTGAGAAATATCTTTCCTTTGATCGGGTACCTTCTTCATCAGCCCTTACCCCTACTATAACTCCAGCAAAAGGCTCTTTGTTTTCTTCGGCTTCATATTTATCTTTTTCATGATTAAACCTGTATCTTTTAGCTTTTCCGCTTAAAGTTTCCTTTAGGGCTTTTGTTTTTAATTTCCTGCAGCATTCAAGATGTGTAGCGTTTTTTTCAGGAAAAGTTTGCTTGCTTTCCAGGGCTTTTTCGTTTTGCCCCACAATCATATCAAGTTCCCATTTTCTTGTCATTTCATCCCTGTATTTAATCATTTCGGGAATTTTATA
>VSIX01000123.1 GCA_008086245.1 Candidatus Mcinerneyibacterium aminivorans
CTGTGGGTAGGAGTGAAAAGCTAACCGAACCCGGTAATATCTGGTACTCTCCGAAACGTGTCTAAGCACGGCCTCACGTGGTTAGTGATGGGGGTAGAGCACTGGTTGGGCTAGGGGAGCAATCTCCGAACTCAGCCAAACTCCGAATACCATTACTCAAAGCGTGGGAGACAGACTATGTGCTATAAGGTTCATAGTCGAGAGGGGAACAGCCCAGACCGGCAACAAAGGGCCCAAAGAGGTGACTAAGTGTAAAAGGAAGTGAGGAGTCTGAGACAGCTGGGATGTTGGCTTAGAAGCAGCCATCATTGAAAGAGTGCGTAACAGCTCACCAGTTGAGGCTTTTCGCGCCGAAGATGTAAGGGGGCTAAAGTCACCCTCCGAAGTTCCGGAACAATACCGTAAGGAATTGTTGGTAGGAGAGCATTGCGTAGTAGGGAGAAGGTAGTACTGAGAGGGCTGCTGGACGAAGCGCAAGAGAGAATGCAGGCATGAGTAACGAGAGGAGAGTGAGAATCTCTCCCCCCTGAAGCCCAAGGGTACCTGGGGAAGGTTCGTCCGCCCAGGGTTAGTCGGGACCCTAAGGTAAACCCGAGAGGGGTAGCCGATGGGAAACCAGTTAATAATCTGGTACCTATACATAGCGAGTCATGGGGTGTGACGCAGGAGGATAGGCCGAGCGTACTAGTTGCATAGTGCGTCTAAGCGTTAAGGTCGGAGAAGGCAGTAGGGAAAGCCGCTGCTGGAGGCTAAGGCGTGAATGGGAGTCCCATTAGGGGCGACTTGGTTGACTTCACACTGTCGAGAAAAGCATCGCATGGCGTTGAGTTATGGATAGACCGTTCCGTAAACCGACACAGGTAGGCTAGCTGAGAAGGCTAAGGGGATCGGGATAACCTCTGTTAAGGAACTAGGCAAAATGGCCCCGTAACTTAGGGAGAAGGGGCACTTCTGGGTGTGCATAGCACTTGGGAGTCGCAGTGACAAGGCTCCGGCGACTGTTTACCAAAAACACAGGACTCTGCTAACTCGAAAGAGGAGGTATAGGGTCTGACGCCTGCCCAGTACTGGAAGGTTAAGGGGACGGGTTAGCCCTAGAGGCGAAGCTCAGAACCGAAGCCCCAGTAAACGGCGGCCGTAACTATAACGGTCCTAAGGTAGCGAAATTCCTCGTCGGGTAAGTTCCGACCTGCACGAATGGCGAAACGATCGGAGCGCTGTCTCAACAGAGGGCCCGGTGAAATTACAGTCTGGGTGAAGATGCCCAGTACTCGCAGCTAGACGGAAAGACCCCGTGGAGCTTTACTGTAGCTTGACATTGTACTTTGTTTTCAGGTGTACAGGATAGGTGGGAGGCTATGAACCCGGTTCGCCAGGATCGGGGGAGCCGAACTTGGGATACCACCCTCCTGGAAACGGAGTACTAACCTGTAGGCAGTGGAGAGCTGTGCAGGGACATTGTTAAGTGGGCAGTTTGACTGGGGCGGTCGCCTCCTAAAGAGTAACGGAGGCGCGCGAAGGTCGACTCATGCTGGTTGGGAACCAGTTGGAGAGTGCAAGGGCAAAAGTCGGCTTGACTGTGAGGTTGACAGACCGAGCAGGACGGAAACGTGGTCCTAGTGACCCTGCGGCGCTGAATGGAAAGGCCGTAGATTAACGGATAAAAGTTACCCCGGGGATAACAGGCTAATACTGCCCGAGAGTTCACATCGACGGCAGTGTTTGGCACCTCGATGTCGGCTCATCGCATCCTGGGGCTGGAGCATGTCCCAAGGGTTAGGCTGTTCGCCTATTAAAGCGGTACGTGAGCTGGGTTCAGAACGTCGTGAGACAGTTCGGTCCCTATCTGCTGCGAGCGTAGGAGACTTGAGAAGGGTCGCCCCTAGTACGAGAGGACCGGGGTGAGCGTACCAACGGTGAACCAGTTGTCGTGCAAGCGGCAGGAGCTGGGTAGCTGAGTACGTAAGAGATAACCGCTGAAAGCATCTAAGCGGGAAGCACGCTTCAAGACGAGGTCTCTCAGGGACGTTCGAGAA
>VSIX01000124.1 GCA_008086245.1 Candidatus Mcinerneyibacterium aminivorans
ATATTTATACTGCTTTAGCGCATAAATTGTTAAGACAGGCTTATGGAGTGGTAACAAGCGGGGTTAAATATGATCCAGATTTTCTTAAAAAAGCTTCTTGACAGACATAGCACATTCTAAAATCTCGTTAGAGATTTTTAATTTTGACGAAGTAATCTCAAGAACTGCTTTGGGATTACTTTTAAATGTTTTTTTCTAATACTAATACTGATACTGATACTAAAAAATCTCGCCAGAGATTTTTTATATATTGACACTTTATGATGATTCATTATCATTAAACAGGAATTTATAAAGGAGGTTCTTAATGTTTGATGGGTTAAAAAAAGTATTGAGAAAAATTGATGCCGATTATGCAGATATCAGATACGAAAAGAAAAATGTTGCAAGCATAACCTATAACGGCAGAGAATTAAAAAAAATCGGTGAAAATTTTTCAGATGGATACGTAATTCGTGTACTAAAAAATGGGGGATTTTCATCAGTTTCATTTACAAAAGAAAAGGATGCTGAACAGGCAATTAAAAACGCCGTTAAGCATGCCGAGATTTTGGGCAGCAAGTCAAAGAATGAGACAAAACTGGCTGATGTTGAAATTTTTAAGGATAATTTTAAACCGAATTTAAAAGAGGATCCAAGAGAAGTTGATATTGATGAGAAACTCGAAATTTTAAAAAAGTATAACAATATATGTTTGAATCACGATAGGATAATAAATACTACGATGAGCTATTTTGATTTAAGCAGAGAAAGATATTTTTTAAGCACCGAAGGTGCAGAAATTTCTGAAGAACTCGTTACAACAGGTATTTCTGGAAGAATAATGAGCAAAGATGGTAATGTTATTCAAAATGTCAGAGCCGGAGTAGGTGGAAGCGATGGTTTTCATAACATTAGAGGAAGAGAAGAAGTATTTGAAAAAAAGAAAAAAATAGCGATTGATCTATTAAACGCCGAACCCGTAAAGGGTGGTACTTATAACTGTATAATAAATCCGAGCCTTACAGGGGTCTTTACACATGAAGCTTTTGGTCATTTCTCCGAAGCGGATATTATTGAGGACTTACCTGAAATGAGAAAAAAAATGCAGCTTGGAGCTCAGCTTGGCAGCAGAAAAGTTAATATTATAGACGATCCTACAATGCCAGGTCAGCTTGGATTTTACAGATATGATGATGAAGGTGTAAAATCAAGAAAAGTACAGCTGATGAAAAATGGAAAACTTGTAGGAAGGTTGCATTCAAGAAGGACAGCACATAAATTTGATGAACCAGTAACAGGACACACTGTGGCAGAAGATTATAGATATGCTCCCATAGTTAGAATGGGAAATATCTATCTCCAGCCGGGCGAGAAATCATTTGACGACCTGTTGAAGGAACTTGATGATGGTCTTTATCTATTAGATGCAAAAGGAGGCCAGACTGCAGGCGAAAATTTCACATTTGGTGCTCAATATGGATATGTAGTAAAAAACGGAAAAATAAAAAAAATGGTTAGAGATATAAATATCTCCGGAAATCTATACAAAACTCTAAAAAATATATCTGCTGTTGGCAATGATTTTAAACTAGGAGAGCTCGGCGGCTGCGGCAAGGGACAAATGAATAGAAGATCCTGTCACGGGGGACCTCATATAATTATTGATAATCTTATAGTAGGAGGAGTTTAAAATGGAAAAATTAATGGATATTGCTAAAAAACATGCAGACCAGGTAGAAATTTTTTCTATAGATAAAACAAATAAAAGTTTAAAATATACCAATGATATTCCAAAAGACCTTGATTATAAAAAATCATCCGGTATAAGCATAAGGTTAATCAAAGATGGAAAGATAGGTTTTGCATATACTAAAAATTTGAGGGATAGAAAACAGCTTGTTGAAAATGCCTTAAAATCCCTAAAAGGAGGAGTAGAAGCAGGCTTTGATTTCCCCTTAACCAAAAGTATCAAAAACCTTGATACCTACAGCGATAAGATTAACAACATATCCTCCGAAATGATGGTAAAAGAAGCTGA
The DNA here is from genome assembly GCA_008086245.1 of Candidatus Mcinerneyibacterium aminivorans. GTDB lineage: Bacteria > Macinerneyibacteriota > Macinerneyibacteria > Macinerneyibacteriales > Macinerneyibacteriaceae > Macinerneyibacterium > Macinerneyibacterium aminivorans. The sequence goes on from VSIX01000124.1 coordinate 2,021, forward strand.
GCGTATAACAAATAAAATAAGCAGCCGAGGGGAAAATGAAACTCTGGCTGTAGTTAATGCTTCAGAAAGCTCACTCAGAATAATAAACAGTGCAGGAAGTGACTTAGCAACAAAATTTAGCAGCTATTATGCCAGCGGTAATATCATAATGAAGGGTTCTGCTTCATCAATTGGAAGGATGTTTGTTAATAAAGATTTTAAAAAAATGCCCGATAAGCTGCTTAATGAAGTTCTTAATCTTTACAATCAATCCAAAAATCCCGTTGAACCTAACGGGGGAAAAATGAAAGTACTCTTTATGCCATCAAGTTCTATTACTTACCTATGGAGACTTTTGAGCGGTACAAGTGGGGAAAATCTTTACAAGAAAGTTACCCCTCTGGCAGACAAAATCAATGAAAAAGTATTCTCAGAAAAATTAACAATTTATAATGACCCTACAAATGATAATCTTCCCGGAGCCAGAAGCTTTGATGATGAGGGTGTTAAAACAAAATCATACAAATTAATCGATAAAGGTGTTTTTAAGAAATTTTACAACAATCTCAATTATGCCCATAAACTTGATTGTGAACCTACCGGCAACGGGTTTAGAAGCGGCATGTGGGGCGGCGATGAGGTCACATTAAGACCTTCACCCTCTGTTTCTCATCTGAGAATTCAAAAAGGAAATTCATCTTTCAAAGACCTAATTTCCATGATGGACAAGGGTATAATTGTTGAAGGTGTTTTAGGAGCACACAGCGGAAATATCCCTAATGGAGATTATTCTGTAGGCATGAGTCCGGGGATTTATGTCGAAAACGGAACAATTCGTGGAATAGCAAAGGATATAATGGTTGCCGGCAATATTTACGATACTCTCAAAAACATTGTAGCCGTAGGAGATACAAATTACTTCGGTCATGGTGGTTATGTACCTCCTTTGCTCTGTGAAAATGTAAGTGTTTCAAATAAATAAATCTTAGGGAAAGATAGGGATTCCTATCTTTTCCTTTTTTTCGACTAAAATCATTCAAAATACCATTTTACAAATTCTGGATTTGATTCAAAAAGCATATCATGTGATGGTCTGATTCTTACATTATACTGTTCAAGCCCGTACCCTTTAACCTCTACATCCGCTGTAAATTTCAAAATACTATCTTCATATTTCTCCAGAAATTCCATATCAATAACCTTATAGCCGTTTTCATCATATTTATAAAAAATCTCCACGCTTATAAGTGAAGGGTCGATGTTATCCAGATAAACATAAGCATCAATTTTTGCATTTTCTCCAGTTGATACATCCTTTTTCTCAAATTCAGAATCAATAAATTTGATATAAAGTTTACTCCATTTTTCTTTTATAATATCCTTCTGTTTTACATATTCATCAATCTCTTTATGATTTGATTCTTCCAGTAAATCAATTTGGGACATTGCAGGATAATAGGATTTATAAAAATATTCATCCAGCATTCTGTGCATGTTGAAATCTTTGCAGATAGAATAAATTGATTTTTTCATTTTTTTTACCCAGTTTTTAGGATAGTATGCCCCCGTCTTATCATAGTAAATTTCTGTAATTTCCTCCTCCAGCAGAGAATAAATCTGATTTGCCTCGGTTTCATTTTTCATATCAATATTTTGGTATCTCTCGCCCGCAGTTATTGCCCAACCATTTTCACCGTTATATCCTTCCGGCCACCACCCATCAAGCACACTTAAATTCAGAACACCGTTTATACCTGCCTTCATACCCGAGGTGCCGCTTGCTTCCATATGTTTAAGCGGGGTGTTAAGCCATACATCAACACCCTGAACCAGATGTCTTGCCACATTGATATCATAATTTTCGAGAAACACTACCTTATCTTCAAGGTCATATTCTTTAGCAAAATCTATTATTTCTTTGATAAGTTCCTTACCCATTTTATCAGCGGAGTGAGCCTTCCCTGCAAAAATCAGCTGTACGGGTTTCTTTCCATTAGTAAGTATTTTTTTTAATCTTTCTTTATCATGCAGAATTAGGTTTGCCCTTTTATATGTAGCGAATCTTCTTGCAAATGCAATTGTAAGATACTCTGGATTTAATATATTTGACAACTCGCTTATTTTAGTGGAGGGTGCTCCCCTTGCTTCCAGTTTATCCACTATCCTATTTCTAATGAAAGAAATCAAATGTTCCTTTCTTGTTTTGTGAACTGCCCAGATTTCATCATCCGGAATATCCTCTATCTGCTCCCAGAGGGATTTATCCGCCATATGTAAATAATCAGGGCCTATATATCTATCAAAGATTCTGGCCATCTCATTGCTGAGCCAGCTTTGAATATGGACCCCATTTGTTATATAATCAATCGGGATTTCACTGTAATCCAATTCACCGTAAATTTCCTTCCACATTTTCTTTGACACTTCCTGATGTAGTTTTGAAACTGCATTGGAATATTTTGAAAATTTTAGGGCTAAAGCTGGAAGCCAGAATTTTGTGCTATTTTCAATTAAACCGTTTACGAGGAAGGTATCAATCTTTATTTCAAGCTTTTCGATATCATCCTTTATATATGTTGTTATTTTATCTTTGTCAAAATGCTCATTCCCTTCAATAACAGGAGTATGGGTGGTAAATACGGTACTTTCTCTTATAATCTGTTTTGTTGCTTCATAGGATAATTTGTCCTCCATCATCATTTTTTTTAATCTTTCAATAATTAAAAAAGCAGAATGCCCCTCATTCAGATGATAAATTTTGGGTTCTATATTTAGAATTTTAATTGCCTGAATGGCACCCTGGCCGAGTAGAATCTCCTGTTCAATTCTTTTATCTCTATCTGCAACATATAAATAATCAGTAATGCTCTTGACATACTCACTATTTGTAGCTATATCGGTATCCAGAAAATATAAGGGGATTTTCCCCACTTCAATCTTCCATAGTTTAACATTAACTTTATAATTCTTAATTTTCATTTCGAAGGTAATTGGTTTGTTTTCTTTATCCCTTACCTCTTTTATCGGCTTTAAATACCACCTGTTTTCAACATACTCTTCCTCCTGATATCCCTCTTCATTAATATATTGATTAAGGTACCCATATTTGTAGAGCAGACCGAATCCAACTATCGGCATCCCCATATCTGATGCTGATTTTATGAAATCACCTGCCAGAACACCCAATCCACCCGAATATAGAGGAAGGGACTCATGCAATCCGTATTCCATTGAAAAATAGGCAATTAAATCCCCTTTATCAAAGTAAATTTTATTATCATTTTTATCCATATAATAACCGCGGTATTTTTTGTACTGGCTAAATTTATCCCATACATTTTTCAATTCATACAAAAAGCCCTTATCTTCAGCAAGTTTTTGTAATTTTTCATATTCAATTTTATGCAAAAATTCTACAGGATTGAAATTTAATTTTCGGAAAAGATTGGGATCAATCCTTAAGAATAAATTAACAGCATCCTTATCCCATGTTGTCCATACATTGTAAGAAAGTTCAAATAATTTTTCTAACTTTTTCGGTATTTTGGGTTTGATATATATATCCTTGAGTCTCATAACTCCTCCTTTAAAGCCGTTCTTCCAGATCGGTCAGCACATTTATATAGTAGATATAGGAAAGCTCCGGTGATTTATAAGGTGAAAAATATTTATGAACATCACCATCCTGGAAATATTTTGTCGACATATAATAAAAATGATCGGAGGTAGATAATTTCCTTGCTGCTTCCAGAAGGTCATCTCTTTTATTTTTTTTAATTTTATCCAGTAAGTAATGGTAGGTTTCAAGTGCATTTTGCTGCATTGAATTTTCCATCCAGGCCGATAAATCTCTCTCCTGATCAGCCCAGGATACCGGTTCTTTAACAAATAAAGTTTCAGGTTCATAATTGCATAGATTTAATACATCCGAGGGCCATGAAAATCTCATATTTTTATAGGTCATCACCTTTTCGGGAAGCTTTTTTAAAAAATTGAAAATTCCCGTTTCCTCCCATTGATGTTCTCCGAATGTTTCATAATCCATGAACAAATTCAAAAATAAATTTTTCCCCTCCTCCTTATCCAGCCCCAAATTATTAACCCAGTTCAGAAACTTATCAACTGTAAGTGGATACTCGGGCCAGGATCTATCAGAAAATCTAAAGGCAATATCATCGGACAAGCTATAATATTTAAGCAAAAGGAACAGATTCCTTCTATAATCCTTATAGGCATAAAGAGGAGACCTCCAGTCAAGCACCCTTTTTGCTCCCTCTGCCAGAATAACCTTATAGCCCTCTTCCTTTGCAAAATCAGAAATATTATCCTGATATATTAATTCTGTATTTCTAAAAGTTATTGGGTTAAACCCAAATTCTTTTTGTATCAATTTTTTATGCATATCAATCTGGGTCTGAAATTCATCCCTATCATACAAATAAGACAGTGAATGATAGTAGGTTTCGCCCAGAAATTCAACACAGTTTGTCTTAGCCAATTGTTTAAAAGAATCAAGCACCTCCGGAGCATATTTTTTAAATTGTTCTATTACCACACCCGTAATAGAGTAGGAGACTTTGAATTTTCCTTCATATTTATCTATTAAATCCAATATTAAGCTATTAGCGGGTAAATAACATTTATTTGCAACCTTTTGAATAATTTCTCTATTTAATGCTCCATCGAAATAATCTTTGTTTTCCCCAATATCAAGTACATTAAAATTGTTTACCCTATAAGGCTGATGGACCTGAAAATAGAAAACAATATTAATCACAACAACCCCCTGTATATTTTTTTTATTTTCTCAGAAGCGGTTTGCCACCTAATTGTTTCAACTTCTTTTTTTGATTTTTCACCAATTTCTTTTCTTTTCTTAGGATTATTTATCAGATATTCGATACTTGAAGTAAGTCTATCGATATCCCAGAAATCAATTTTAATAGCATTATCTACAACCTCCGCCACCCCTGATCGACTGGATATAATTGCGGGAATGCCAAAAGACATGGCTTCAAGAGGTGCAATTCCAAATGGTTCAGATACCGAGGTTAAAACATATATATCTGTAAAGGAGAAAATTTCAAAAACATCCTGTCTCTTCAAAAATCCTGTAAAAAGAAAATTGTTTTTTAGTTTATAATATGCTGATCTATGTATTATTTGATTTTCCATATCACCCGAACCGGCCATGATAAACTTAGCATCGGAATGTTTTTTTACTATCCGGTTTCCGACTTCAAGAAAATAATCCGGCCCCTTTTGGAGTGTAATCCTGCCCAAAAATAAAATGACGGGACCTTTAAATTTTTTCTTTTTTGTTAAAACATCAAAATCATGTTCATGTGCATTGTGAACTATATGTAATTTTTTAAGATCTATTCTGTACTGATTAAAAACCAGATTGGAGGTATACCGGGATACAGCAATTACAGCATCTGCAGCATGCATGCCTGCATGCTCAATTTTATGAATCCTCTCATCTCCGCTAATCGATGATCTATCAAATTCTGTTGCATGAATGTGTGCCACCAATTTTTTCCCGCTGGCCTTTTTTGCAACAACCCCGGCAGGATAGGTTAACCAATCATGTACATGTATCAAATCAAATTTCAGTTTTTCTGCAAAATCGTAAGCTCTTATAGTATATTCTTTAATTTTGCTGAATATATCTTCTTCACCTTTTAAATATTTTTTAATAATTTCCAGCTCATCCTTTTCTTTGTCCTTAAAATATGTGAGATACTTATGATATGATTCCACCTCTTCGAAATTTATATAAGTTTCCGGATAACCTTTTAAACCCAAATATTTAATTTTTTCCTCAACATTTTTAAAATCTTTTTTTTTACCCTTTTTCCCTAAATAAGAAACTGGTAGTAGATCCACATCTTCAGGTTTCCGCATTGGAAAATAAACCTCTTCTTTTGTTGGAAGAACCAGATCAACTTCAACAGAATTCTTAAGCAGAGCTTTAACCATTCCGTAGCATGCTGTTCCGAGCCCACCCGAAATTAGAGGTGGAAATTCCCATGTAAACATTAGTATTCTCATATCAATCACATTCTTTCAATTATCTTTTCGATTTCAAACAAAGCAGCAGTACTCCAGGCCTGGGCCGGACATCCTTTGGGAACATCCGGATCGATACCATCCCATACCTCGGCTACGGTCCCGATGTATCCTTTCAGAAACATCTGTCTGAAATTTATGATGGTACCCTCAATTTCTTTTTTTAATTCCTGCTTATCATACTTGTTTTTATAAAGCCAGTAATAAACATTAACATATGGTAATAAAATCCAGGCCCAAACCGTCCCCTGATGATAAGCCATATCCCTCATTACCTGATCTCCCATATATTTCCTTTTAAATTTGCTATCATCCGGTGATAATGATCTTAACCCAAAAGGAGTTAGTAATTCTTTTTTGGTATATATAAAAGTATTTTCAATTATTCTTCTGTTAAATGGTTTGAATGGTAATGAAAGTCCTATAACAGCATTGGGTCTAATATCATCTATTTTATTATCATTATAAATTCTATCCACAAGCCTATCATTTTTAACAAACTTCTGCATGCTCTCCTTAACCAGGTTTGCAACTTTTTCTATATAGTTAATCGATGTTCCATATTCATCAATTACTATTTCCGTATTTTCATTAATATCCATGCGGGAAGCGAATTTTACAAATAATCTCAATGCATTGTACCAGAGACAGTTAATTTCAATACATTTTCCCATTCTTGGAGTAACAGCCTTGTTATAAACTCTTGCATCCATCCAGGTTATCCCAACAGTTTTGGAGACTATATCAATAAGTTTATCTTCATCAAGTCTGAAAAGATGGTTGTCATTAAAAAGATAACTAAGCAATATTTTTTTTATATAATTAAATATTTTCTTTTTCTTGCTTTTAGTTTTCAGCTTATCCATCAATTCAAAAGCCCTGACAATAAACCACAGTGAAGCATCAACAGTATCATAATTGTTTTCATCTCTGCTGCCTATTATCATGTTTGGAATAATTCCCTGCTTTATTTTATTCCCATAGTTAGTAAATATTTTATACATCTTATTATCAAAACCCTTTATATCAGCAAAGGCTTTTAAACTGATAAAAGTATCCCTTCCCCAGCAGTAAAACCATGGATATCCAGCAACAATATCATCCTTAATATAAAAATCCTTCATGGCAAGTTTCAAAATATTTTTATATTGTTTAAAGGTAAAAATTTCTTTATCAGCTAATATTAGATTGTTTTTTTCGAAACTTTTTCTTTTTCTTTTAACCGGATGATCTTTTGGTAATAAATATACCGGATACCTTTTTTCAATTTTATTAATTTCTCCTTTTAAATCTTCAATTTTATTATCAGAAAATAAAATGTAATTACTTGTTCTGGAATCAAGAGTAAATGTAATTTTAAAAGGAGATAGTAAATCTTCCACGGCATCATAGCCTCTGGAAGCTTCTATTGTATAGTAATTCTTTTCAAAAACCATTTCATCCACAGAAATCATACCTTTATCAAAATAAGTATATCCCGAGATATTATTGCTTAGATTTTTAACAAAACCTCCATTTTTATGAAGATTAACTTCGTTATTATTTTCCTGCCAGTATCCGGGTTTATTAATATGATGATGATTTCGCAAGGTATACTTAGGTCTAACTGTAAAATATAATGTTTGGGATGACAGATTTGTATATTTTACCAGTGTAATATTTTTTTCCTTATGCATTTTTATCTCTTTCAATATTAATATTTTCTCATTAAAGGGAAGCGAGGAAAATAATACCGAAGGATAGGGTCTTAACCATGATTTAACTATGTGCTTATATCCATTAGGGTATATGCAATCCAGATAACTATTTGAATCGAGATAAAAATTACCTATTCCGCATTCAACTTTTTCCTCCTGATTAAATACAATATGATTTCTAACTGTTTTATCTGCAGCAATCAATAATCCATTGTACTTTCTTTCATTTATCAAATTACCAAATCCTAGGGAATAACCCCCAAAATTATTGGTTAATATCCATTCATGATGAAATACTTCCTTTTTATAGTTATCATAACTCATTTTGTATCCTCCTCAGAATAAAGCAGGTATTATATTTTTTTTAACTATATGATTCCACTCGAGATTTTGACTCAGCTTCTGTGCATCATTAAATCTTTTCTCATACTTTTCTGATTCAAGAACATTTTTTAACTTATTGAATATATCATCAATATTTTCCTCAATTTTGTTTTTTTCAATATTTTCCCGTTCTTTAAAATTCAAATTTATGAGTTCGTTCTTATCTATTTTTACATCATTAAAATCAATGATATGAAACAGTTTTGAATTTAATCCTATTTCCTCCAGTAGTAAATCTTTGCATCCACAGGCACTGCTAATTATAGATATTCCTCCATACGGCAGTGTTTCAAGCTGTGCTATTCCAAAGGGTTCATAAATAGAAAAACCCAGCTCTGCATCCGCCCCTTCCCTCAACCCCTGCCAGGATAAGTTCTCAGGCATTCTCATTCCGCAGGAATGCCTATTAAATCCGAATTGATTCAAAAAAACTGCCTTTATGCTCTTTGATTTTGCATTGAAAATATTTATTGAATCATAAACATCCTGTTCTAACCCAACAAGATCAGGCCATCCCGTTTTATGCAAAACCGGCCATCCATACTCCTTTTCCATTTTATAGATATCAGAAGAGTTTCTTCCATTTCCAATAAGTGTGGAGAGTAAAATATAAAATCCCTTTATGCCTTTTTCATAAAATATTTTATCCATTTTTTCCAGAAATGCTATATCTCTCCATAGACCTTTACTTATTACCAGTCTGGTGACATGGGAAAAAATAATATCGGCCTCATAATTAAACAAATTTAAACAGTATTTTTTTAATAGATTTCTGCTTTGTATTTTTTTTTCAAATGAAATAGTTCGATGATTAATCCCATTATAAACAATTTTTAATTTTTTTTCTTCAATGCCGTGGTTAAAATATTTATATTCCTGTTTCACCAGCTTGCTTACAGTAAAAACACTGTCAAAATTATCCGTTTTTTTTACAAGGTCATCTCTATAATTTCTTTCAAAATTATTAAATTCCTGCTCCATTGATATATTATTTTTTTTATCGTTATCCATGATATTATAAAATGTTATGTCATGTCCGGTTATTTTTTCCACAAGCCTTCTAACTGCCGGTATTTCATGAGCATAATATACTGAAATATGATTTTTTGATTTTTTCTGATAATTTATATTCATTTTCATATTTAATATAGAGGGGATTCCCATATACTCATGGGAAAAATGAACTGTAGAATCATTGGAATAAAGCTTATTTATAATTTCAAAATAGGGGATTCCTATTCTAAAATACTGTTCATAATCCCAGCTATCATATTTCTTTGATTCAATTTTATATTTTTCCCAGAATTTATATTTGTATTCCTTTAAAATATCTTCCTTCATTTCATTAATATAAAGCAGAACTATATCCACATCGGAAACAAGTTCTGGATTTGTTTCATTTACAATTTTTCTCTTTCCATAGACTATATAAATATTGTATTTTTCTTCTATCGGTTTAAATATCTTATCCCAGTTATTTTCACTGTAATTATCTTTTCCCGAATAATAAACTATCCCATCTTTGCCCAATTTTGATGTTTCGGAGCCATTTAAATCAAATAGCGGACCGTACAGCAAAGATTTGTCAAAAATGTTTTTATACTCAGATGAGGTCAAAAGTCCCGCTATTACAGCTCCAATACCACCAATTTTTTGAACCGCCTCATGAGTTATATGAACTCCACAATATTTTTCCATAGAATTTATTATATCTCCATATCCCATATTATCAAGCTCATCAGGGCATATATAAAACAATTCTTAAAATAGATTTTACTCGATTTTATAATTAATTATAGAATTAACTTGATACTGAAAGAGATAGTAAAAGATTTAATTTTTTTGATCTTCATCAGACAAAACACTAAAGAAATTTGATAAATATTTTTAAAATATGATTCCATTTTTTCTGCTGAAATATCAGAAATATTTATTATTTCAGAACTGGTAATCAGCAAGCATCTGTGTATACTGAAACAGGTAAATCCGGTTTGTTTTAAAAAATGAGCTAAATTTGATAAATATTATTATGTACAGGCATTTTGAAAATTTAATTTCATATTTTATTGGAATTTAAGAAAAACCTGAGGAGGCAAAATGGGAAGATTAAAAAAATTTAAATCAAGTATTATAGTTCTAATTCTTCAAATTATCGGAACATTCATTTTCTGGCTGATACTTTCCCCTTCGTCAAAAATACCGATTCGCTGGAATATTAATGGAAAGATTGATGCCTATGTAAATAAAACTGAAGGGTTAGTGCTTTTTTTAGTAATAAATATATTAATTTTTTTAATCCTTTATTTTTTACCAAAAATATCTTTCAGGTATAAGAAAAATAAAAAAACTTTTTCAAAAGTAATTCCTAAATTTTCATTTGTTATTGTTTTAATGATAACTCTACTTCATCAGTTTTCCCTGTGGATGGGTACTCATCAGGAATTTAACTACTCTATAAATATTATCTTTGTTATATTGGGAATTAGTTTTGTTTTAATAGGAAATTTGCTTCCCAAAATACCCTTAAATTTCTACATGGGAATTAGAACCCCATGGTCCTTATCTTCAGAAGAAAACTGGGAAAAAACTGCCCTAATTGGTGGATATTCTTTCTCAATAGCGGGAATTCTTTTTTTTATTAGAGCATTAATTCTAACTTTCAATTTTATTTTAAATCTATCATTTTTTATAATTGTTTTGCTTACCGTTCTCTTCCCGGTTATTTATTCACTTTTTTTATATTTTAAAGAAAGAAAAAGAAATTAAGCAGCAGATTATTCTGCTGCTTAATTGATAAGAGTAGTAGTATTGAGACCTTACTGTTTTATCTGTGTAATGTTTTCTAAAATTTCTTCAGGTACTTCATCCCTGTTTCCGGTTACAATCGGAGGATATATGAAGGGTTGTCCATTATTTTCCATTATTTCAATTCCTTCATTTGAAAAAAGGAAAAGCAAGAATTTTTTTGCCAGTTCTTTGTTTTCCGCATTTTTAGGAATTGTAATACCATACACCATAGGAGCTCCAATTTTAGTAATTTTTTCTCCCGGTTTTTTGCCACTAACTTCAACTTTTGCATTTTTATAAAAATCTGAGTATTCGGTTGTTTTTAAATTTATCCTATCAGGTAAAGTAACAAATTTACCGTGATGCTGCTGTGCAACAGATCGATAAATAAACAGATAATCAAGCTCCCCGGTTTCAAGAAGTGAAAGAAGGTCTACTTCAGCAGGTCTGATATACTGATTGTCTTTATTTTTTAGTTTTTCATCAAGATTATTCGCATCCTTATAATACTTATCTGCCAGCTGCCATACTAAAAGTGTTCTGTAACCGCACGGATCTGCATTTGGATCGCTTCTTCCAACACTCACCTCATCTTTTAGTAGTATTTCGTGCCAGTTGTTTTCATTTATTTCATCACCATATTTACTCTTTTCAGTATACATAATAGACATCTCATTTGTAACAAAGGAAATATTCCAATCTGCATGTTCCGGAATTAAAAGATTCTCAATTACCGTATAATCTGCACTTGCCATTATATCTGCTTTTTTATTTAATTCCGAGATTTTCCTAGCACATTTTCTGCTTCCGGCAGCCTCCCTCAAAATGTCAACCTCCGGATGCTTTTCTTCAAATACCTTTTCCAGCTTTTCAAATGGAATAGTTAAACTTCCTGCATGAAAAATTTTCAGCTTCTGTTTTCCCCCTGTTTTTTCACCACAACTAATTAGAGAAAATATCAATAGAAATGCAATAATTATAATTAAGCCTTTTTTTATATTCATATAGAACCTCCTTTGGATATGATTATACGAGCATATCGAAATTGTTCAAGCATTTTTTTAAAATATTACTTCATGATTTTCTGACATATCCGGAAATCTATAATAACTATTTAAAACCATAACCACTAATGAAGGGGCAGCTTCTTAAAAAGAGATAATTTAAAATCAACTGTTTATAAATATAAAGTATAATTTCTTTATTTAATGCTGCAGTTTGAGACAATAATCAAAAACAAGCTGCATTACCCCTTGACATTTAATATAACAATACTATAATATTAATGAACATTAGTTCATAACATAGGAGGATTCTATGGCAAGACCAAAAAAAATTAGAAGAGTAGGGAAACCCCCTATAGCAATGGGCATGAAACCTGTTGGCATTAGAAGAATTAATTTAGAAACCGTTACTCTAAACCTTGATGAATATGAAGCAATCAGATTATCGGATTACAGAAAGCTATCACATAAAGAAGCCGCAGAAAAACTTGAAGTTTCAAGACCAACATTCACCCGCTTAATTGATTCAGCCCACAGAAAAATATCAGAAGCCATTATTAAGGGTAAAGAGATAGTAATTGAAGGTGGAAATATACACTTTAACAATTTCATATATATCTGCAGGAATTGCGGAAATTCTTTTGAAGCATCTTCAGGAGAAAGCATAGATTGCTGTCCGGAATGCGGTTCAGAAAATATTATAAACAGGGCAAGAAATTTTGGGCACAACAGAGGATGCTGCCGACGGAGAAGACGCAGAGGACGAAATAAAAATTTTTAAATAACTTATAAAAGGAGGTGTTTTTTATGCCAGCAGGAGATAGAACAGGCCCCTTAGGACAGGGACCAAGTACGGGTAGAGGACTTGGATTTTGCAACGGATATAATAGTCCGGGATATACCAAACCGGGACCCGGATTAGGTCTTGGTAGAAGAAGAGGTAGAGGTAGAAGAGGTTACTGGAATGATTATCATTATGGAAGAAAAATGAGGAGATATTATTCTCCCGTTCAATCGGAACAATCTGCTTATCCTGCACAACAGATAAGCGAAGAAGAAGCTCTAAAAGAACAATACGAATTTTTAAAAGAAGAACTCGAAGCGGTTAAAAAGAGACTGGATGAACTAAACAGCAAGAAGAATAGTCCATCCAGCACTGAAGATTAGTAATTTAAAAAGAGGGGATTTGTCAGGGCTATTTTGTTTTTGTTAGTTTTCAATTCAGCTCTGATGTATTCCCTCTCATTTCCTTTTATATTATAGGATTGTTTGTAAATATTTTCAAAGTCATTTAGCATTATTTCTTCGAAAATTTCTTCTTTTTGGGTTTTGAGGTTTCCCTTAAAAATTAATAAGCTGTCTAATTTGCCAAACTCCTTACTGGACTGCATTGTTATAACTATATCACCGCTTTCCTCATTTTCAATACTATCACCGCATAGATATTCCTTCTCTGAAGTTTTAAATTTCAAATCCAAAAAAGGACCATCGCTTATAATACATCTGCCCCTCTTTAAGTTTTTTAAAAGTAAAGCCTTATTGGGTTTTTTATCACAGTGTACATAGGTTTTAACATTCCCGGCAATCTGTTCCTTGTTTTCTATAATTTTTAAAAATGGTATTTTCACCTTAAATGCCCTATTAAAATCACCGTGTGCATCTGTCCCGGCATATGCATATTTCTTTTTCCCCTTCAGCAAGAGTTCTATCCATTTTTCCTTTCCTTTAAGATAACCTTTATTTTTCCTTCCATTATAAAATTGCATACCATTCACCAAATCAAGATCTTCTTCTTCCCATTTTCCCCTTCTTAGAAAAATAGAAGGCAGTAATGAATATCCCTCATAGGGATGGGCAGCAATTGAAAAATCGACCCTGCTTGAAAAATCTTTCAAATGTGAATCTGGATAGTTCTTAAAGGGAATATCCGTAGAATCTCCCGAGCCTTCTATAAATTTATCATTACCAAAAACCAGCACATGTACATTTCTCCCCCTGCTGTTACCTGCCGATACTTCTTCTCCATCCAGAAAAACAAAATCAGTATTTCTATTATTTAGCAGCTCTGCTTTTTTCTTGAATGTTTGCCATTTAATGAGTTCTTCATCTTTTTCCCTGTATTTACCAATTTCATCATCAAGGTCATATGAATGATCGGTTACTCCTAAAAAATACAGCCCGGAAGATTTAGCAAGATCCACCGCATTTTCCAGGGATTGTCCGAATTCGACATCATCTTCGGTGTAAATGGAATGCCAGTGAATATCTCCCGGATACCAGTTTCTCTTGCCGGGCAACATGTTTTTTGAGAAATTTATATACCATAAAGACCTTGGTGCTTTTCTGTAATTGTGATTTTCTACTATTCTTTCCTTATTATTATGAAAATAATGTATCTCAACAATAACGGGATGATCCCCTTCAATATCAAAATCCTTTTTCAGATAAAAAGATTTTTGATAAATTCTCTGTCTGATTATTTCATTCCCCGCGAATATCTTTTTTACAATTTTATTTTTTGGTTTTAATATTTTTACATAAACTTCCTTCAATATGATAGGGAATTTATTTGCATCTTTAACATTTATGACAAAAGGTATCCGTTCAACATGCGGTTCCAATCTCCGTGGAAAATCCGCAATGATTTCCGGTTCCTTCTGATATATAAAATTGGGAATTATACTGAACTTGTGATGAACTTCTGCATAAAGGAAAAATGGAATAAACATTTTACCTCCTAAATTTATTAATAAAATACTTTTCACAACTGTATTTTATTCGGCTTAACAAACTCCAAAACATATATTTATCAACTTCATATTCAAATGACGGATCAAAATAGCAATTAATTGTACATTCCTGACAGAATGGAAAAGTCCCCTGCTGTTTTTCAATTTCATTTCTTTTTTTAGAATTAAAGGCTTTTTTTAAATCATGATTTATATCAATCTCCCATTTCATGTTATGATAACATGGAAGAATAATTTTATTATCTTCAGAAATAACTAAATTTGATGTTACCCCCCTGCATCGCGGTTTCTTAAGATTATTTCCATTATTCTCAATCAATTTGAGCTGAGCCAGATTAACATATACATTTTTCTTCCAAAAGTATTTTCTAATTATATCCAGATTTTTCCCTGTGATTGGTTCATTCTCAAAATATTCAAAAACCGGATTAATCTGTACCATAAGATTATTCTTCTGACCTATTTCAACCACATCATCAATATATTTTATTGATTCATTTGTAACAGTATATATCAAATCTGGATTTTCATTTAATTTTTTGGCTATCTCAATACTCTCGAGAAGGGATCTAAAAAAATTTCCTCCACGATTCTGATTATGAAATTCTCGGGTGCCGTCTATAGAAAATAATAGAAAATCAACTTTATTATTTAACTGTTCTGCCATTCTGGGATAAAGTTTGGTATTGGTGGTAATTGAAGTATACAGGTTTAATTCTTTTGCATATGTTAATATTTCAATAATATCATTGTGAAGAAGGGGCTCACCACCTGTAAAATCTACGAATTTAATCTTTAATTCCTCTTTTGCAGTTTTTAGATTTTCCAGAACATCCCCTTTTTTAGCATCTTTTTTGTTTTCCTGCTTCCAGATATTGCAGAAATCACATTTTGCATTGCATCTGTTTGTTATATAATAGGTTAATAATATTGGATTTTTTTTAATCATCAAATTCTTTCCATTTAATTTCATCAATTAATTTTTTAATTATTTTAAATACCTTTTTATAGTAATCTAAACTTCCTCCTACAGGATCAAATATATCAAATCCTTCATCATCAATTACAACATCAAATTGCCCATTCGAAAAAATGACTCCTTTATTAACCGAAAATTCGGCCAGTGTATAAACATAATCGACCTTATAATTGATTTTTACATATTCTTTATGTTTTTTAGCCATGGTGAGAATTAAATCACTCGAATCGACAAGATTTTGATTCAACGAAGTGGATTTTAAGCCGGGATTTCCTCCAAAACCCTTTATTATTTTCTTCGAATTTTTAGATATCGGAGCATTCTCAATATGCAATGTTCCCGCAGATTTAAAATTGTACAATTTATTATTTGAAATTTTTCTGGAATATTCTTCTGCAATGGGTGAGCGGCAGGTATTTCCGCTGCAAACAAATAGAACAGTTGTTTTTGTCTCTATTACTTCTCTTATCTTTCCTTTTGATATTGCTCCGGTTCGAATAAAGAAAGGCAATTTTTCCATAAATGAAATAATTGTAGAGGGAATATCTTTTTTGGTTTCTCCGGGAATCAATGCATCAACCTTATCCTTAAAAACTCTTTTTAGTTCATCTAAATTATTAATTTCCTCTTTTCCCGAAATATTTGCAGAACTGGCAAATAGGGGTTTATTAATTTTGCTTATTAATCTTAACAAAAAATCGTTATCGGGGATTCTTACAGCAATAGACCCATCCCGATTAGCATATTTTTCATATTTTGTTTTTGCCCTAATAATGTAGGTTAAACCCCCAGGTGAAAAATTATTGATTAATTTATTCATTGATTCAGGAATACTGCCGGATATTATATTTTTTATCATAATTTTATCCGAAACGAGAAGAGGTATTTTTTTTTGGGGGTTCCTTTTTTTTATATCATATAGTTTCTGTAAGGAACTATCATGTCCCATAAGGGAACCTATCCCAAAAACAGTATCAGTCGGAAAAATTATGACACCATCATTTTCAAGGATACTGATTATTTTATTTAGATTTTCTTTCTTAATCACTTTCATAGTATTAGGGTTGGGCAGCAATATTATATTGCTGCCCAAATATTAACTTTTTAGCTAAGCCAGGAATATAAATCGTGCTACAAATAAAATAGCTAAAACATAAACGAGTAAACTTACTTTTTTAGCCTCACCTTTGAAGATTTTCATTAATGGATACATAATAAAACCGATTGCAAGTCCATTTGCAATACTGTAGGTTAAGGGTATTGTAATAACTGTCAAAAAGCCGGGAATTGATTCTGAAAAATCATCCCAGTTAATTTTTAATATATTTTTTGCCATAAAAATTCCTACCAGTATCAATGCCGGTGCAGTAGCAAAAGCGGGAATAATTGCTACAATCGGAGTTAAAAATAAAGCAACAATAAAGAAAAATCCAACAAAAACTGATGTTAAACCTGTTCTACCACCTTCTGCAACTCCTGCAGCACTTTCTATATAGGAAGTAACCGTGGAAGTTCCGGTAAAGGAACCGGCAATAGTACCTACAGCATCTGCAGTTAATGCTCTGCTAACCCTTGGAAGTTTACCATCTTTCATGAATCCTCCCTGTTCTCCAATACCTATTAATGTTCCTATGGTATCAAACATATCAACAAAAAGGAAAACAAAGATTACATCAAGAATTCCTACCTTTAGCAGTCCTGCAAAATCCATTTTAAATGCTGTTGCTGACATCTGGGGCATGGAAAAAATCTGTTTTGGCAAATCAACCATCCCGGTAATAATTCCCAGTATTGTAGTAGCAAGAATTCCAAGAAGAATTGCACCTTTTATCTTTCTTATCAGCAGTAAAGAAGTAATGACAAGACCTACCACTGCCAGAATAGTTTCTGGCTTTGAAAATTTCCCCAGAGTTACAAAGGTAGATTCGTTGCTTACTATTATTCCAGCACTTTTTAATCCGATAAATGCGATAAAAAGACCGATACCAACTGCCGTTGCATGCTTAATTGCATCCGGGATTCCATTGACAATTTTTTTTCTAATCTTTAATATTGTGAGTATTAAGAAAACAACTCCGGATACAAACACAGCAGCGAGTGCTATCTGCCACGGGGTATGTTTTCCCGCTATACCCATCTGCTCGAGCTGTTTAGAGATATAAGGTACAGCAGTATAGGCAAAATAAGCATTCAAACCCATGCCTGGTGCCAGGGCAATTGGATAATTCGCCAAAAATCCCATTACAAGCGTTGCCACTGCTGCAGCTATACAGGTAGCTGCCGTTACTGCTGTTTTTTTTATCCATCCCTGCATCAGATAGAATAATCGGGTTAACAAAAATGATATAAGCCATTGTCATAAATGTTGCTAAAGCAGCTTCGAGTTCGGTTTTAACATCGGTATTGTTCTCTTTTAAATTAAACCACCTTTCTAACATAACCATCCTCCTTTAATGATTATAATTTAGCGATATCGTTTCTATAATACATTCCCTCAAAAGTAATTTTACTAATATCTCTATATGCCTGTTCTCTGCTTTTTCTAAGATTATTTTCTACTGCAGTTACTCCCAGAACTCTTCCTCCCGCTGTATAATATTTTTCATTAACAAATTTTGTTCCAGCATGAAATACAAGAGATTTTTTAACATTTTCAAGTCCGGTAATATGTTTTCCCTTTTCATACTCAATTGGATAACCATCCGATGCCGCAATAACACAAACTGCCGCTTTATCCTTCCACTTTATATCAATTTTTTCGAGTGAAACTTCATTTATTGCATGAACAATTTCACTCAAAGGAGTTTTCAATCTGGGCAGTATTACCTGTGTTTCGGGATCCCCGAACCTGCAATTAAACTCTAACACTTTTGGTCCATCTTCAGTAAGCATCAATCCCGCATAAAGTACACCCCTGTAATCAATATTTTCTTTATGAAATCCTTCTAAAACTCTATCAATTATATTCTGTTGTATTTTCTGTTCAAGGGCTCTATCAATATGTGGAGAAGGTGAAAATGTTCCCATACCACCTGTATTTGGTCCCCTATCATTATCAAGCAATTGCTTGTAATCCTTGGAAGTTACCATGGGTTTATATTTTTCTCCATCCATAAATACAAGATATGAAGCCTCAACTCCTCTCAAAAATTCTTCGATTTCCACCTTTTTCCCGGCTTCTCCAAATTTTTTTTCAACCATTATTGTATTAAGCGCATCCCTGGCCTCTTCTGTATCTTTTACTATAAATACACCCTTTCCAGCTGCCAGACCATCCGCTTTTACCACCAGCGGATACCTGTCTTCTCTAACTTTTTCTACATATTTGATTGCAGAATCATAATCATCAAAAACAATATGATCCGCTGTAGGAATATTATATTTATTCATAAAATTTTTGGCCCAAACTTTTGATTTTTCAATTCTTGCTCCATCTTTATTCGGACCGAGTGTAATTATTCCACTTTTTCTTGTCTCATCCGCCAGTCCTTCAGCAAGAGGTATTTCAGGTCCAATAATAACCATTTCTATTTCATTTTCTTTTAAAAATTCCAGTATTTTCTTATTTGAGGAAACATCCACATTTTCAGTTATCTCTTTAGTTCCTCCATTGCCCGGAACCGAATATAATTTATGGGAGTTTTCTTTTGAAAGCCTCCAACCTATTGCATGTTCTCTTCCTCCACTCCCAATAACAGCAATTTTCATTACTACCTCCTTTTTGATTGTAATTTAGCCATTAATAATATTATAAAAGAATATATATCTTTATCTGGATTATATCAATTATAAATTTAAATGTCAATTTATTAAAAATTGCTTTATAGCTAAACTTTTTAGATAATATAACCCTAAGGAAAAAATGCTATTCATAATAGAAATTGAATGATTTCCGGGATTTAAAATAAGTTTGTAAAAATAACAATTAAATTTCTTTTTGACTATAACTCATTTTTAGTTACTATTAGAGAAAATTGAGGAGATATTTATGTATGAAAACTATATCTATTTTGTTAAAAATTTCTTACTATTTTCTGCTTTTATTCAATTTGCTATTTTGGGAACTTTTGGCGAATATATCGGTATATGGATAGAGCATAAAAAAGTATTAAACCCATTTAATTTAAGAGAATTAATTTTAAAAGTAATCGGCTGGGGAGTACTTGGAATAATTATTAAATATGCTTTTACGGGTTTCTGGGGTTTTACAGAGGCATTAATCACAAAGGGATTGCTTCCCACATTTTTTTCAGGAAGCTTTTTATATGCTTTAAGCACTTCAATCTTTACAAATACCCTATTTGGACCTCAGATGATGCTATTTCATCGATTCACTGATAATATAATTATGAGAAGAAACAGCTATCAGGGGATAAAAAATTCGATATTAACACTCTTCTGGTTCTGGATTCCGGCACATACTGTTACCTTTATTCTACCGAAACACTTCCAAATAGGACTGGCAGCTTTATGGTCGGTAGTTTTAGGAATTATTCTTGGTTTTTTCAAAAGAATTTCTGAATAAAAAGAAGGATGGAAGCCCATCCTTCCACATATTTATTGTAAATTATTTAATTTATCTTCCAGGATTAATAGAGGAATCGTTCCATCCTCCAGCACAAATTCATGAAAATCTTTGAGATTATAAGTTTCACCTTTTATTTCTTTATATTTATCCCTAATTTTCAGTATTTTTAATTTTCCTATCTCATAACCGCACGCCTGTCCAGGCCATACGCTGTATCTATCAATTGATCCAAATGACGCCCAGCCCAAATTTTTCTCCATATAATTGTATGCTTCTTCTCTCGACCATTTTTTATAATGTATCCCGGTATCGAGAACAATTCTTACAGCACGAAGAAGTTCAGAACGGTAATATGATATTAATTGATAATTATTTCTGTATCTGCCTATCTCTTTGCATAATTGTTCTGCATACATTGCCCAGCCCTCTACATAACCTGGATAAAAGAAAAATGATCTATACGGTCTGTAGTATTCAGATTCTCTAAAAAGTGAAATCTGCAGGTGATGCCCTGGAACGGTTTCGTGATATGTTAAAGGCTTCATGCCCTCTTCGAACATACCGCCTTCCCATATAGAAACATAAAATGTCCCTACAGATTTTGAATATTCATAGTGAGTTCCAAGCGTTCCTTTTGCATATTCCGGAATTTCTTTTACAGTAGCTTTTGATGCCGGAGTTCTTTTAAAATATTTAGATAATTTTCTCTCCATTCTTCTTACAATCTTTTTATATCTAATTACGGCCTTTTTATTTGATTTAATTATTTTATCCGTATTTTTTCCATAAATTTCCTTGAAATAGTTATTTATTCTTTCAGAAAAGTTATCCCCTTTTATACCCAGTTCTTTTGTTAGCTTCATAATTTCATTCTGAATTCTTTCAATCTGGTTCAGACCAATTTCATGAATTTCTTCAGGGGTTAAATCTGTTGTAGTATTAACTTTTAAACAGTATTTGTAATAATTGTCCCCCTCCGGTAATCTCCACACTCCTGAGATATCTGTTGCTTCCCTTTTTAATTTTTTTAATTCATTTATGAATTTACCATATTCCGGATAGACATTATTTTTTAAAGTTTCTATAATTTTTTCTTCCAATTCCTTAATTTTCTTTTTTTTCAAATTTCCCTTTTTTATCTTTCTTTTATATGACAAAATAAGCGGATGGTTTTTGGGCTCGTATTCAATAAATCTTTCCATGGAACTTATGAGTCTTTCTATTGAGTATCTCGGCGCCAGCAGTTTATTCTTTTTTCTGTAATCTATTTGCTCTCTAATATTTGCAATAACAACGGGCAGAAGATTTATCCTTTTTATGAAATTTTGAACATCTTCCTGATTACTTATTCTATGTTTATTAATAAGCATTGTGGGGATACTGCTCTGAAACCCGAGCATATAGTGCAGAAGATATTCATGTTCCTTGAATTTCTCCCCCTCAATTTTTAATTCCAGCATTGTTTTTAAAAGCTTATACTCCTTCTTTTCTTTAGCCGATAGCGTATTAGAATCAATTTCAATAAGTTCTTTGTAATACTTATTATATATTTTATACTCCTTTTCTAACTCTTTTTTTGAATATGTATAATAACTTCCATAATCAACATATTCTAAATCCCTGGAAAGCTCAAGATCAGTTGCCTTTTCAGGGTGAAGTTTAAGATATTCCTTTTCAAAATTATCCAGAAGAGTATCCAACCTATCAGCGGAAGAAAATAGAAGTGAAATATTAATCACTAAAACTATAAAAATTAATCCAAATTTTCTCAAAACAACCTCCTACTTTTATTTCGTTTGACAAACAATATTAGCATGAATTTTATTTATTTTCGAGGAATATTTAAAAATCTCTGGCGAGATTTTTAAGTGACGGAGGTTAATTTTTTGAGTACATCCAAGTAATGAGTGACGGAGGTTATACCATTGAAGTAATTCCAAGTGATGAGTTTTGAATGTTAGACCGCTGAAGAAAACATTTATGGGTTATACCAAAGCAGTTCTTGAGATTACTTCGTCGATTTAAAAATCTCTGGCGAGATTTTTAGTGACGGAAGATATCTCTTCGAAGTACATCCCCGTAATGAGTGACGGATGC